>DAIQOQ010000056.1:0-14791 GCA_036787795.1 Paludibacter sp. | reverse complement strand
CCTTAGCAACAGAATGGAATAATATGTTATTATATTACAGTTGCCTGGTAAGTGCCGAAATGAATCATCGTAAACAAATGCATATTAAATATATGCATCATTATGCACAGTGTGAAAACAAAAGTTATAGTTTGTTCGACATGAAAGAGAGCCGATTTGTGGCACATTTCTCGGCTTACGAACACAGACTTGCCAGCCCAATGATCCGATTGAATGATCCCGATAACTGGAAAAACCTTTATCGACATTGCAATAAAAAAGACATGTATCACTATATAGAGTCGATCATTCTGTATTTTGAAACCCTGATGTCCTTGTCTTTGGAGCAACGCCACAAATTAGTTATGTATACGCTTCATTGGTTGAAAAACAGACATAATCAGCATGACCTCTACCTTGTTCGTGTAAAGTTGATTGAAATGGACGATTTGGGCAACCCCTGGTTAATTATGGTACAGTCGGAACTACTTCATGGCTTTAAACCCAAAGAATTTTGTCATAATCGTCAGCTTTTGCTAGTGAACGAACACAACAACCGTGTAGAAAAACGATTTATAAACGGTAACAAACCCAAATTGCGCGAAACACAACTGGAATTACTCATATTGTTGAATAAAAGCCCCAATCTGGGGAATTTACCGGACATATTAAAAATCAAACTCAGTGGTCTCAAAAGCCGCTTTACGCGGCTTTTTCCAAAACTTAATTCGAACAACCAGCATCAGGCTGTCTCCATGGCTAACTACCTGAGATTACTTGATTAAATACAAAAAAAAGGATATGAAGTTTCAAAATCGTACGGGCTAACCAGACCCACAATAGTAAGATTGTGACACCAAACAACATATATCAGATCTATTCTGAACAGTTTTTGTTGAAAAAAGCACTAATTTGCCTTGCCCGCGAGGGAGCACGCAGTAAAACATATTTATAAACGTATTCATAAACGTCTTTATCGACATTGAAGCGATATAGTATGCCTTACATTGAGCAAGGCAATAATGAGTTTAATTTCCGGAACATCCCTAACCGGTTTTTTTTCACTGGAGATACTGGAATCTCCCAAAAAAAAACAACAATCTGTTTAATCTCAGTACAGAAATATATTCCCGGACTAGCAGGCTGATTACTCCTGCCCTGCAAGATTTGATGTACAAACAATATCCGGCATTAAGAAACGAAACGCGTCCATTAGTAGTCAGGCGTCTCGAAAATATGCTTTGTGTTGCTTGCACAGAAGTATTCCTGACTAAAATTTGTAAGCTATTACACACACATAATATAGGTAAAAATGTGCGTGATATATTTCCCTGCCTGGATGAATGGGCCAAAGTGTATGCCTGCCCGCCAAAACTATATTTTGTGGACGAACATATTCCACCCCCTCATTGGAAACTCAGTAATGCCCAATGGCAAGTAGCTGCAAAAAAACAAAATGCTGAAATGCTTGAGTTTTTTCAATGGGAACAAAGCAGGAAATCGGAGTTTGTCAACCTGCTTCAAGATATCTGTTTCTGGCATTATCCCAAATTGCTCGATTTAAATTCTGACGAATGGGTATTATTTGCCAAAATAATTGCTGAAGAATACAACAGATTTAAATCGGAATGTGAATATGTGGAAGGGTTTATAGATTACAATTTTCCCGAGGAATATATAAATCTGCCTTTTGATAAATACATAGATAAATGTATGGAAATTAGTCCAAAGACATCAAAAAAGGCATGGGAAAAACGGAACAGACGGATTGCAGGAGAAGCCATCTGAACGAAAAGCAGCACAATCAAACCGGCATCGGTTTGTACCCGATGTCTTGATTCCGGCATTCTTTATTTATCACTCATAACCAATTTGTTAACTTTTATATTGCCTGCGGCATTTATTTCTTTTATTACTCTATTATCAATCGGAACAGCAGCTTACATTTATATACTGTAGGTAGAAATCCAGTCTACACACATTCTTCAATAAGCAAATGCTACTTACCCGTTTCATACATTCTTCAAAGTTGATTCACTGAACAAACCGGAGTTATTAACATAGAATAAGATCTAAGGCGCTTAATTTGAGTAAACCAACCCCGTCCAAGACTCAGAAAATGTTCGATGACATATATATCTGTCCAACTATTGTGCACGATTTTTGCAGATAGAATACCAAATCGGCATTCAACAGACTAAAAAAATCAAAAAAAATATTCTCTCCACCATCCCCTATACCACTGTTCCGGGTCGGAGTGCTTTTACCGATTGAATATTCCGACAGCTTATACACATCATAAATACATACTAGTGTATTCAAAAAGCTTTGCAAAAAATACCGCCTTTATACAGATCGTACAGACCAATAACCCTCCGTATCTAAAGACAGCACAAAAACAGCACAAACGAATAAATATTTTTTTCAATAATTAAACCACACACTATGATTTATGATAAAGAAGCTGATAAAAAATTTGATGAGTGGATCAGTCTTAACCGGAATTTTTTTACGCCGGAGATACTGGAGTCTATCAAAAAAAACAGCGATCTGTTTCATCTCAGCTCAGGAGCATATCCCGAGATAAACAAAGAGGTCACTCCTTCCATGCGAAGCTTGATGTACAGGCAATATCCGACATTAAAAATCGAAATACGTCCGTTGATCATGAAGTTTATCGATAGTATACTGAATGTTACCGGCACTGTTATATTCCTGATGAAAATGTACAGCTTAGTATACCGGCATAAGTCAGGTGCCAATGTACGGGACTTTTATCCTGACCTGGACAAATGGGCCGAATTTTACTGTAATCCGCCGAAACCATCGACAGTGAATGAAAATGATCCACCTACCCACTGGCAACTCAGCGATACCGAATGGAAAACTACCGCAAAAACAGAAAATGCCAGGCTATCCGGATTCTTCCAACGGGAACAAAACCGGAAATCGGACTTTATCAATCTGCTTCAGCATATCTATTCCCGACATTATCCCGAATTACTCAATTTAAGTTCCGACGAAAGTGTGATATTTACTGCCGCGATGAATCATGAGTATGACTTTTTCAAATCGCACTGCGAATATATTGAAGAATTTATCAAATCTGGCTTTCCCGAAGAATATATCGACCTGCCCGATAAAGACTATCTGGAACAAAAACATGCCGGATGATAACCGGAGGGAACAAAAGCGAAAATAACTACATAATAGTCTAACAGTTGCATGCAATTTTTGCTTGATAAAAAGACGATTCCAGAAATCAGAAACCAGTCTGAAAACAAAATAACGGCATAAACGGTTTTATGATTATAAAAGTAATGGCTTATGATTTACGATGAAGAAAATGATTCAAAATTTGAGACATGGGCAAATCAGAATAAAGATTTTTTGCCGGCTGAAGTGTTGGAATATTTCGAAAAAAACAAGGATATACTCCATCTCATCTCAAGCGTACATCCTAAAATAAAGAGAAGGATCACTCCTGCCCTGCGAAAGTTGATGTACAAACAATATCCTGTATTAAGAACCGAAATGCGCCCCAAAGTACTTGAACGTATTGAAGATTTGCTCTATATTGCCTGCACGGAAGTATTCCTTACCAAAGTTTACGGGTTAGTGAGCAACCATAAAAAAGGAGTTAATGTACGGAATATTTATCCACAGCTGGATGAATGGGCAAAAATATACGCTCGTCCGAAAGAACCGAAACTACGGGATCCAAATACCCCGCCCTCTTACTGGCATTTTAATGCCAACGACTGGAAAGCGGAAGCAGAGATAATTAATACGGCAAAACTTGAGTTCTTCGAATGGAAAGAAAAGCGGCAATCGGAGTTTTTCAATGTTGTTCAGAATATTTATTTCAAATACTATCCCGAATTACTCGACTTTACTTCCGATGAATGGGTGGTATTTGCTATGCTATTAGGTGAAGAATATTATTTATTTAAAGAAGAATGCGAATACGTGGAAGAATTTATAGATTACGGCTTTTCTGAAGAATATATAAACCTGCCCTTTAATGACTATCTGGAGAAACTCCGCGAACTTTCTTCTGAAAAGCAAAAAGAAAGAGAGACAAAACGAGACAGACGGATTGCCGGGGAAGCTATCTGAACGGATAAAAACGCAAGCAGACAAATAAAAAAAACCGAACAAAAAAAATAAATTCAGACTGAGGTTCTCCTTATTTTATCCATAAAATGCCCAAACGGCTTTTTTCAATAATAGAATCCTGCGTCTCGCGATAACAATCGCTTTAATTCGGTTTCTTACAAAAGAATTTCGAATCAAGTGCTTTAATTTGCAATCAGCACTATTTTAGCTTGAAAAAATAAAAAATGTAAGAGAATCTGTTTTTAGTGCTAACAAGCTGTTTTTTGAATCTCATTTTAACCTCATTTAGTATAGGGTTTCTATCTTTCTGATAATCAACAACAAGAAAAAATATGAAAAATTATTGCCTATTTCGTTGATAATGAAGAATAATTGATGTAAATTTGCACTTCCTTTGAAATAAGGAAAAATTTCAGTAATTGGTTTTGGTTATAAACTGATTTTACGACTGTTTAGAAAAAAGAATCTTTGATCCAAATTATCAAATTATAATATTTTTATCTTATGAAACCGACTCATATCGAGCATTTAGGCATTGCAGTTAAAAGTCTTGAAACTGCTATTCCTTACTACGAAACTGTATTAGGATTAACTTGTTACGCAGTAGAAGAAGTTCCGGAACAAAAAGTAAAAACCGCTTTTTTTAAAGTAGGCCAAACCAAACTTGAATTATTGGAATCAACCGATCCAGAAGGTCCTGTTGGAAAATTCATCGAAAACAAAGGCGAAGGTGTACATCACATTGCTTTTGCCGTAGAAGGTTTACAGGCTGCTCTTGATTTCGTTGCAGAAAAAGGAGTAAGACTGATTGATAAACAACCACGTAAAGGTGCTGAAGGCTTAAACATTGCTTTCTTACACCCAAAATCAACTTTCGGCGTACTAACCGAACTTTGCGAGAATCCAAACAAATAATTAGCTAATCGGTCAACGAATTGATTGGTGCTTACAGGAGATTTTGCACCTATATATAACAATTGTTGGCTATAGACACAAAAAAAATGGAAAATCAGGAAAAGGTAAAAAACCTCATCGATTTACGCGTTCAAGCTAAATTGGGTGGTGGCGAAAAAAGAATTGCTTCGCAACATGCAAAAGGCAAGTTTACAGCTCGTGAACGTCTGGAAATGTTGTTAGACGAAGGTAGTTTCGAAGAACTGGATATGTTTGTAACACATCGTTGCAACAACTTCGGTCTGGAAAAAGAAAAATACCTGGGTGATGGTGTAATCACCGGTCACGGTACTATCGATGGTCGTACTGTTTATGTATTTGCACAAGACTTTACTGTATTCGGTGGTTCATTGTCTGAAACAATGGCATTAAAAATCTGTAAAGTAATGGATATGGCCATGAAAATGGGTTGTCCTATGATTGGTATCAACGATTCGGGTGGTGCCCGCATTCAGGAAGGTGTAACTTCACTGGCTGGTTATGCCGAAATTTTCCAACGTAATATTATGGCTTCGGGAGTTATTCCTCAGATTTCAGCAATCTTCGGACCTTGTGCCGGTGGTGCTGTGTACTCTCCTGCCCTTACCGACTTTGTATTGATGACTGAAGACAACAGCTATATGTTCGTAACAGGACCTAAGGTTGTGAAATCAGTAACCGGTGAAGATATCACTACCGAAGACCTTGGTGGTGCCGATGTTCACTCACGCAAATCGGGTGTGTCACACTTCAAAGCAGAAAACGAAGAAGAAGGTATGATGCTTATCCGCAAATTACTTTCTTACTTACCTTCGAACAACCTGGAAGAAGCTCCTTTGTTCGAAAATACAGATCCTATCGTTCGTCTTGATGATAAATTGAACTCGATCGTTCCGGATAATCCGAACATGCCTTATGACATGAAGGACGTTATTCACGCTATTGTAGATAATGATGAATTCCTGGAAGTTCACCGGCACTATGCCCGTAACATTCTGGTGGGTTTTGCCCGCTTCAACGGTGCTCCTACCGGAATTGTGGCTAATCAGCCTAATTTCCTTGCCGGAGTACTCGACTGCGATGCTTCACGTAAAGCAGCCCGTTTCGTTCGTTTCTGCGATGCATTCAATATTCCTATTTTGACTTTGGTTGATGTACCGGGATTCTTACCTGGTTCAGGACAAGAATACGCAGGTATCATTACTCACGGTGCTAAATTAATGTTTGCTTATGGTGAAGCTACAGTGCCTAAGGTTACCGTAACTATCCGTAAGTCTTATGGTGGTGCTCACGACGTAATGAGTTGTAAACAACTTCGTGGTGACTTTAACTACGCATGGCCAACCGCTGAGATCGCCGTTATGGGTGCAGCAGGTGCTATTGAAGTATTGGAAGGACGCGCTATTTCTAAAATTACTGATCCGGAAGAAAAAGCAGCCTTCGTAAGTGAAAAAGTGAATGAGTATAAAGACAAATTCGCTAATCCATATCAGGCAGCCTCTTATGGTTATATCGATGACGTTATCGAACCTCGTAATACACGTTTCCGTGTTATTCGTGCGTTCCAGGCATTGGAAACCAAAAAGGTGGTTAATCCTCCCAAAAAACATAGTAACATACCTTTATAATCAGGATTATGGCATTTGAAAAACTTTTTGGCAAAAAAGCCGATACTCATTCAGAAAGTAATGATCCGGTTGGAAATGTTCCATCGGCCGATGTAGTGGCTATTGCCATGGCATTACACATGTTTTACGATGAAGTTCATGATGACGAAAGTAATGTTATCACGATCAAACGTATCGAAAGACGTTATTCACCGTGGAGTTCAAAAATTTATGGTACAAACAATTATCTCAGATAACATATTATGAAGAAATTCAAATTTACAATAGATGGGGCTTCATACAGTGTGAATGTCAAATCAGTAGAAGGCAATCAGGCGCAAATTGAAGTTAACGGTAAATCCTATGCAGTAGGATTGGAAAAAGAGGTGAATACCTTGAAAACTCCTATCCTTGTTCGCAATGATGTACAGTCTAAACCAAGCGAAAGTAAAGCTACTGTAACATCGCCTGCAGGAAGTAAACCTGCTAAAGCAGGTTCTAAAGCCATTAAAGCTCCGCTTCCCGGAAGTATTATCAGCATTGCCGTAAAAGTTGGCGATACTATAGCAAAAGGAGATTTATTGCTCGTTATGGAATCTATGAAAATGGAAAACAATATCCTTTCCGAAAAAGAAGGTGTTGTGAAAACTATCGATGTTATAGCTGCTCAGGCAGTAATGCAAGACGATATTTTGTTGACATTGGAATAGTACCGTAGTGATATCAGTGCTTAGCGATTAATAATTAATTCGCTGAGAACAGCAATAAACATAAAAAAGTCTGTTGAGCAAATCAACAGGCTTTTTTATATTTGAACCAAAAGCTTACACGTTGGATTATTTGCTTACTAAGCTCAGAAATAATAAGACTGGCTACCAAAAACAATAACCTATCCTCATTGCAGGCCGGTAACTCCTAATTGGATGCAAGTATTTCATTAGTTGATTCCAAATCAAATTCATTGGGATTGAACACGTCATCATCATCTTCCAATCCCAGCCACTCCCGGGTATCTTGATACTCTTCGTGATCTGGATTGGCCAGAATATCCTTTATTCTTTCATACCCCCAAGGGCCACCACAATCTTCAGGCGGACAAAAACCTTTACCAACTAAACATTTTGCATGCTTTATTTTATCATCCAATATTTTTTCTAAAATAATGCTATGAACCCAATCATCACCAAAATCATAAATATAAGTGTATTTTTGGTTTTCGGTCTTGAAAATATCTTTCAACTTTGTTTTATCTGCTTCCAGTTCCGGAGCTTCCCAGTCATCTTCCGAAGTTAATGCTATAATAGGAGTTGATCCGTAGCCAGTTGGTGAAAACTGATACAAATGATAGTTATACCATCCAAACGCATCCTGAATCACTAAATGGAATTCGTCGAAAGTAAAATTCTCAGGAACAAGTACCCGACGCCATACGGGAGGTTTTTGAATATTCTTAATCTGAATTTTAAATTGAAGTGCCATAGAATAATTGCTTATAAATAAGTTCGTATTTTCTTTATCAGCTACAAAAATAAATATAATACTGAAATAAATAACTGAACTAATCTATTTTTGTTTTTTTTATTTTGCACTGATCATGCTCCAAATTGTATAAATTATCAACAAAATGAATGTATCGTTTTTTTAATACCGGAAGCTTTGATTCTGTTATATTCCATACTGCCGGAAAAAACAAAAATGAGTTGACATCAGACTGTCGGTCTTATCTTATCAAAACATCTACAACAAAAAAAGGTACTGCCATTTACAGCAATACCCTTGAAGCAAAAAACATGTAATGATGATTTCTAAAGAATAGAAACCAATTGTTTCAGTTTTGTTTCGGCTACTTTCAGGTTATACCTGAAATTGATAAGCCTCGTACTGGATTGCACAAAGTCTTCCTGAGCCTGATGCACTTCCAACGAAGTTGCTTGTCCGTGTTTCAGCCTGTCGATGCTGATCTGGATATTTTCTTTGGCTAACTCATTATTTTCAGTTTCAATCTTCAACAATTTCTGCTGGTTCTCAAATTCCGTAAGCATATTCAAGAGTTGCGTATTGACCTGCAATTTTATATTTTGCAAATCATATTCAGCCGACTGTGCCTGAATACGGGCAACTTTTTCTTTTCGTTTATTTTCACCGGCACTGTATACCGGAATACTGAGTGTACCTCCTACCTGCGGACCAACTGTACTACTATTAAGTGTCGTGCCGACAGAATTTACTGTTTGTGTAGCATAGTATCCGGCCTTAAAGCTGAATATTGGCAAATAAGCAGTACGGCTTTCTTTCAAAGCTAATTGAGCAATGTCTATTTGTTTTTGAAAACTGAGAATACTGGAATTAGTACTATTAATTTTCTGAAGCAAGTCTGCTTTATCGGGAGAATAGCCCAACGGAATAGAATCGGAAATCTGAAATACTTCATCTGGATTTTTACCCAACAACTGGTTCAGAGTTTTCAATGATTCATCAATAGCAAACTGCTGATTAATGGCGTTCTCTGTATTTACATTCAAATCAATCTTTGCTTGGAGCAAGTCCGACTTCAACATAGAGCCGGCGTTAAATCCGGTTTGAGCAATCAATACCCGATCCCGGTTATAATTCAGCGCTTCATTGATGGAAGCCAACTGTTGTTTCTGCCGAACTACATCATAATAAGCTGCAATAACATTATAATAGGTTTGCATCACTTTATCGCGAAACTGAAGCTCACCCAAAGCCTGAATTTCTTTTAATTTATTCCGGGTAACAAACATCTTTCCACCGTCGTACAGATTCCAGCTAAGCTGAGCACCGGCACTAAGTACTGTAGTCGATACCGAAGAGTAATTAGTTTCACTACCACCATTGAGTTTCTGATGAACATCATTGAGTCCATAACTTCCTGAACCGGTAATAGCTATTGTAGGCAACATTCCTGCATTACCGGCAGTATTATTTACTTTATCAATAGCAGCATCATTTCCGGCTACAAGAATATCAAAATTATTTTTCAGTGCTATCTTAACTGCATCGTCTATACTTATTTTCTGCTGACTCTGCATCGTAACCGAAACAAACGCAAACAGACATAAGATACTTGTTTTTAATGTACTTATAGTTTTAGTATTTCTCATCATTCAGCATTTTTCTTCTTATTACTCGACATAATCATATACATTACCGGGATAACAAATAAGGTCAGCAACAGAGAGAAGCATAAACCTCCCACCACCACTATTCCTAATGAAACACGACTGGTAGAACCTGCTCCTAATGCCAACGCAATAGGCAATGCACCAAAAATGGTAGCCAGTGAAGTCATCAGAATAGGTCGGAAACGAGCCGAAGCCGATTCAAAAGCCGCTAATCGTTTATTCATACCCAACGCACGTTTCTGATTGGCAAATTCCACAATCAAAATACCGTTTTTAGTCACAATACCAATCAACAAAATCATCCCGATTTCAGAGAAAATATTCAAAGTCTGACCAAAAATCCATAATGACAGCATGGCACCGGCAATAGCCATAGGTACCGTAAGCATAATGATAAACGGATCGCGGAAACTTTCGAACTGAGCTGCCAAAATCAAATAAATCAGCAACAAGGCCAGGATAAGCGCAAACGAAATATTCGAATTACTCTCGGCAAAGTCCCTTGACGGACCCGACAAGGCAGTAGTAAATGTAGGATCAAGTAATTTATCTGCAATTCGTTGCATCTCAGCAATACCTTCACCCAGCGTTTTTCCGTCAGCTAAGTTAGCCGAAACCGTGGCCGATTTATAGCGGTTATAGTGATACAATATTGGAGGATTACTGTTTTCCTGCAATGATACCAGATTATCTAACTGTATCATATTACCCGTGTTCGACCGCACATATAATGATGAAATATTAGCAGCTGTTTTTCTATTATCGCGGACTACCTGTCCTATAACATAATACTGTTTGTTATTCTTCAAATAGTAACCGTATCGACCACCGCTATAAGCTAAATCGAGTGCATCGGATACATCTTTTTCATTTATTCCCAAACTGGTAGCCTTTAGTCGATCTACAACAATATTAACTTCGGGTTTATTGAATTTCAAATCCACATCTATATTACTGAATACCGGACTATTTTGAGCTTCTTCCAAAAACTTCGGTAAAATCTTATGAATCTTGTCAAAATCAAGATTTTGCAACACAAACTGAACCGGTAATCCTCTGGAACTAGATGTGGTAATGGTTGGTTCCTGACTGGCAATAACCCGAGCTTCGGGAATACTATCATAAAATTTCGATAATTTTTTATATATATCCTGTTGAGTGGCTTTTCTTTCAGAAGGATCGGTCAGAAAACTAATCACAAAACCCGAATTGGTACTTGACCCTGTACCATATCGTGCCAAAGTATACTTAGCTTCAGGAAACTTATCGGAACTAATAGCGGCAATCCTGTCTATTATTTTTTTCGTTGCCGAAAATTCCGTTCCTTCCGGAGCAGTCACACTTGTACGGATATAACTATGATCTTCCAACGGAGCCAACTCCGATTTCAGGGTTTTGGATATTGTAACAATCAATAAAACACATAAACCGATAATGGAATAAGCCACCCATTTGTTTTTAATAAAAAACGTAAGGAAGCGTCTGTATTTTTTTTCCATTCCAACAAAAAACGGTTCGGAAGCAATATAAAATTTAGAGTGATGGGTTCCCGAACCTCCTAAAAAGACATTAAGTACCGGTGTCAGGGTTAATGATACCAATGCCGAAATCAATACAGCACTGGCCACCACAATACCAAATTCGCGGAAAAGCCTACCTGTGAAGCCCTGCAGAAAAATAACCGGAATAAATACAATGGCCAGTGTCAGCGAAGTGGATATAACGGCAAAAAATATTTCACGCGTACCCTCCAGTGCTGCCTGAAATTTATTCATTCCCTGCTCTATTCGCTTGAAAATATTCTCTGTCACCACAATACCATCATCCACCACCAATCCGGTAGCCAACACAATGCCCAGTAGCGAAAGAACATTGATGGAAAAGCCAAACAGATACATGATAAAGAATGTCCCGATCAGGGAAACCGGAATATCAATAAGCGGACGCAATGCTATAATCCAGTTTCGGAAAAATAAGAAAATAATGATTACAACCAGAAAAATAGATATCAACAAGGTCTCAATCACATCTTCCACCGATTGCCGTACAAAGATGGATTTATCGCGGGCAACATTCAGCTCCATCCCTTTAGGCATATTGGTTTTAATCTGATCCATACGCTTATAGAATTCATCTGCAATCTGAATTGTATTAGCCCCCGGAAGTGGAATCAACACCATCATTACCCCGGTAGTACCATTTACAGCTGAACCAGACTCTTCATCCTGCGGACCAACAACAGCCTCACCAATATCGCTTAGGCGAATAACCTGATTATCGGTTTGTTTAATAATCAGGTTATTGAAATCATTTTCAGTCACTAACCGACCAAATGTTTTCACTGTCAATTCTGTGGCATCACCACGAATCTTACCTCCGGGCATTTCCACATTTTCTTTGGTTAAAGCTGCATCTACATCAGAAGCAGTCAAACCATAAGCCGCCATTCTGGCCGGATCGAGCCATAAACGCATAGCAGGTCGTTGCTGACCATAAATAGCCACGGAACTTACACCCGGAATGGTTTGCAACTTTTCCTGTAAAACGTTCTCAGCATAATCACTGAGCTCTATCGCATTCATCTTGGTGCTCTGGGCACTTAACATCACGATAGGATCACTATTCGCATCGGCCTTAGTCACCGTTGGTGGAGCATCTATATCCTGCGGGAGACTCTTCTGAGCCTGCGATACCTTATCACGAACATCATTCGCTGCTTTTTCCAGATCGGCACCCAGATTAAACTCAACCGTAATGGTACTGGTTCCCGTAGCCGACTGAGAGGAAATGGATTTTACTCCTTCAATACCATTGATACTTTTTTCCAGCGGCTCAGTTATCTGCGATTCTATAATATCATCATTGGCACCCGTATAATTTGTCTGCACAGTAATAACCGGCGGATCAATAGCCGGATAAAGTCTGACACCTAAGAAATTAAAGCCTACAGCCCCCATCAAAATGATAACAAGACTCAACACGATGGAACCAACCGGGCGTTTTAATGCAATATCTGATAGTGTCATACTTATTTGGTTATGGTTGAATAACGCAGTTTAGAACCTTCTTTTAAGAAAAGAATACCGGACGTAATAACAGTGTCCCCGGCCTGAATTCCCTGCGTTACTTCAATTTTTGATTCCTGACGGATACCGGTTATCACAGGTATAAAATGAGCTTTTCCATCTCTTGCCACAATCACCGATTTATTTTTTTCCTGTGGAATAATAGCCTGTGTAGGTACTTGCAATGCATTTTTGTTTTCACTCAACCGTACTGATACATTAGTAAATGAACCGGGAATCAAATCTTTAGAATGACCGCTTACTAATGCTCTTACTTTCATGTTACGTGTAGAAGCATCTATCCCTTGTTCTGTTGCCAGCACTATAGCATGATAAAATTTCTGACCATGATTCATGGTAAACGTTATTTGCATACCTGTATGGATTACAGGTCCATATTTTTCGGGCACACTAAAGTCGAGTTTAATCTTATTTTCGGTACGAATAGTGGCCAATAAAGTAGAAGGAGTAATTATTGCACCCACACTGATACTTCTTAATCCTATCACTCCGTCAAAAGGAGCACGTACCTCTGTTTTGCGTATTAATGTTTTCTCCACTTCAATATCAGCTCTGAGCGAGTTAAGCTGGAGCCCTGTTTGATCATAGTCATTCTGAGTTATTCCATTGACTTTGATCAATTCAGTCTGTCGGTTATAAATTTGTTGTTGAATAGCTAATTGCGCTTTAAGCTTTTTGAGTGTTGCCAGCAAATCTTCATCGAAAAGCTTAACCAGCAAAGTTCCTTTTTTGACTGATTTTCCTTCCGGCAAATTAATCATCACCACTCTACCAGCTACTTCATTCTTCAAATCCACTTCTTCAAAAGCAAGCAATGACCCCGAGACGGATATTTCAGAAATAAGCAGTGAAGGTTTCACAATATACCCATCTACCTTTTTCTGTTTTTTCTCTTTCGGGTCTTTTTTATTGTCTTTATCGGATGATTTGGAGAAACCTAGCTTAAAAAAGAAGGCAACTAACAATACTAAGACGATAGAAATCCAGATTGTTGATTTTTTTTTCATTTTACAATTTAGCTTTTATATGACGAAAGATTTGATTCAATAATAATAAGCATTTTACGAAGTTCATTTATCTGATATTCTGACAATGACTTGACGGCTATATTAGTTACCTTGTCAAGTGTTTTTTTGATCTCTGGTAAAGCCAATCTGGCTTTTTCGGTAATTGTTAGTTCGTATTTGCGTTTATCTGTTGGATTCTGTATCCGTTCTACATATCCATTCGAAGATAAATAATCAACAATACGCACGACCTGCACTTTGTCACACAGCAACTTATCGGCAAGTTCCTGCTGGGTTATTCCATTGCCTGATTCAATAAGTAACAATGGATAAAATGAACGATCAATATCAAGGTGCTTTAGGTCATCTTGAAGCATAACTTGAAACATACGACCAATTTTATCCATTTTACGTCCGAGTGGTTCTTTCATAAAGCTTATAAGAGTATCTTTTGATCAAAAGGTTTAATTCTAACTGCAAAATTAGGGATAATATTTTTAGTTATCAATGTTATCTATTTTTTTAATACAAATTTAATAATTAAAATCTGTTTTAATACGGCTATAAGTAAGCGGAAGAATATAATGTCGTATTTTCAAAAAAGAATGGAACGCTGATTTTACGGATTGAACGGATAAAAACGAATGATAATAAAACGAATCTAAAACTGATTTGTTTCTTGAAACGCAACATTTTTCCAAATCCTGAATTATATGTCTGCATTCGAAATGCAGACGTTGAAACCCGATGAGTCTACAATCCGGCTTTAGGAATCGATTATTTCGGAAGTGAGATATTTAGGTAATGGGTAAGAGTCTAACTTGAGGCTTCGGGAATATGTTCTCAGAGTTTGCGAATATGTTCTCAAAGTTCGGGAATGTATTCTCTAAGTTTGAGAGTGTATTCTCAAAGTT
>DAIQOQ010000226.1:0-4812 GCA_036787795.1 Paludibacter sp. | reverse complement strand
CCACCGACATTCTTTACCACAAGTAAATAATATACAACTAAACCGAGCAAGCCGACTAAGCTTACAACTACCCCCTGGGTTGGTTTTCTTTTTCCTTCGAACAAACCAATTGTTGAAATATAAATTCCGTAAGCAAAAACAATAAAGCACAACAGCGCAGGCAATGAAAACATCATATTATGCAAAGGAGAAACCTCACTTTGAGTATAATCGCGGGCAAAAAAGGTCATACAAAGCCCGTTTTGGTGAAAAGACATCCAGAAAAAGATAACCACAAAAAACACCAGCAGCAACGCAATCACTCTTTCTTTTACCTGAGCCGGACTTAAAATAACAGCATCCGACTTTACATGCGCAGCTTCAGCTTCTTTGAGCTGTTGCTTGTGAGTTTTGTCAACAGGTTTCCATGTTTTTCTGAAAATAATAAAAATCAGCAGCGAGATAATCAAACTAAAACATGCTATTCCAAAAGCTATATTATATGATTTGCTCAATGAGTTGACCACATAATCTTCACCAAAGTGCATAGCAAACTTATCGGCATCGCCTGATGGATTAATGGTGGTATCGGTAACCTCAATGGCTTTTATTCTATCCTTTATTGCCGCAATTTTGTCTTTGTCTTCCGCTTTTTTACTATCAAGCAATTCATAATCCGCTTTAGACAGTTGCAGATTTACATCCGATATTTTTCCTGCGGCAGTAAGTTGCTTCAACCCTGCAGCTTTTAGTTTGAAAAGTGTTTTATCTCTGTCTGCCTGAAAAACCACACCAGCATTCTTTTTTGCTTTATCAATAAAACTTGTGCTATCGGCTGCTGTATTCAGCTTTTCGGTATTGGATTTAAATGCATTTGCAACAAAGGTCTTTTCATCTACCACCTTATCATTCAGAGCCACGAAGTTTTTAGGGATAGATGCATCGTAGGTGAATTTGTTTTGAGCAAGAATAGCATTATTCACTGCATTTGCAGCACTTGGAGCAAAGAAAGCACCAATATTGATAAACATGTAAAAAATAGAAAAGGCCACATCTCGCTTTGATCTGTATTTTTCCGATTCGTAGAGATTACCAACCAAAGCCTGTAAATTTCCTTTGAAGAAACCCGTACCCATAGCGATAAGAGCCAACGCACAATACATTGCAGTTTTTCCGGCCGCATCATTGCCCGATGGAATTGCTAACAATACGTAGCCGAAAAACATAACGCTGACACCTAATAAAATGGTTTTGCCATAGCCTAATAATTTATCTGCTACAAAACCTCCCAAAAGAGGTAAAAAATAAACCATGGCCAAAAAAGTACCATAAATAACACTGGTTTCGGAAGATGTCAATCCAAACTTTGCCTGCATATACAAAGTCAGAATGGCTAACATGGTATAGTAACCAAATCTTTCACCCATGTTGGCTAGTGCCAAAATAATTAAACCTTTAGGATGTTTCTTAAACATAATGGAATTTTAGATTTAAGAACCCTACATTCCGAGAAAGGAATAAGAGTTCAAGTTTATAATTGTTTTCATGTATCTTTTTAGAATTTACAAAACCCTCCGCAGTGCATTCCGGACTCATTCCGGTTTCAACACCACACCTTTATTCTTTCGGCCATCCACCTTTATTACAATAGGCTTTTTAAAACAGACATGCCGAAGAAATTCCGATTCGTAAACTGCATGTTGTACATTCAGATAAGTAGTATCGTACGAACCGTCGTGCTGAAAAGGATTAATGGTGAAATAAGCTACCCCAAATGAGGTTAGATTTTGAAAGAAATGAGTTCCCTGACTGGGATCAACACGATAGTTGGACAAACCAGACTCAACAATAAGGCGGGCGTTGCTTATATGCGGCCATTTTACCGGAATTCCCAACCATGGATCGGCAGAACCCCAGCGGCCGGGACCTACTAACACATAATGCCGGTTCTGACTTATCAAATCACGATTGATAGCATCAATTTCGGAAACGATTAATTGAGTTTTAGCTGCATTAAAAGATTCCGGTTTTACGTAAACCAAGTCATAGAGATCATTGGTTATACCATGTCCCAACGCACTATTGCAGGTAATTATCGTATTTTCTTCGGGAATTGTTCCAATATCTTCGTTAATCATTTCACGACTATCTACAATCGGCCGAATTTGCAACATGTAGAATGTATGTTGCTTAGCCGGAGAATAATCCAGATTCACCGCAAATTCAATTTCTATAGGACGTCCCATTTCAAGCTGAGCAATACGCAATATTTCTTTCAGCATATTAGCCAACGGGAAAACATCGTGTTGTAAGATATTGGCAAAGGTGATCACTTTACGTCCACCGTCATACAATCCATCCTGTATAACCTGATCTTGTGGATTATAAGTCGAAGCAATATAGCGTAATGTACCATCTGCCAAAGCATCCGCCACCGGTATTTTCAATAAGTTGAAACCATCGTCTACCTGAGGAACAAAACGTGCCCGACTTAAATCCAGGGCATTAAAATAAGTTTGAGTTTCACGGAGAGCAAGCTCAAGAGTGCTGGTTTGTAATATATTTCGGGGATATGCCGGAGAAAACCGCAGGCTCATTCCGCCATCCATAATATATTTTCCCAATCCCATGGCAATACTCACAATGCCATCTTCCGGTTTTTCAGCTCCGATAGGATAATAATTAAGCGAACGGGCCACACCCGAAAACGAGGGATAAAATTTGTTATCGTATGCATTTCCACAAATTTCCTGTAACACGATGGCCATTTTTTCTTCATCTATCACATTCTTGGTGGCCATCATATAGGCTTTACTATCCCGGTAAAAAACAGAAGCATACACAGCTTTGATAGCTTCGGTAATCATCACCAGCATATGAGTTTTACTTTTGGGAGTATAGGGCACCATGTAGGTGGAATATATTCCGGCAAAAGGCTGGTAATGCGAATCTTCAAGCAAGCTTGAAGACCGAACGGCAATAGGCGAACTTATTGCCCTCAGAAATGCATGCAGATCGGCAATAAGTTCCTGAGGCATGCGTGCTTTCAAAAAATATTTCAGAATTTCTTCGTCCGGCAAATCAGACATAGCCACCGGATAGAGGTCATTCTGCTCCATAAACTCGGTGAAAATATCGGTACAAAGAACCACCGTTTTAGGAATTGTGATTTGTGTATTTTCAAAGGTTTCAAAACTTTCGTTACGTTTAATCATAGCATCAATAAATGCCAATCCACGTCCCTTACCTCCTAAAGATCCCTGACCGATACGGGCAAAGTTGGAATATTGATCAAAACGATCGCGCTGAAAAACAGCTACCACTCCCCTATTTTTCACTTTGCGGTAATGCACAATAGCATCAAAAATAATCTGGCGGACTTTTACCAGATCACTCGTAGCATAATTATCTACATTGATATTTTTCAAAAATTCGGCCAACGGAAACATTGCCCGGGAATACAACCAACGTGAAATATTATTGCGCGACACATGAAAATAAAGCGAAGCATCACTGATAGAAAAGATATTTTCCTGCAATCCTCGTAAATTTTGAACACAAGCTTCTACTTGCCCCGTATTACCATCGGCAAAAACCAAATTGCCGAATCCAAAGTTGTCGGTAATCTTTTCGCGTAGCTCCAACACCAGGGTTTTCGATGTTTTATTCAGAAAATCGGCTTTTACATCCCGCGCTTCCACATAGTTGGTTTCTTCCGTCGACTCTACAATAAGCGGAATATATTTATCGTACTTCCGTATTTCATTGCACAGGTTGATACCTGCCTGTTTGTTCTTTTCGCCATGCTGAGGAAACTCCACATCGGTTATAACGCCCAGCATATTACGCTTGTATTTTTCGTAAATTACCAGAGCTTCTTCGTACGATCGGGCCAACAATATTTTTGGACGACCACGCATGCGGAGCATCTGCTCATGTTCATTCAACGCTTCGGTCATAAATGAGCGGCTTTGCATGAAAACGAATTTATATAAGTGCGGAACTATAGAAGAGTAAAACCGAATGGAATCTTCGACAAACAGAATAACCTGAACACCCACCGAGCTCACATCTCCTTCCACATTCATCTTGTCCTCAATCAGCTTGATGATGGCAAGCAAAATGTCGGAGTTCCCCAGCCAGCTGAATACGTAGTCTATAGCACTCAGGTCTTCGTTGGCAATGCGTCGCGAAACGGAATTGGAAAACGGAGTAAGCACCACGATGGGAATATGCGGATTTTGTGTCTTTACTTTTTTAGCCCATTCAAAAGGGTTTATGCTATCACCGCTGGGCATCGAAATTATCAACTCAAATTGCCGTTCCCTGAGCTGAGTATTCGCCTCCTCCTCGGTCGAAACCAGTGTAAAACGTGGTGGATAGCGAAGGTTTAAGGAAGTATATTCATTAAAAATCTGTTCATCAATACGCCCGTCTTCTTCCAACATAAATGCGTCGTATTTACTGGCATACAACAACACATTGTATATGCGATGTGTCATCAAATTAGCAAAGGATGTATCTTTAAAATACAATTTTTTCAGATTTGGAGAATTCATCGGTATCGGGAGTTAACTATTAATAAAAAGATCATAGCAAAAGTAATAAAAGCCCGGAATTTTTTGACTAAAAAACAGAAAATAATTAATGGAGTTTCTACATATTATATTTCCTTATTCTAGTAATTTCAATATTATTAGCTTAACATGCATCCTGAACCAACTAAAGAAGGGCATTTATACGGGTTTTCTGTTTCACTTTGTATCTTTAAGTCTCAACTTAGATGGAATATCAATTAACTATCCTTTTTGACACGGTTTATTGAATAGACCC
>DAIQOQ010000225.1:0-4814 GCA_036787795.1 Paludibacter sp. | reverse complement strand
ATATCATATGATAAATTGAATTTCATAGTTGTGAAATTCAATATAACAGTTGGTAAAATAGATTTCATAGTTGGTAAATTAAAAATAACAGATAATAAATTGGATTTTATAGATAGTAAAATTGATTTTAGATATATGAAACCGGATAACCGTCGGATACGCGTAGAAATATTTGCGTTATACGGAATCCCTGATTTTTGCCAGTGTATTTAAAATGTGTATTTTTGTACAAAATAAATAGATTATAATATGGATAAAGTTAAGTTCAATCATACAACACCTATTCAGCTGCGGTTTAACGACTTCGATGCATTGGGGCATGTGAATAACTCAGTTTACTTTTCGTTTTACGATTTGGGAAAAACGTCTTATTTTGATGAAGTTATGCCAGAAGCAAGCACAAATAAGGAAGTCGGTGTGGTAATAGCAAACATAGAGGTAAGCTTTTTGCTGTCGGTATATCCCGGTGAAAATGTAGCTGTGGAAACTGCTGTGGTAGGAATCGGAAACAAAAGTTTCAAGCTCTTGCAACAACTGATTGATGTTGATACCAAAGAAGTAAAGTGCATTTGCCAAACGGTAATGGTTTGTTTTGATGCAAAAACTAAAAGTTCTCATCCCATTTCGGACGAATGGAGAAAAGCTATGGCCGACTTTGAAGATAATCCTGAGTTGGGCAAGATTCCTTCTGCAAGTTAACCGGTTACGTAGGTTTATAATAATTATCTAACTCTAATATTAAAAAAATGACTCTATCACGAAAACGATTTCAATATGCTATCCAATTTCAGGTACATAGCTGGGGATATGGAATACTTGATGAAAATGATAATGATCTATTTGAACTTTATTTGCAGCTTGATGCTGTTAGTGCCGGTTTGAGCCGTAGCATGGACAGTATAAGAGAATTGATCTTTTTGTTCGAAGAGATTGATTTGGACAACGTCGAATATGTCAGTGGACTAAATAAAAATTATAGTTCTGATATTTTTACTACAGAATTATTAAGATGTTATCGGATACAGAGTGTAATCCGGATTCTGTCTATTGCAATGGATGATACTCTCAATAAGGCGTATATCTTCTTCGAAAGCAAAGACCCTAATCGGTGGGGCAAGAAACTGGATTTTTATAAGTCGAAACTTAAGACGGCTTGTGAAAAGGATGCGTACGCTCCTATGATTGAACAGATAGATGAATTATATCGTGTTTTGGTGAAATTGCACTTCGACAAGAATTGTAGAAAAGCTGATGATATTTACTTCTGCGAGCTTGTCTGTGCCGATCCGCAACTGATACAAAAAGTCTATGGTGATAATGCCGGCCATTTTGACGAAAGTATGAATCTGAGCCAATTCTATTTTGATTTTGATCAAACAAACGAGGTTATCAGCAATTACGAATCAAGTCGTATACAAAAACAGCGGGTGTGATTGCTGAAGCAGTTTGTCTGAAAAAGGAAGTAGTCATTCTGGCAGCAGGATGAGGCATTGGCGGAACTGAAAAAAAAGAGCTTTAAGACTGCATGGCTTACAGTATATCACAGAAATGAAAGAGCTCTGAAGTTTTACAAGAAGAACAATTTTAAAAAGATTGGAATTACCTATTTTGAAATGGGTGGAAATCAATATGAGAATAAAGTGATGATGGTTGACATAAAATAAATCATTGTCCTCCCTCGAAATCGTATCAATAGATGTCCTCTGCTTTTGCACGTGTGACAGCTCATGATAGACAAAGAAAATAACTCCAATCGCCTAAGGCCCATGCGTAAGATAATTCATATTGATATGGATGCTTTTTTTGCTTCTATTGAGCAACGGGATAATGTCGATTATAAAGGCAGACCTTTGGCAGTAGGTTATTCGGGTGCGCGTGGAGTAGTGGCGGCTGCCAGTTACGAAGCACGACGTTATGGAGTGCATTCGGCCATGGCATCAAAAACCGCTTTGCGTAAATGTCCGCATCTGATATTTGTGATGCCACGGTTTGATGTGTATAAATCGGTATCGCGTCAAATTATGGAGATTTTTCATGAGTACACCGATTTAGTAGAACCTCTCTCGCTGGATGAAGCATTTCTGGATGTTACCGAAAACCACAAACAAATAGCATCGGCCACACAAATAGCCAAAGAGATAAAGCAGAAGATACAGGAAACAGTCGGGCTTACAGCTTCGGCGGGCGTATCGTTCAATAAATTTCTGGCCAAGATAGCTTCCGATTACAATAAACCCAACGGTCTTTTTGTAGTAAAACCGAAAGATGCCGAGCGCTTTGTGGAAACACTCGTTGTGGAGCAGTTCTTTGGCGTGGGTAAGGTTACGGCAGAACGAATGCATCAGTTGGGTATCAGAACCGGTGCCGATTTAAAACAATGGTCGGAAGAAGGACTGGTAACCAATTTTGGTAAGGCAGGACATATGTATTATCAAAATGCACGGGGCATAGATAACCGGTCGGTAGAGTCGCAACGTATCCGGAAATCGGTAAGTTCCGAAACAACTTTCGCAGTTGATATGGATAACTACGACGAGATTCTGCCTGAACTGGATAAGCTGGTGAAAGAAGTAATTGAATATGTAGGTAAGAAAAACTTCAAAGGACGTACCGTAAGCTTGAAAATAAAGTTTTCCGATTTCAAAATCATAAGCCGCAGTAAAACATTCCTCACGCCTATATCCGATTATGAAACGCTTTATAAAACCGGAGCAGAATTGTTGAGTCTGGTGGATTTGTCACCTAAAATCCGATTGATTGGCATTGGTATCAAGAATAATGAGGAAGAGGTGAGTTGGGCTGATGCCATTCAGTTGAGGATTGAGTTTAAGGAAGACGAAGAATTGATAGAATGAAAATTGTTGTATTCGATTGTTGTTTATTAAGTGATCAACAATAATTAATGATGTGTTTCTTGTAAGCAATATTCAGATAAACAGACTTGTAACTCGTAACTATTTACTTGTAGCTGCTTATGTTACAACTGATTTCTAGTTTAGCAAGAAAAGTAAATTGCTTGTTGTCGTAAATGACGAACTTTGTTGCGAAATATCTAAAATAACTCAGAATCCTCGAAATTGTTGGAGTTGCTGTAAATCAAATTAGCTAAAAACGCATAAAAGTATTCTTATGAAATATGATTGGAAGAAAATGGAGAAAGCTTACTATGCTCCAAAAGCCAAGCCGGAGAAAGTAATAGTTCCGGCTATGAATTTCTTTACGATATGTGGCGACGGAAATCCGAATGATTCGTTCTTTGCCGATTATATTGCTGTGTTATATTCTTTGTCGTATGCTGTGAAGATGAGTCCAAAATCGGATAGTGCCCCTGATAATTATTTTGAATACAGTGTTTATCCGCTCGAAGGTATATGGGATATTAACGATGAAGCTAAACAGGCACCAATGGAGAAGTTAGACAAAGATTCACTGATGTTTACGTTGATGATTCGTCAACCTGATTTTGTTACAGCTGAATACGCGGCGGAAATTATCGAAAAAACTAAAAAGAAGAAGAAACATCCACTGCTGGATGTTGTAAAGTTTGAGACAATAGAAGATGGAGTTTGTGTACAGATGTTACACCTTGGTAGTTTTGATAATGAACCACTAAGCTTTGCAGATATGGAAGCTTTTGCCGAAAGTCAGGGATTAAAAAGAAAGTCCAAAATCCACCGCGAAATTTATTTGTCGGATGCCCGAAAGACTCAGTCTGATAAATTGAAAACAATTTTGAGATTTCAGGTTTGATTCCGACCGGAACAGCATAAGCTCTTTTTGTCTGAACTTATGCTAATTCCCGGTAGTGTTTTTGATTATTGAAATTTTTTCAATTCTGCCAATAAAATCTGGTTCTCTTTGGGAGTTCCTACAGTAATACGTACACAACCCATACACAACGAAACCGTGTTGCGGTTACGCACAATAATGCTTTTGTCCACCAAATAATGATATACGGCATTGGCATCGGGCACTTTTACCAATACAAAGTTGGCATCGGTAGGGTAGATGTGTTGAATCAAAGGTAATTTTTCCAACTCTTGAACTAACACAGTTCGTTCTGCAAGTAATGTTTTTACCCAGGCTTTTGTCTGATCAGCATTTTTCAATGCTGTCAATGCCTGCTTTTGTGTCAGGATATTGACATTATACGGATACTTGATTTTATTGAGTATCCCAATAATTTCAGTTGATGCAAATGCCATTCCCAAGCGGATAGCTGCACTTCCCCAGGCTTTGGAAAAAGTCTGTAAAATAACCAGATTCGGATAGTGTGATAAAAATTCGGAAAAACTGCCTTCGGAAGCAAAATCAATATAAGCTTCATCCAATACTACGATACCTTCGAATGAAGTCAATAGCTTTACAATCTCCTTGCGATCCAGACTGTTGCCGGTAGGGTTGTTGGGTGAGCAAAGCCAGATCAGTTTTGTATACAAATTGGTTGCTGCCAATAAACTATCGGCTGTGAATTGAAAATTCTCGTCCAGTAATACTTTCCGGTATTCCACATCGTTTATAGCGGCTGAAACTTTGTACATACCGTAAGTAGGTTCAATAGCCACCACATTGTCTATACGTGGTTCGCAAAATGCGCGGTATAGTAAGTCGATGGGCTCGTCGCTCCCGTTTCCAAGAAAGATATTCTCAACCGGAACATTTTTTACTTTAGTGATCAGCTCTTTTACTTCCCATTGCAATGGATCCGGGTAGCGGTTGTATGGGGCGTTGTATGGATTTTCGTTTGCATCCAGGTATACCGATGCTTCGCCTTTAAACTCATCGCGGGCACAAGAGTAGGGCTGGAGGGAACG
>DAIQOQ010000224.1:0-4820 GCA_036787795.1 Paludibacter sp. | reverse complement strand
AAACTGCAAAAAACAAACTCAATGTGAAAACTATAAATGCTTGTTTCATTAAAATGTTTTTTTTATTGTTGTCAGGTAAACTTTATATATGAAGTTCCTGTGAAGGATTTCTCACTTCGTTCGAAATGACAATCAATGTTTTATATTTGGGAGATGGATCGGTTGGCGGCGAAGCCGCCAACCGATCCATCTCCTACAAATAGAATGTAATAATCTGTCATTCTGAGCAAAGCGAAGAATCTATTGTTTTTACCGAACAACAATGTTTTTTATAAACAGCTGAAAATGAAAAAGAGTTCAGCCTGTAGTAAATCATCTATCTCTATGAGTACTTAGTACCCTGCCAATAATAAACCTACATCGTTTGAAGCTATGCCATAATAGCGCCCGACGAGCCGGTTTACCAACATGCCTTCGAATATATAAGCTCCATGCCGGAAGCCTGCACTTTCGGAGATTGCTGATTTCACACAACCGGAATGAGCAATTTTCATCAGCATGGGTGCAAAAATATTACTTAAAGCCATAGAAGATGTACGTGCCACCCGTGCCGAGATATTTGGTACACAATAATGAACAACTCCGTGTTTTTCAAAAACAGCATTTTTCAGCGTCCGGCATTCCGAAGTTTCAAAACAGCCTCCCTGATCCACACTCAGGTCAATAAGAATGGCACCTGTTTTCATGGTTTTGACTAAGTCCTCTGAAACCATAAACCGATCGGAACCATTGATGTAACGCAGGTTCCCTATTACTGCATCGGCTGATGCCAGCGCTCTGATCAATACATTGGGATGAATTACCGAGGTGAAAACCTGTTGACCCAGATAATGTTGAATTTTTCGGAGTTTATTAACGTCGTGATCGAATATTTTCACCTGCGCTCCCAGAGCGAGTGCAGTGCGGGCAGCTACCGACCCGGCAATACCGGCTCCCAGAATCAGTACTTCGGTAGGCGAAATACCGGCCACGCCACCGAGTAACAGTCCTTTTCCACCACGCTCGTTGCTCATCAGCTCTGCGGCAACGGTTATGGCGGTATTTCCTTCTATCTCGGAAATGGAACTTACTACCGGAAATGTTTTTTGCTCGTCTTTTATCAGCTCATAAGCAATGGCATTCATCTTTTTCTTCATCATGAGTTTTATGCAATCGGCCGATAAGTTGGACAACTGCAACATCGATAGAATAGAAGACCTATCGTGCATCAGGTTTAATTCTTCTATGGTTGGCGGAGCAATTTTCAGAATAATATCGGCTGCAAAAACCTCGGAAGCATCGTCGACCAAATAGGCACCTGCTTCGCTATATTGTAAATCGGAGTATGACATCGGTATCCCGGCTCCACGTTGCACATATACACTGTGACCTTCTTCGGTAACAATGGCAACTCCTTCGGGCGTAAGAGCCAAACGAGTTTCTACATCTGCATTTTCTTTCGGAATTCCAATCGACAGCCGGGGTTGACTAGCTATTTCGCGCAACAGACACTCTTCGGGGAAAAGTGAACGTTTCTCTTTCGGATCTCGTTTCATGACTATGTAAATTTTAATGTTAGACTACAAAACTAAGCACTATTCTCGGAATAAGCAAATAATAAAATGGTTATTCGTTGTTATTCATAGTAATTTACAGTTATTTCTTCCATGTTTATAAACGAAGTCATCTTGACTTTTTATAATGTGGCACTTACGGAGCTTTTGTTTCAATGAAATAAATGTTACTACCATAATATTGCTCCTAACGGAGCATCTTAAGAGCTTCGGAGAAGCGATAGTATGAATCATTGTTGTCTGGTAAACTTTATATATGAAATCTTGTGAGAGATTTCTCACTTCGTTCGAAATGACAATCAATGTTTTATGTTTTGGGATGGGGTAGGTTGGCGGCGTAGCCGCCAACCTACCCCATCCCTTACAAAGAGAATGTAATAATCTGTCATTCTGAACGAAGTGAAGAATCTACTGTTCTTTACCGGACAACAATAATTCTGATTAAAAAGTTAAGACGAATTCAACAAGAAACCTGCTGTATCGTTCTTTAATAAGTCATCTTTTGTTTTCAAACATTACATACTTTTGAACTCATAACTAAATCAGTATCTTTGCACCCAATATGGAAAATAAAAAACTTACAGGACATATAGCTCTTTTTTCGGCCAATGTAATTTTTGGTATCAACAACCCCATTTCGCGGACATTAATGCCAGAAATACTTAGTCCGTATACACTTACTTTCTTTCGGTTGGCAGGTGGCATGTTATTGTTTTGGGCGGTATCAATCTTTACCAAGAGGGAGCATGTGTCGCCTAAAGATATTTTTCTGCTATTTATTGCATCATTTTTTGGCTTGACATTGAACCAGCTTCCATTTTTTGTGGGTTTATCCATGACTTCGCCCATCGATGCGTCTATTGTTGTCACTATGCTACCTATTGTTACCATGATATTGGCAGCCATCATTATCAAAGAACCTATCACGCTGATGAAAGCTATAGGAGTGGTGGTAGGTGCCTCGGGAGCCTTATTGTTGATTTTCAGTAGTCAGACTAAACATGCCGGAAATGGGAATTTTTGGGGAGATTTGATTGTTTTTTCTGCCACTATTTCATTTGCTATCTATCTCACCGTTTTCAAAGGTCTGATAACGCGCTATTCGCCCGTCACCATTATGAAATGGATGTTTTTGTTCTCCACCATTGTTTGTGCGCCTTTTTGTTACAAACCATTGATGCAAACCGATTTTACATTATTGAGCGCCGACACCTACTGGCGCATAGGATATATGGTTGTTTTTGCCACTTTTCTGGGTTACCTGCTTGTTCCCATCGGACAAAAAGTGCTTCGACCCACCACGCTGAGCATGTACAATTATGTACAGCCGGTAGTAGGCTCGCTGCTTGCTGTGATCATTGGTATAGATATTTTCGGATACGAAAAAGCACTGTCGGGAGTGCTGGTCTTTGCGGGAGTTTATATCGTTACGCAAAGTAAATCGAAGGCACAGATGGATGCCGAAAAACAAGCAAAAGGAAAATAGTTGCCGCATGCCGGCTACAGCAAAACAGAACCCGCCCCGTTTGAAGGCGGGTTTTGTTTTTTCAGAACAAACACTTCATTTTCATCCGTCCCCCTATCCATTTTCGTATTTTTCTCCAATTATCCCCTGTCTAAACTGGTTAAAAATCCTTCTTTTTTTAACATCCTAGGGTGCATGTCCAAAAATATTTTTATGTCCAAAAAATAAGATTTGATTACCAATGACTTGCAAAGGCGTTGAACACGCTTTTGTCCAAAAAAAATTGGCTGTTTTTTTTGGATGTTTGAAAAAACATTATTAATTTTGGATCAAAATGATAGCTAATTAACTCCGTTTTGAAATTTTGAAGAGTTGATGAGCTCGTAAATAAACAAATGAGACAATATTAGTGTCATATTCCTTTTCTGAAGAGAATGTCGCACCCGGGAGCTTTGGTTTTCCTGAATAACAATTGAATTTACCATAATGTCGCCACTTTGTGGCTAAAGTAGGTAGGTGGTATCGGCAGTATGGTAGAAGTATACATGCAATTGAATTCAATAAGCTCCGTAGAAGCGACATTATTTGGATCCTATTAATAAGAGCGTTGTATTGTACAGAAAGCGGTTGTTGAGAAGTCCGACACCGGTTCCACGCGTACGAATACTAACTCGTCGGACTGAGAGAGGCAGTCCACACAGGTGAAAGCACCTTTGTAAACGCAAAACAGCCCTTCCACGCGTGTGGAAGTACCGTCAAGTAGCAAAACAGAGCTTCCACTCGTGTGGAAGTATCGTCAAGCGACAAAACAGAGCTTCCACTCGTGTGGAAGTATCGTCAAGCGACAAAACAGAGCTTCCACTCGCGTGGAAGTATCGTCAAGTCACAAAACAGAGCTTCCACGCGTGTGGAAATACCGTCAAGCGACAAAACAGAGCTTCCACTCGAGTGGAAGTACCGTCAAGCGACAAAACATAGCTTCCACGCGTGTGGAAGTTTTAGAAAACCGAAAATACAGCACTTCCATGCAGGTGGAAGAGCTTATTAGATAACCAATATATTAATGATTAAAACACAACAGTATGATTAAAGTATTTTTATTGAATTTTATTCGTCAAATGGATTTCTTTCAGGTAATGATCTTAATCCGTGATTATGTAAAGAAGTTGGACCTGAAGGCACTGAAGATCGAAACGCAGGTCACTGAGTTTGACACCCGCCTAAATGCTCTCGATGAGTCGTTGAAAGAATCGAGAAAAACGGGAAAAACGAAAAAACTGCGTGAACTGGATGAGTTGCGCGATGAGATGGTACAGGGACTTTACGGGCACGTAAAATCGCAGGTCAACTATCCCATACCCGAAGTGGCTCTGGCTGCACAGGATTTGTGGTTGATATTCGAAAGTTTTGGAACCAGGATTTACGATTTACCGGATCGTGAAGAATCGGGAACGCTGATCTCATTGCTTGGCAAACTGAATGAACCGAAAAACATCACCAGGCTACAAACCACCATCAGCTTACCCTGGAAGGAGCATCTGGAAGATTATAATAAACAATTCGTCGACCTGTATAGCGACCGCACTTCCGTGGAAGCCAACTACGAAGTAGGACGCGTAAAAGCCGACCGTGCCAAAACGCAGGCTGCATTTACAGACTTGTGCGAACAAATAAATGCGCTGGGTCGTGTAAACGGAATGGCATCTTACAAAGAATTGATTGATTTTATTAATCGCGCCGTAGATGCCGCCCGCATTACAGCCGATCAACGATCTACAGTAGCCAAAAATAACGCCAACAAA
>DAIQOQ010000223.1:2876-4851 GCA_036787795.1 Paludibacter sp. | reverse complement strand
CTTTTTTTCCTACTTTTTAGGTATAAATCCTTACATTAATGTAGGGATTTGTCGTTTCTATCAAAATCCAGTTTTCCTTTTCGGAACAACTCCACGCCACAAAGAACATTTCATACACATATATACTTCAACGCATTACAATCAATTTTTCAATCCAAAAATAAGCCTTATTTGTTAATGGCACGATAAATGAATAAGCCTTGTCAAGTTATTCGAATTTTGAAACATTAGTAATTCATTTAAAATATAAAGAAGATGAGAAAAATTGCAATCTACGGAAAAGGCGGAATTGGTAAAAGTACCACAACGCAAAACACAGTAGCCGGATTGGCCGAAATGGGAAAAAATGTTATGGTTGTGGGTTGTGACCCGAAAGCAGACTCTACCCGTCTACTTCTTCACGGACTGGCTCAAAAAACAGTACTGGATACGCTTCGCGATGAAGGTGAAGACATTGATCTGAATGATGTAATGAAACCGGGATTCAGAGCTACAAGCTGCGTGGAATCAGGTGGTCCGGAACCAGGAGTAGGATGTGCCGGTCGTGGTATTATTACTTCTATCAACCTGTTGGAACAACTGGGAGCATATGATGACGATAAACATCTGGATTATGTTTTCTACGACGTATTGGGCGACGTTGTTTGCGGTGGTTTTGCTATGCCAATCCGCGATGGAAAAGCCGAAGAAGTCTACATCGTTGTATCAGGTGAAATGATGGCCATGTATGCTGCCAACAATATTTGTAAATCTATCTCTAAATTTGGGAAAGTAGGTACAGTTCGCTTGGGTGGTTTGATTTGTAACTCACGTAAAGTGGACAACGAAGCTAACATGATTGAAGAATTTGCCCGTCAGTTAGGAACTCAAATGATTCACTTTGTACCTCGCGACAACATGGTTCAACATGCTGAGATCAATCGTAAGACGGTTATTGACCATGCACCGGAACACCAACAAGCCGACGAATATCGCTCTTTGGCAAAGAAAATCAATGAAAATAAGATGTTTGTCATTCCACAACCTTTGGAAATGTCAGCATTGGAAGAGTTGCTAGTTGGTTTCGGAATTATGAACTAAGAAAACGAACCCCCAACCCCTAAAGGGGAGTTTTGGCGGAGTGCATTCAAAGAATTTTATTTATAAACACATACTTCTGTACCCCCCTTTAGGGGTCGGGGGTCAAAATCAAATCACTATGTATTTATTAAGAGCAATAGTTCGTCCTGAGAAATCAACTGCAGTTATGAAATCATTATTCGATGCAGGTTTTCCAGCAATCACCAAACTACCTGTTTTTGGTCGTGGTAAACAGCGCGGTATCAAAGTAGGCAATGTAACTTACGATGAGCTTCCAAAGGATTTATTGATGATGGTAATTCCTGAAAAAGATAAAGATTTCGTAATTGAAACTATTATGCAGGCAGCTCGTTCCGGCGAAAAAGGACAATTCGGAGACGGTAAGATATTCGTCACTCCGGTAGAAGAAAGCTACACCATTTCCAGCGGTAAACAAGACTGACAAAATGTTATTAGCCCGGCAGCCGTCACATAACCTTCGGCGTTATTGAGTTATTTGGCCTTCGGCCGTTATTTCTAGTTATTGTAAAAATAACGTGCAAGGCACAAATAACACAACGTAAGTAACGCAAAGCAAATGACATGACCAAAGGGAATAAAATAACGTCGAAGACAAATAACAAAAAAAGAAGATTATGAAACTGATATTAGCAATGATACGCATCGCCAAAATGAGTGATACCAAGATAGCTCTCTCGGACGCCGGATTGCCTTCGTTTACTGCCATGCAGGTACTTGGACGAGGCAAAGGTCATGGAGACCTGGAAAAAGCAGAGTCGGTTGATCCTGAATTACGGGAACTTATTTCGGAAATGCCTCGTTTGAAATCAAAACGCATGATTACACTGGTAGTGACTGACGAGAAAAAAGAGTTGGCAGTGGAAACAATTATAAA
>DAIQOQ010000223.1:0-2776 GCA_036787795.1 Paludibacter sp. | reverse complement strand
ACAGTTATGGGAAAGACATTAATAGACGAACTGGATTTGAGTAAGTTTACCGACGAGGTAGTTGCAGCTTATCCAAGCAAGGTTGGCAAGAAAAGAGCAAAGTCGATTGTGATAAACGATCCGGATTCGATACCTAAAATACAAGCCAACGTGCGCACCATTCCGGGTATTATTACCCAACGCGGTTGTACATACGCCGGATGTAAAGGGGTGGTTCTCGGACCAACAAGAGACATTATCAATATTACACACGGACCTATCGGTTGCGGATTTTACTCGTGGCTGACACGCCGGAACCAGACACGCGCCGACAAGCCGGACATGGATAACTTTATTCCGTACGCATTCTCTACGGACATACAAGATTCGAACATCGTGTTTGGAGGTGAAGAAAAACTAAAACAAGCTATTCGCGAAGCGCACGAGTTGTTTCACCCGAAAGGCATAGCTATCTTCTCAACTTGTCCGGTAGGACTTATCGGTGACGACGTGCACCGCGTGGCACGCCAGATGAAAGAAGAGTTTCCGGAAGTAAACATCTTCGGTTTCTCGTGCGAGGGATATCGTGGAGTATCACAATCGGCCGGACACCATATTGCCAACAATGGCTTGTACAAAAACCTGATTGGACGTAACGACCACCCCAAACGCAAATACAAATATGCAATCAACGTATTGGGAGAATACAACATCGGGGGTGATGCCTTTGTAATTGAAGATTTGTTTGACAGAATCGGAGTAGATATTATCGCTACCATGTCGGGGAATTCCACATTGGAGCAATTTGAAACAGCACATACAGCCGATTTCAGTCTGGTGATGTGTCACCGCTCAATCAACTATGTGGCTGAGATGTTGGAAACTTCATTTGGTATTCCATGGGCAAAAGCCAACTTCATAGGTGCCGAGGCTACTGCCAAAACACTGCGCAAGGTAGGACAATACTTCGGCGATCAGGAACTGATTGACAGAATAGAAGTCGTGATTGCCGAAGAGATGGTAGCCGTAAAAGCAGCTGTGGACAAAGCAAGAACAAAAACCGAAGGCAAAACAACCATGTTGTTCGTTGGAGGTTCACGTGCCCACCACTATCAGGAACTTTTCACCGAGCTGGGTATGGAAATACTTACGGCAGGATATGAGTTCGGGCACCGCGATGACTACGAAGGACGCCGCGTGATTCCATCTATTCAGATAGATGCCGACAGTCGTAACATTGAGGAAATCACCGTATATCCCGATGCAACGCGTTTCAAACCACGCAAAACGGAAGAGGAACTGGCTCAACTGAAAGAAGCTTTCGACATTGAATTCAACGAATACAAAGGTATGATGACCGACATGAAGAGCGGTACATTGGTTATCGACGACTTGAGTCACTTCGAAATGGAAAAACTGATAGAGCTTTATAAACCCGATGTGTTCTGTGCCGGAATCAAAGAAAAATATGTGGTTCAAAAAATGGGTATCCCCATGAAACAGCTCCATAACTACGACAACGGCGGACCTTATGCAGCATTCGAAGGCGCTATTAACTTCTACAAGGACATTGAAATGATTGCATGCAGCACCATTTTCAAACAAATGAAAGCTCCCTGGGAACGCGAAGAGTCTGTAACTGCAGAATACGTGTTTAATTAATGCTTAATTAATGCATAATTGAGAATGCATAATTCATAATTAAAGACCCTGAATTTATATTCAATTATGCATTATGAATTACGAATTATGAATTGCATTACGAATTATGCATTATGAATTAATAATTATAAATTAGAATATTATGTTACTCAGACATACCACAGCAAAAGAAATAGACAGAAAGGCGTTGACAATCAACCCCGCTAAAACCTGTCAACCCGTAGGTGCCATGTATGCGGCACTGGGAATACACGGATGCTTGCCTCATAGTCACGGTTCACAAGGTTGTTGCTCGTATCACCGTAGTGCGCTTTCGCGTCACTTTCGTGAGCCGATCATGGCCGGCACCAGTTCGTTTTCCGAAGGTTCTTCCGTATTTGGCGGATCGGCCAACCTTCTTCAGGCAATCGACACGATGTTTACAGTGTACAAACCCGAAGTGATTGCAGTTCATACCACCTGTTTGTCGGAAACGATTGGCGATGACCTCACTCAGATCATATCAAAAGCAAACGAAGACGGACACGTTCCGGAAGGAAAGCAAGTAATTTATTGCAACACGCCCAGTTATGTGGGAACGCATGTTACCGGTTATTCCAACCAGTTGGCTGCATTTATCAAGTTCTTTTCGACAGCCACACCTAAGAAACGCAACGTTATCAATATCGCTGCAGGTTGGATGGAGCCATCGGATATGCGTGAAATCAAACGCTTGACTTCGGTTATGGAAACCCGCACTATCCTGTTTCCCGATATGACCGACGTGTTGGATGCTCCGCTTAACGGACATTACAAAATGTATCCCGACGGTGGAACAACGGTAGTCGACATGAGACTGACAGGCGACAGCAAATTTACGCTGGGACTGGGACAAGCATGTACCGAAGATGCTTGTATTAAACTGGACAATAAGTGTAAGGTGAAATTCGAGATGTTGGATATTCCAATCGGGTTTAAAGCCACCGATCGTTTTCTGATGTCGTTGAGCCGTCATGCCAATGTGCCGATTCCGGATAGTCTTTCGGACGAACGAGGACGCCTGATTGATCTGATTTCGGACAGTGCAAAATATCTGTACGGAAAACGGGTAGCTCTTTTTGGCGATCCTGACACATTGATTCCATTGACAGAATTT
>DAIQOQ010000222.1:0-4878 GCA_036787795.1 Paludibacter sp. | reverse complement strand
TTGGCAGGCATGATAATACTTTCGCCCACGCTTAGCTCAAATGTTTTTCCATCAATAACTACCTCGCCTTTACCATCAAGAACCTGTACAATAGCGTCGAATGGTGCGGTATGTTCGCTCAGAAATTCGCCTTTGTCAAAGGCAAACAGAGTCACGTTTCCACGTTCGTTTCGAATAATGATTTTGCTTACCACCGAACCTTCGGCATAAGCCACTTTATCTGTCATGCTGAATTTTTCAGCTGTAGGGAATGCTTTATTTTCCATGATCTTTAGTTTTAAATGTATATTAAGTGAGACATTATAAAATCCACCAAACCAGCAGTTGTTTATAATTACGCAGCAAATGTACTGCAGCAAAAACAATAAAAGTGTAACAGTTGTTACACCCATGACATTTGTTTGTATTTTTGTACCCAAATAAATAATAAGATGAAGAAAGTAGATTTATCAGCCTGTCCGGTGTGCAATAAAATAAAAATTGACGATGAGGAAACTTTTCTGGAGAATCTGAAATGCAGCATTAAAGCTTATCCTAAAAATGAACTGATCATAAGACAAGGAGATGTATGCGACGCCTTGTATATGCTTATGGTTGGTTCAGTTAAGACTGAAATGATTACCGACAGTGGAAACATACTTGGTATTGAGATAATCAAAGCTCCACGTCCATTAGCTCCGGCATTTCTTTTTTCGGATAATAATCACTTTCCGGTAGATGTAACGTCACTGGAAGAAGTTGAGATTATGAAGATACCAAAAGCTGAAATCATGCGACTGATGACTACCAACCCCGATTTCATGAGTAGTTTTATGACTCATAATGCCAACCGCACGCAGTTTCTGACCAATCGTCTGCAATTACTTTCCATCAAAACAATCAAGGGAAAACTGGCACATTTTCTTCTCGAAAACTCACCCGTAGAAGGGAAACCTTTCGAAATTAACCGCAATCAAACCGAGTTAGCCGACTTCTTTGGTGTAGCCCGTCCGTCACTGGCACGGAGTTTATCAGAAATGGTTCAAGAGAATATAATCAGTATCAACAAAAAAGAATATACTATTCTTAATTATAAAGCTTTGCGAGAACTACTCGTGTAACTCACGGGATAGACTTTTAGCTTTAGAAATAAAAATCAACTATTTTTTGATAGCATATTTTGCTGAATAATAACTACTAGAATCAAACGACTGTATCTACAGTTTAGATAATAATGATACAGCGACTTTTCTATTTCAAAAAAAGATACTACTTTTGCTCCCGCTTTGGTTTTAGTTCACGATTTCTCGTGAACTGAATTAAAAGGGAAACAGGTGTAATTCCTGTACAGTCCCGCTGCTGTAAGCTCTTTAAACGTTTTGAACAACACTTTTGCCACTGAAATTTTCAGTAAACAGTGAACAGTAAACAGTAAACAGTCATATATAGACTGATAACTGATAACTGATGACTGATAACTGAGATCGGGAAGGCGTTCAAAACGGGAGTAAGTCAGAAGACCTGCCAGACAACAATCAATTTTCAGAAGCTTTCGAGGAAAAAGCGACGAAACATCAGCAAAAACAATTATCATTTTGCCTTTGTGAGGTCATTTTCGGGAGCTATTTGATCGGTTTATTCATCGTCAAATAGTTACAACTGTGTTTAAAAACTTTCTATTCATCATTATATTCTTTTTATTTGGGTCATTTTCTGTATTTTCAGAGGTTCCGGCCACTGATTCAATTCATGTCCGCAATCTAAAGGAAGTCACGGTAAATGGTCAGGCTCTTAAAAATGCAAGAGCTTCGATGCCGGTTCAAATTATTACCAATAAAGAAATGGCATTGCTTAATGCCAATAACGTTTCAGATATTGCCAAATATTTTTCGGGTGTTACAGTAAAAGATTACGGTGGCATAGGCGGAATGAAAACAGTTTCACTTCGCGGTATGGGAACTCAATACACAGGTGTTAGCTACGATGGCGTAATGATGAGTGACATTCAATCGGGACAAATTGATCTAGGCCGTTTCTCTCTCGATAATATCTCAGAAATCTCATTGACTAACGGTCAGCCAAATGACATATTCCAATCAGCACGTTTGTTTTCGTCGGGCGGTATTCTTAGCCTCAAAACAAAATTGCTCGATTACAATAAAGATCAATCAATTGCAGGAAAAGTAGTAATTAAAGCTGGTTCATTCGGATTACTAAATCCTAGTTTATTCCTGACAAAGAACATCAGTGAAAAATGGGCATTTAATCTATCTGCAGATGCACTTACGGCCAATGGTAAATATACTTTCTTGCAATATTATGGTTCTACCGATAACCTTTCGGAAAAACTAACCCGAACAAATAGTGATGTAAAATCATTGCGCACTGAAATGAACTGGTTATATCGTATCAAAGAAAAAGAGAGCATCACATTTAAAACCAATTTCTTTGGCTCAGAACGTGGATTACCCGGTAGCATTACATTTTACAATACCAATGACTCTCAGCAGCGTTTAAAAGACAGAACATTCTTTTCGCAAATACACTATGAAAACCAGATCTCGGATAAATTTCAACATCAATATTTCGCAAAGTTCAACATATCAGACAATCATTACTCTGATACAGATACAAAATATAGTATTACAAATGGTATTCTCAAGGATCATTATTTGCAAAAGGAATATTATCTATCATCCTCATTTCAATATAAGCTATTTGAACCTATGTTCTTATCGTTAGCAACAGATTGGTTTTATAATACTCTTGATATCAATTCAAATGTCAACTTCAAAAACTTTCAATATCCGACACGGCATACAGGTATGGCTAACCTTGCAACCAAATATGTTACAGAAAAACTAACTTTGGGAGCTAACTTACTTTACACACTTACGCGCGAGCAGGTACGAACAGGAAATGCCTCACCAAATAGAGATAAACTATCACCAACAGCAAATCTGTCATTCAAATTACTTGAAGACAAAGAGCTTAGGATAAGAGCTTTTTACAAAAACATTTACCGTCTTCCGTCATTCAACGATTTATATTATCAGGATATGGGAAATTCAAATCTACGTCCTGAAAATTCAAATCAATATAATATCGGATTCACCTATCTGGATACAGAAATACCTTTTTTGTCGGAATTTGCTATCATGGCCGACGGATATTATAACCGGGTAACAGATAAAATCATTGCTATTCCGCGAGATATGTTTCATTGGAGTATGACAAATAGAGACAAAGTAAATATTAAAGGTATTGACATTAGCCTAAAAGCAAATGTCAAAGTAAAAAAGTCTGATCTCGTGAAACTGAAAAGCAACTATTCATACCAAAGTGCTAAAGATGCTACTCCGGGGAGTGATAACTTTGGAGAACAAATTCCTTACACCCCCGTACATTCAGGTTCAGGCTCTATATCTTACGAACATAAAAAATGGGAAGTTGGATACAACATGATATTTTCGGGTATAAGATGGATAGGACAGACAACTGACAAAACAAACAAAATGGATGGCTATACCATACACTCAATATTTTTATCAAAAAATTACAAACAATGGAAGGTAAACGCTGAAATCATTGACTTATTCAACACTCAATACGAAGTCGTGAAGTTTTACCCCATGCCACGCCGAAATTTCAGGATCACAGTAGCAATGAATTTAGGCAAATAACAGATAACTCAAAACAACAATATTATTTATGAAAACAACAAAAATTATTACAGCTTTATTATTAGCAATACTTTGCACTCCAATATTTACTTCTTGTAATTCAAAGGATGAAGTTGAAAAAGTTAGTTCTCCTAGTTCACCAAGATCATTGACGGCAGCAAGCGGTAAAGTATATATAGTACAATATGATGGTCATGTAACACAATTAGATACAACAAACTTATCATTAGGCCAAACAATCACTGTAGGAGCCAATCCTGATGCTAGCGTTATCGTAAACAACAAATTATATGTTGCAAACACAGGTGGAATGGCTACAGTAATGGATAGTACAATTTCGGTTATTGATCTTTCTACTTTTAAAGAAACTAAGAAAATTAAAGTCAACCTAAACCCGGCAGGTATCAAAGCAGATAGTTATGGCGATGTATACGTTATTTCGAATGGTGACTACACAAACATCCCCGGAAAATTCCAACGTATTGAAGCCGGTACGGATAAAGTTACAGACATCGATGTTAAAGCCAAAAATTTTGATATAATAGGTGATAACGCTTATATTTCTAACTTCGAATATGATAAGAATTTTGCTGTTTCAAACAAAACTATTGCTATATATGATGTTAAGAATGAAAAGCTAGTCAATGCCAATATCATTTCTACCGAAATTGTAAAAACTCCTTATTGTATCGACGTTAATCCGGTAACCAAAGATATTTATTTGGGGGTTACTGATTATACAAACAATGGTAAAATGTATTGCTTCAAAGAAGATGGGACTTATAATTTCGAATTTAACACAGGTGTAAATCCATCTAAAACAGTTTTTTCTAAAGATAATAAAAGTCTCATTGTTTTAAACGAAGGAAAATATGAAGCTAATAATGCGGGCTTAAATTTCTTTGACCTAACAACTAAAACAAGCACAGATAACTATTTTCTTCTAAAAAATAATCGTGGATTAGGAGATACCGGACAAGATATGATCAGATATGGTTCTAAAATCTATATTGCTGTATATAAATCAAGTATCATTGAAGTTATTGATGCAGTTACAGGAATTTCCATCAAAACAATTCCAATGGTAACTTTAACCGACAAAGTCGCGAAATAAAAGAAAAACAGGCATTCAATCTAAGCAAACAATGCAATGTTTGGAATAACTGAAACTGAGATGCTGCCATATCTCAGTTCGGTTATTCCTTTTATAATTAAT
>DAIQOQ010000221.1:0-4942 GCA_036787795.1 Paludibacter sp. | reverse complement strand
ATTGCAAGGACGTGTTGCGGGGGTAGATTTACAGCAAACTGATTCAAAACCGGGTGCTACTTTACAAATTCGTATTCGCGGTACGCGATCGCTCACTGCCGACAATAATCCTTTGGTAGTGCTTGATGGTATACCATTTTCAGGATCTATCAGTGACATTAGTCCGGACGACATAAAGAGCATTGATATTCTAAAGGATGCTTCGGCAACTGCCATTTACGGATCGCGTGGAGCTAACGGTGTAATATTAATAACAACCAACAAAGGGGTAAAGGGCTCAACTCCACAAATTAGCTACAATGGCTCTTTTGGTTTGGGAAAAGCTATTAATTACCCGATGATGGACGGAGCAGAATTTGTTGCTCTCCGTAAAGCATCTGGTAGATATAAAACAAATGGTGGGGATGAATCTAATGACGTAAATACTAATTGGCAGTCAATGTTTTATACTACGGCTGTAATACAAAGCCACGATTTAAATATTTCGGGTGGTAATGAAAAGGGTAGCTACAAGTTTGGTGCTAACTATTATAAAAATCAATCTGTAGTACCTGGTCAAAACTACAACCGTTATGCTATCCGTGGTTCTATTGATCAGGAAATAGGCAAATATATTCGGGTTGGATTTACTTCAAATACTAATTTTAATGTTACTAACGGCGCTAGTTTAGGAGTGGGTGGTGCGTTGAGTCAATCACCTATTGGTAACCCATATAATGCTGATGGTACGTTAAAAAGATATATCCAGATGCCCTTAGACCAAGGGTATATACTAACGAAAGATAGGATTGAAAATTTGGGAGATACTTGGAAAGATCAAAAAAAGGCATTAGGTTCCTATAACTCTTTCTATGCAGAAATAAAAATTCCGGGTGTTGAAGGCTTAAAGTATCGCACCAACATTGGTGGTAACTTCAACTTTAGCAACGCTGGTACCTATACCGGAGTGGGAGTTATGAGTGCTACAGCTACAACAGCTTCATCAGCAAGTGTTACTAATTCTTATACTACAGATTGGGCTATTGAAAACATGCTTACTTACGACCGCACTTTTGGAAAGCATAGGGTGAACGCGGTAGCCATGTATTCAGCGGAACAGAATTTTTATAACAGTTCAACTATGTCAGCTATAAATATTCCTACTGAGAACTTTCAATTCTATAATATAGGACAAGCTGCAGCATCTGACATTACGGTTAATCCGGGCAATGATAGCAATGGTAATCCTTATCAGGGATATTCGGTATGGGGTTTGGAATCATTGATGGGACGTATAATGTATTCTTATGACGATCGCTATATGATAAGTGTTACCGGACGTTCTGATGGTTCATCAAGACTTGCTTCTGGATATCAGTGGCATACATATCCTGCTGTATCTATCGGTTGGAATGTCAATAAAGAATCGTTTATGAAGGATATAAACTGGATTGATGCGTTGAAGTTACGTGCCGGTTATGGACAAACTTCAAATCAATCAGTTGCGACTTACTCTACACTTGGATCGTTAAATACTGCTCCATACAACTTTGGCACTAATTATAGCACGGGTCTTAATGTTAATACAGTGGCAAATTCAAAATTGGGATGGGAATATTCTAATACTTATAATTTTGGTGCAGACTTTTCTCTCTTAAAAAATCGCTTGTCCGGTACAGTGGAGTATTATATAACAGATACGAAAAATCTTTTAATGAATGTTAATTTGCCTAATACCTCGGGTGTGAATTACTATACTGCCAATGTAGGTTCAACTCAAAACAAAGGTTTTGAATTATCGCTTAATGGCGTGATACTGGACAATCTTAACGGTTGGACATGGGAAGTTGGTGCCAACGTGTATCGTAACGTAAACAAGATTACAGCCCTTACTTCAGGACAGACTCAGGATATAAACAATGGATGGTTTGTTGGTAAATCGATAAATAGTATCTACGATTATAAGAAAATAGGTCTTTGGAATACGACTGATGCTGATTATAAATATTTTGGTATATTACAACCGGGAACATCTTCAACTCCAGGTATGATTAAGGTTCAATACACAGGTACTTACAACGCTGATGGTTCGCCAACAAGGGCAATTGGTCCAGATGATAGGCAAGTTATGAATCTTGATCCTGATTTTCAGGGTGGATTCAATACGCGTGTAGCTTATAAAGGATTTGATCTGGCTGTTGTTGGTAGTTTCCAAAGTGGTGGTGTTCTCGTAAGTACTCTTTACGGATCGGCTAGTTATCTTAATATGATGACAGGACGTCGCGGGAATGTAAAGGTAGACTACTGGACTCCAACGAATACTAATGCTTTATATCCTAATCCTGCAGGTCCATTGAGTGGAGATAATCCGCTTTATGGTAGTACATTAGGTTACTTCAATGCATCGTATTTGAAGATACGTACCATTTCACTTGGATATAATTTTACACAAAAATGGCTGAAATTTGCAGGGATTCAAAAACTTCGTCTTTATGGTACGATACAGAATCCATTTATATTGTTCTCAGCTTACCACAATCAATCAGGTATGGATCCTGAAACAAACTCATATGGTAATCAAAACCAGGCTGTAGCTTCATACAACTCTCGTACACTGGTTATCGGTACTAATACACCTTCAACTCACAATTACGTAATGGGTATTAATATAACATTTTAAAAATAATAAAGATGAAAAGTAAATATATAAAATCTTTAATAGGAACAGTCCTGATATCGATGTTCCTGATGGGATGCTCGTCTGATCTTCTGACTGAGACCCCACGTAATTTTTATACACCCGGATATTTTCAGACAAAAGCAGGTATTTTGGGAGGAGTAACGGCACTATATTCAAACCTGCGCAATTTAAACGGGCAAGCTTATTACTTTAACTCATGTGAAACCGGTACCGATGAAGCAACATGGGGTGCAAGTGCCGATGGAAACTTTACGTCTATGGATTATTCCGGTGCAGCGGTTTTTAATACAGCAACTTACCCTATTAGTATATTGTGGGGTACTGTTTTCTCTAATGTTAATACAGCTAATGACGTCATTGAAAATGCTTTGTTAGTAAATGCCAGTAAAAAAGGAACTTCAGATACAATTCCGGGTTCGTTGATTGCTGAAGCAAATTTTATGCGTGCCTATGACTACTTTCTGTTGGTACAAAGGTATGGTGGTGTACCGCTTGATTTGGGTTCTGGAATGCTAAAGTTTAATACAAATCCATCCAGAAGATCAGTCCGCAATACTGTACCTGAAGTTTATACCAAATGTATATTTCCGGATTTGTTGACAGCAGTAAATACCTTGCCTGCGACACAACGTCTTACAGGAACAGTAACCAAACAGGTTGCCCAGTTGTTATTGGCTAAAGCTTATTTGACTTACGCTTGGTGGCTTCAAAACCCAAACAGCATTCCTACATATCCACTATGTGATAGAACAGATCCTAACGGAAAAGATGCTACCTGGTATTTTCAGCAGGCATACAACATTGCAACTTCTGTTATTGCTAATCCAGGATCTTATGCCTTGCAAGATACATATTACGATGTTAATGTGGGCTCAAACGATCGCAACAAGGAGATGATGCTTTATGCTGATCATACACAAGCAAGCCAACAATATAATGGTGGTAGTCTTTCTTCAGGTAGTGCTGCAGCCCCTGATAATTTTGCAGGCTGGATGTTGACATGGAACTATCCAACCATCACAAGTTCTGGAGATGGTGGTACTACATATAAAATAAGTTCTGTTGTACGTGTGTCTACACAAGATTTGGGACGTCCATGGGTACGTATGGCTCCTCCTATCGGTGTGTTTACAAATACTTTTGCAGATAAAACGAATGATTCCCGCTACGATGGAACCTTTACAACTGTTTACCATGCTAACTGGCCTATGGGTGGCAATGCCAGTACTTCTTTAATTAATGCAAATGGAATGTCTGTTGTACCCGGTGCACCAATACTCTCTTTTCTGAGTACTGATGACCCTTCTATTGTTTATCCACCAGCTTATCCAGATAAGCAAGCAGGAGGTATAAGTAGCGTTGGAGCTGGTACGATTTCAGGAAGGGCCGATTATGTGGTTGGACCGAGTGCCATTAGCCGAATTATTTATCCAGGACTTTGGAAACTAGGACCTTATCGTACTGACAATGGTACCGGAGTAGGAAATCCAAATGCCGGAAGTACCCGTCCTTTCCCAATTCTCAAGTTTTCTGAACTGTTTTTTATTGCTGCTGAGGCGGCTGTAAAAGGTGCAAACACAACAGCTGTAACCGGAACCTATGCAAATGATGGAACAGCCAGAGGATTGATTAATGTTATTCGTGCAAGAGCCGGAAAATGGAAATATAGCAATGCTCAAAATACGATAGTAATTGCAGACAATAGTGCTGCTATGGTTGCTGCTACACCAGCAATTATTGATATAAACTATATTTTGGCTGAACGTTCGCGTGAATATTATGGCGAAGGGTATCGTATCTTCGATTTAAGACGTACGCAAACATGGGCAGATATTGCCGGTACTTACCAAATTTGCGGAACTAATTTTGGAGATCGTAAGATTCAAACTGTAAAGCGTACTATTTTACCTGCAAATTATTTAGACCCTATTCCGCAAGGACAGATTGATGGAATGGATATGACAGCTGCTGAAAAAGCAGCCTATCAAAACCCTGGTTATTGATTAAATAATTAAGTTATGGCTGATTGGAATTTATCAACTAATATGATTCCAATCGGCCATGCTTTTATTAAGGATGGTATTCATTTTACGTACGCATTCGCATAAACAGATATTTACATTTTAGTATTCTGAGCTATTATAAGCTTTGGACCATTTTCCATTTTTATATCTAAATGATCGATTTTTTATGTTCCTATTCTGTAACGATCTATTTTGTATATCTAAAATTGAAAATCAAATATCTTAATTCTAAAGTCGA
>DAIQOQ010000055.1:12987-15217 GCA_036787795.1 Paludibacter sp. | reverse complement strand
TCAAATTCCGGTTGAAGCACTTGCTTCCACGAAGATTCAATTTTTACGTCCATTTCTTTTTAGTTGATAGTTGATAATTGACAACTGCTTGCTGCTTATCGCTTACTTCTTACTGCTTCTTGTAATTGTTTCATTGCTTTTTCCAGTACTTTTTTGGAGCATGCCACATTTAAACGCAGATGATATTCTCCCCCGGTTCCGAAAATGGTTCCTTTGTTTAGTCCCAGTCCGGCTTTAAGCGAAAAGAATTTATGCAGTTCGTCGGTTTCCATGCCAAGGTCTTTACAGTCCAGCCATACCAGAAATGATGCTTCGGGAATCATGGGTTTTATTTGTGGAATATTATTCTTTAAAAAGTCGGCGATGTAATCAACATTCGCTTTTACATAATCCAGCATTTGTTTGCGCCATTCTTCTCCGTTTTCATAAGCTGCTACAGCAGCCATATAAGCAAACATGTTGCCGTTATTCATTTCCGAAGCTTCCAGAAAACGGGCAAAACGATTCCGTAGCTCTGCATTCGGAATAATGTAAACAGAGCTGATCAACCCGGGCATATTAAATACTTTGGATGGAGCCATAAAAGTAACGGTATTGTTTTTAGCCCATTCAGAAACCGTTGCAAATGGCGTATGTCTTGTGTTGCCGGGCAACACCATGTCAGCATGAATCTCGTCGGAGATAATCGTAACCTGATGTTTTTCGCAGATAGCAGCAAACTGTTGTAGCTCTTCTTTGGTCCACACTCTTCCACCCGGATTGTGAGGATTGCAAAGAATAAAAAGTTTTGTTTTTGTGCTGAATTTCTTTTCCAGATCATCCAGATCCATCACAAACTTTCCATTTTCTTCTTTTAATGGGTTCTGAATTAAAACCCGGTTGTTCTTTTCAATGACATGAAAGAACGGATAATAAACAGGGGGTTGAACAATAACTTCGTCGCCCGGAGCAGTCAGACTTTGAACGGCAAAAGATAAACCGGGAACAATGCCGGGAAGAAAGTCTACCCAGTCACGTTTAATATCCCAGTCGTGATGACTTGTTATCCAGTTTATAGTTGATGAATAAAAGTTTTTCGGCGATTTGGTATAACCAAGTATGGGATGTTCCAGCCGTTTTTGAATGGCACTGATAATAAAGTCGGGTGTACGGAAGTCCATGTCGGCCACCCACAGTGGGAGTACATCTTCGGTTCCAAAAAGCGTTTTACAACGTTCAACTTTAATGGCGTCGGTGTTACGCCTATCTATTATTTCGTCAAAATTATATTGCATGTGTTCAGTTTTCTGATTACTAAATTATTTGAATTATTGTCCGGGCTTTTATTTTACCAACTCTTCTATCGGTTTTCCTATACAGGCATTGGGCATCGGGATGTCCAGAATGCGGGAAAGTGTAGGCGCTATGTCGGTAGCCTGATAAGAAGTGGAAATGTTTTGCGGTTTTATTTTCCAACCGTAAAAATACAAAGGCGTGTACGACACAATGGCATTGGACTCGCCTACCGGATTGTTTTTGTTGTCGACTTCTATCCAGCCCGGCAATAAGGTGAATATTATATCTCCTACAGTACTTTTATTTGTTGAATTTCGAAGTCTGGACATTTCGGAATTTGTATTTCCATTTGAGGCCAGAACTTGCGACGAAGGAAAGGCTGTTTGAATGCCTTCAAATTCGAGCATAAATTCGGCAACGGTTTGTTGGAAATCTCGTAGATTAAGCTTCTTTGCAGCAATTTTTTCCCTGTTCAGGAAAATGTTCTTTCCATAATAGCCGGAGATCCATTTTTCCTGACCGTAAACAGCCATTAAATAACTACTTAATAAAGCCAGTGACCGATCGGCATTGAAATATCCGGCCGGAATTTTATTTTCACCGAGCTCGCTGGGTGAATGAACCCCGGTTTGATTTCCAAACAGAAAGACCAGGGTTTTATCCATCCCTACTTTGGCTTCTATTTTCTGAAGGATATTTTGAATGTCTTTGTCTAAGCGGAAGTATATATCTTCTTTCTCTGCCGATTGCAGCGCCATTGTTTTTTCAAAAGGAGTTCTTACAGTGAATTGCAGCAACAGCATGTCCGGGTAAATGTCGGAACCAAGCTTTTCCTGATCTATCATTTTCATTCCTAATTCAGCAACAAGCCCGTTAGCCGACGGAGTGGTTTTGAGAATAGAAACCGGTGAGTTCTTTGCTTTTTTAGTTGTTGGGTCGTACATAAATCCCCACT
>DAIQOQ010000055.1:4765-12887 GCA_036787795.1 Paludibacter sp. | reverse complement strand
GAAACCGGTGAGTTCTTTGCTTTTTTAGTTGTTGGGTCGTACATAAATCCCCACTTTTTATCTTCTTTGTTTGGTTTGGATAAGTAGGTATTTATATTGTACAATGGTCCCCAGGTGCGTGCCAGAAAGTTTTTAAAAACTCCGTTTACATTCATCTCATCTGCCCAATGCGACAAACCGTCGGCATAATAACCGGTTGTAACCCATTTCATATTCACATCGTCGATCCATGCCACGCTTTTAGCGGTGTGCCCACCCAGCATAATGGCTTCTTCGGGACCGATAGCGACAGCGTAGGTTTTTGATTTGCCCGGATAAGCCAGCATTAGTTCATCGCCAATGGTGCTTGAAAGTAACTTATGTGCCGATAAAGTAAGATTCGTCCCGATACCGATTTGGTTATCATCTTCAATAATTGACTGTACTTCGTCTTGCGATCTGCTGAAATAGTGATTCCCGGCAACTCCGTTATAATAAGGTGTTGTGCCTGTCATTACCGAGGCTATATCCGACGCATTACCGGCCGAAACAATATTGTAGGAAACATTCCGGCAATTTGCTCCCTGCCCCATGATTTTTTTGAATCCGTTTGAATCTAAATAATTCCAGAGTAAATCAATGTGTTTTTGTTGCAAACCATCTACCATAATGCCTATAACCAATCGTGGACGATCGGTGGTAGACGGCTGTGCAGAAACACTCAGACAGAAAACGAATAAAGGAATAGTAATGAATATGTTTTGAAGAGAAAATCTCATTATAATTGTTGACTAATAATTGTTGACAGCCTAAAGAATCCCTTTGGTGCTGGGTAGTTCATATTGATAAATGTCGCGTTTCACTGCCATTTTGATGGATTTGGCCAATGCTTTGAAAATACCTTCCAACTTGTGATGCTCATTGGCACCTTCAGCTTTGATGTTCAAGTTTATTTTTGCAGCATCACTCAAGGATTTGAAAAAGTGATAAATCATCTCGGTTGGTAAATCACCAATGAATTCGCGTTTGAATTCAGCATCGAAAACCAACCACGCACGACCACCAAAGTCAAGTGCCACCGAACATAAACAGTCGTCCATGGGCAGATAGAATCCATAACGTTCAATGCCGCGTTTATTTCCTAATGCCTTTCCCAACGCTTCACCCAGTGCGATAGCTGTATCTTCAATGGTGTGGTGTTCGTCTACTTCCAGATCACCTTTTACTTTAATGGTAAGGTCCGATCCGGAATGTTTCCCAATTTGCTCCAACATGTGATCAAAGAATTTCAATCCAGTATCAATGCTGCATTTACCCGAACCGTCTAAATTAAGTTCAATATGAATGTCAGTTTCTTTGGTAGTGCGTTTAATGGTGGCGGTACGTTCGCCGGCAAATAAAAATTCGGTTATTTTGTCCCAGTTGGTTGTCTGTAACGCACAAAATTCATTCAGTTCTTTGTCCTTCAGAATTATGTTGTCATCGCTGATAAAAATAGCTTTACAACCGAGGTTCTTAGCCAGTTCAACGTCTGTATAACGGTCACCGATAACAAATGAAGCTTCTAAATCATATTCTTCCGAGAAATACTCGGTAAGCATGGCTGTTCCCGGTTTACGGGTAGGCAGATTTTCATCGGGAAAGGATTTGTCGATAAATATCTTGTCGAAAGTAATATCTTCGTTTGCCAGCGTTTGAAGAAACTTAGCCTGAATTATATCAAAATTTTCCTGCGGATAAACTTCGGTTCCCAGACCATCCTGATTCGTAACTAAAGCCCATTCAAAATCCAGTTTTTGCCGGATAAAATGCAGATTGCGCAATACGGCGGGCAAAAATTCCATTTGTTCCAGAGTATCTACCTGATACGTTACAGGTGGTTCAATTATAATGGTTCCATCACGATCGATGAAGAGTACTTTCTTTTTGGTTGTTTCGGACATTTTGTTTTAAATTGACCCCTAACCCCTGAAGGGGATTAAGAATATGCGTTTTAAAGTATTTTTATTTGAAAGTCAGCATGTAAAAATAATATATTTTCCTGAAACATTAGAACCGGAGCAAATTTAATTCCCTTTTAGGAGTTCAGTTCCATCTTCAAAAACCGTCCGGTTTCGCTTGTCGGATGTTTCGCAACTTGCTGTGGTGTTCCCGTACAAATCACAGTTCCACCGGCTGCTCCGCCTTCCGGACCGATGTCAATAATATGATCGGCCACTTTGATAACATCCATATTGTGTTCGATAATGATAACCGTGTTGCCTTTGTTCACCAGTCGGTTTAATACACCAAGTAAGACGCGGATGTCTTCAAAATGTAACCCTGTTGTCGGTTCGTCAAGTATGTACAGTGTTTGTCCGGTATCGCGCTTCGAGAGTTCTGTAGCCAGTTTTACGCGCTGACTCTCTCCACCCGAAAGCGTCGTGCTGGATTGTCCGAGCTTGATGTAACCCAATCCTACATCCTGCAATGTTTTTATTTTGTTGAGAATGGAGGGCTGGTTTTCGAAAAATTCCACAGCCTGATTGATGGTCATAGCCAGTACATCGGCAATGGATTTCCCCTTAAAGCGAACTTCCAGTGTTTCTTTATTGTAGCGTTTTCCGTCGCAACTTTCGCAAGGAACATATACATCCGGTAAAAAATTCATTTCAATGGTTTTGTAACCATTTCCTCCACATACTTCGCACCGTCCACCAGCTGTGTTGAATGAGAAACGTCCGGGTTTGTAACCGCGAATCTTTGCTTCGGGCAAGGTGACGAATACATTTCTGATATCCGAAAAAACGCCGGTATACGTAGCCGGATTAGAGCGTGGAGTACGCCCGATAGGTGACTGATCCACTTGTACCACTTTGTCAATAAATTCTAATCCTTTTATGCTATCGTATGGCAATGGGTCTTGCAATGAATGATAAAAGCTCTGACTCAGGATCGGTTGTAGTGTTTCGTTTATCAGGGTCGATTTACCGCTTCCCGAAACTCCGGTGATGCAAATCATTTTTCCCAACGGGAAAGTAACATTTACATTTTTCAGATTATTACCCCGTGCTCCTTTAATAGTAATTGAGTGTCCATTTCCGGGACGAATTTCTTTAGGTATCTCTATCCGTTTTTTACCGTTCAGATAAGCTGATGTCAGGGTATCTGCTTTCAACATTTCCTGAGGAGTTCCTGCGAATACCACTTCACCACCCAGTCGTCCGGCATGGGGACCCATGTCGACAACGTAATCGGCAGCCATCATCATATCTTTGTCGTGTTCCACCACAATGACCGAGTTTCCCGTGTCGCGCAATTGTTTCAATGACCGGATCAGACGTTCGTTATCCCGTTGATGTAAACCGATGCTCGGCTCATCGAGAATGTAAAGCACGTTTACCAACTGTGATCCGATCTGCGTAGCCAACCGGATACGTTGACTCTCACCGCCCGATAAGGATTGAGAGCTGCGGTTTAATGAAAGATAATTGAGCCCCACGTCCAGCAAAAACTGGAGTCGGGTGCGGATTTCTTTCAGAATTTCTACAGCAATGGCTTTTTGTTTGTCCGACAAAAAAGGTTCTACTTTTGCCAGCCATTCCGACAATTGGGCTATATCCATAGCTGCCAGTTGTGCAATGTTTTTATCGTGAATCCGGAAATATAAGGATTCTTTACGCAGTTTGGCTCCGTCGCATTCGGGGCAAACTACCGATTTGGAATATTGGTTTGCCCACTTTTGTTCGGTAGCCGAGGCACCGGCTTCGGCCTGCATTTCGATGTATTTCAGAATACCGTCATAGCTCAGAAAGTAATTGGTTCCGATAGCCTGATTTTTGATGTGCAGTCGCTCGTCGGTACCATTCATTATTTCGTCCATGGCTTCGTCGGGAATATCCGTTACCGGTGTTTTGAGCGTGCAATCGTATTTTTCGAGTATAGCCTCTATCTGCCAGAAGATCGTGGAGTTTTTATGTTTCCCGAGCGGAGCAATGGCACCATTGTAAATGCTGAGCTTTTTGTCGGGTACGATTTTATCCATATCAATTTGGTTCACAAAACCAAGGCCTTTACAGCGTGGACAAGCTCCGTGAGGTGAGTTGAATGAGAAGTTGTGCGGTGCGGGTTCGTCGTACGAAATACCACTGGTGGGGCACATCAACATCTTACTGAAATAGCGAATGTTTTCTTCGTCTTTTTCCAGTAACATCACGATGCCGTTGCCTTGTTGCATGGCTTTTTGCATCGATTGTTTCAGGCGTTGACGGTCTTTTTCGCTTACCAATAGTTTGTCGATCACCACTTCGATGTCGTGGTTCTTATAACGATCCAGCTTCAGGCCATGAGTGGCTTCGCGTATTTCACCGTCGATCCGGACATGCAGATATCCTTTTTTGCGAATTTGTTCGAACAATTCTTTGTAGTGTCCTTTACGACCACGAACCAGTGGAGCGAGCAGGAATGTTTTCTTTCCTTCGTAGTCTTTCAGAATCAGATCCACAATCTGATCTTCGGAATACTTTACCATTTTTTCGCCGGTGACGTACGAAAACGCTTCGCCGGCACGTGCAAACAGCAAACGCAGAAAGTCGTAAATCTCGGTGGTAGTACCTACTGTTGACCGCGGATTTTTGTTGGTCGTTTTTTGCTCAATGGAAATGACGGGACTTAATCCGGTGATTTTATCCACATCGGGGCGTTCCATATTGCCGAGAAAACTACGTGCGTAAGCCGAGAATGTTTCAATGTAACGACGTTGCCCTTCGGCGAAAATTGTATCGAAAGCCAGTGACGATTTTCCGCTGCCGCTTAGTCCGGTAATCACCGTCAAAGCATCACGCGGAATGGAAACATCGATATTTTTTAAGTTGTGAACCCGGGCGCCGATCACTTCTACTCTTTCTGAAGCTTCGATGGGTTGTATGTCGGAATTTTTAGCCAAAACAGTTTTGTTTAAAGTAAGGATTGCAAATTATACAAATGCTGTGAACTCAACACAAAATCAGACTTTAAGAACTTCTTGGTTCAGCAAAAAGCTCTTATTGTTCAGTGGGACTCGCAGGTGTTTGTGTGATTTGTGCTCAAATGAAAATTGAACCCGCAAAGATACGAATTACAAAACGAGTTGGCAAGGGAATTAGTTCGGATGTTTTGTGAAATGTAGTGACGGTTGAACACCGTCACTACAGGATATTTTTCTTCCGGTCAGTGGTTTGTTATAAACGGATTTACCCGCGAAATTAATTTTTTATCTCCATTTGGGTTCGCATGAAATTCTTTCTCCATCGGCAGTGGTATGTTCTTCCAACGAGTTTTCTTTGGATTGAATGACCATATAAATCATCGTTTCATCCGAAGAGTTAGAGATGCCGCGGTTACCCTGCGGAGCTACCCGTATAACACTTCCTTCTTTGATGTTGAAGCAATCTTCGTCTACCTGAAAAAATCCGAAACCTTTTAATATGATATACGTTTCTTCGTTTTTCCGGTGGATATGAAAATAGGGTTGTTCCGAGTGTGGAGGAAGCGAATTAAATGAGATTTCAGTACCTGTTGCCTGAGTGGCATCTTTTAAAAAGACTTTACCTTCCAGCACTTTTTTATTTACCGGATGAATCAGCGAATAATCCATTATGTCAGCTAAATTACCCATGTTTACCGCAGTGAAAGACGTGTTTTCTGCCAGTTTTTCAAGTTGTTTCATAATTCAAAATCTTTTGTTGTTCTGTAAATTTAATGACTCTGTAGCTCTTGGTCTGATATTTCTCAGTGATTGTAATTGGTTTGATTAAGCAATACTATCTAATAGTCTGCTCTTGTAACTTTGTCCTCGTAACTCGTAACTATTTCCTTGTAACTATTTTTCATCCTTCCAATTCCACCATTTTAGTTTCTCGGATTCGTACTCATCAGCCGGAGTGTTGGCATAATATACCGCACATTTAAATGCATACAACACACATCGGTCCTGAACAGTTCCTGCAAAAGCGTTAGAAAGATCATACAGCATGTCGGGATCTTTTCCTTTTAAGTCGGCAATAGAAGTTATGCCAATATTCCAAAGATCGGTAGCCAACGACTTGCCGATCCCCGGAATGATTGTGAGTTCTTTAATGGTTTGCTGTTTTGTCATTTGTCTTTTTGAAAATTCTTTTCATCTTCAATCAGATCTTCGTCCCATTTTTCTTTAGGTAACTCCGAATACAGTTCAATCAGATTGCTTTCGGGATCTCTGAAGTGTGCAACTCGTATTCCCCATGCTGTCATGTCTTTCGGCTCGGTCAGAAAATTCACTCCTTTGCTTTGCAACGAGTTGTAAGTCTCGTTTAGGTTGTCAACCTGCACAATGATTGCCATTTTATCTTGCACAAATTCATTTTCTCTAGTGCCTGTGTTATGGATGGCAATGTCCATGAGTTCCGCTTTAAAAAGATTGAGCCCTGAAGGAATGCCGATGTTGAAGCTGGCAAAATTGTCGCCGGGTTTGCCCCAGGTACATTCTAAACCAAGAATGTCGTTGTAAAAAGTGAAACACTTGTCGAAGTCGTTTACTAAAAGTCTGATGTTGCTAAATTTCATTTCGCTGTTTTTTTATGATTAATACTGCAAAACTACTTTTTCTTCATAGTTGCCAATTGTAGAAATCGGTCGTTTTTATTCTCGAATAATTCTGTAGGGTTATTGCCGGTGTGCTTTTTCAGATCTTTGATGAAATGCGACTGATCAAAATAATTAAGTTCGGGATACAGTTTTCCGTCTTTAATGTGTTTGTACGAAGCATGACACCGTAAAATCTTACAATACGCTTTTAGTGCTAGTCCGAATCGCTTTTTAAAATAACGGTTTATTTGCCTGCTTGTCCAACACACCTGTTGTGAATATTGTTCTACGGTTTGTTCGCCGTTTGTTTGGTACAGCAAATTGAAAAGTTTCAGTTTCCGGCTGTCAATTCCCTGTTTACTGCCTAAAGCAGATAGTATTATTTTATTCAGTTCTTCGGTCGCCTTATTTAAATCGTCGAATGGGATAGTGTCTATTTGCCAGAAGTCATTTGATTTCACTTGTTCACTGTCGCAAAAGGAAGCGATGTTTTGTTGCAAGACATAATCAACCGCCAACAGTTTAAAGCGGATCCCAAAAAGTTGTGTGTTGGGTTCGATAGACACTTCCACCTGTTTGGTCCAGAGACCCGTTAGCGATATTTCATTTTGTTTGTAATTATTGAACGAAATGATAAGATCAAAACAGCCGTCGGGCAGAATTGTAAAGTCAAGCTGTCCGGGGGTGGAGTTATCAAACCACCAATAACTTTTTACAAAATCGTCTAATAATAAGTCGGGCTGAAACTCTTGGTAGATCATACTGAATTTATTATTAGTTGGTTTGTCTATCTGCTCAGATCATTGTTATAGCCCGGTTCATTAAACGATGTCGCCCACAATGGCTTTTTCTGTTTTTTCAAACAGGGTGTTGAAATCGCATTCGTTTACAGCCATGGCTGGATGAATGGTGAACTTTAGCCGGTTACCAATGCCCATTGGGAACTTACCATAACGAAATACTTTCCATGAATTGTTGATGGTGACGGGGACAACCAGTGCATTCGGAGCAAATTTGCACAAGATCTTTAATCCGTTGGAAGCAAAGTTTCCGGGCTCTCCGGTTCTGGAGCGCGTTCCTTCGGGGAAGATTACTGCCGAGCGGTTTGTAGCTTCAATATATTCGCCCATTTGCTTCAAAGCGGGTAGTGCCTGTCTGGGATCTTTCCGGTCGATCAATACCGATCCGCCATGTCTTAAATTGTACGACACGCTGGGAATACCTTTCCCCAATTCTATTTTACTTACAAACTTGGGGTGATACTTGCGCAAAAACCAGCCGATGCCGATAATGTCGAACAAGCCCTGATGATTCGCTACAAATATAAGTGGTTTGCCTTCGGGCAGATCGGTTTTGTTTTCTACTTCTGCCGTTGATAAAAAGGCAAGTAACACACGCAGTAAAACAAGGTTTAGTAGGTCTACACTTCTTTTGTGCGCCTGATATCCAAATACATTTAAGCAAATGTACTGAATAGGATGAAACACACAGATGGCACAAAAGAACAGAAAACAAGCTACTAATGAGAGTGGATAAGAGATTATCTTTTTCATTCGTAAAA
>DAIQOQ010000055.1:0-4665 GCA_036787795.1 Paludibacter sp. | reverse complement strand
TAAATGGAATTTTCCAGCTTGTCCGATACTTGTAAGGTTATGCTTGTTTTGCTTTGGGCTGTTTCGCGAATAATTGCCGCATCTCGTTCTCTGATGTAGCGGACAACATCGCCAAAGGGAGCAACCCAAAACCGATCGCTGCGTTGCTTGATATAATCGAGATGCAACCGGAGAACTGCCGACTGAGTAGGTGAGTAGCCGCCATCGTTGTCGATGCTGTGTATCAAAAATACACACCAGCCGTTTATAGAGTCGGCTTTTTCCACTTTGCGGTTGAAATCGCCAACAGTTTGCACTGACGATACGCTTCCGGTGACTACCGAGCTTATCTTCATAAAATCGGAGGGTGTTTTTGATTCAACATATCCCTGACAATGTCTTGCGGCTATGTAATAACTCCCGCAAATCGAATCGTTGCCCGGAGCACAATACGGATAAGCTATGGTACGGCACACGTAGCCTTTGATGTGGGCATTGATCGTATCCTGCGAGTTTTTGAATTCTGCTGTTTGCTGATCGGCGGTTAAACTTCCCAGGTTGGTGTGTGTCACGGTGTGACTGGCAATTTCATGTCCCCGGTCGGCTGCGGCTTGCAGTCCGCTCCAGTCTTTTACCCACGATGAGGGAACAAACATCGTCGTCCGGAATCCGTATTCATTAAACAACGGTATTGCCACAGCCAGTTGATTTGAGCAATTGTCGTCGAAGGTGTAGCTGATGGCCGCTTGTCGAAATCCCTGCCAGCTTGCGACTTCATAAAGTCCGGACTTGGTTTGCGAAAAGCTTTTTGCCGATAACAGACTCAATATGGATAGTACAATTAGAATGCTTATTTTTTTCATGGGGTGGTTGATGGAGAATTGTATTAAACTAAGATTGCGATTAATGATAAAGATTAATGTTGCGTTATTATGATTTGGAGTTCCAAAGATAAATGCTTTGTGTTGTTTCAGCTAATTATTTTGCAAAATACATTTCGTAAAACCCGATAAAACAAAAAACGGGTGCTGTCTTTATCGCAGCACCCGTATAGTTTGTTGGTTTTTATTTTGCCTCGTTTGTTTTCGAAGTTTTGGATTTTCGCTTGTAAATAACTATTGAGGCGGCTTTATATTTGTGATAAAACTCGGGAGCCTTACGTTGAAACTGAGTAGCCAGGCGGTCTAGTACATTCTTTTTTAAGTCTCCAGCTTCGGCAAACAGATCGGCTATTTGTTGCGTGTAACCTGAGCGATCTATCTCGGCAGTGCGTTTGTCTGAATTTTTGGCGTTTAGCTCGGTATAACCGGCTTTAAATTCAGTCATTTCGGCTACTGTTATTCCTTGCTCTGTCAACTGTTCCGGCGTGAGCTTGTTGGCTTCTTCAATCACAATGGCAGCTGCTTTGAGGAGGAAGGGTATCGACATCCGGTCTACAGTTGTTACTTTGTAGTTAACCCGTGCCTGCAGTGTTTTGTCTTTTTGCGAAACGGCATACGAGTGCACTGCTCCCGATACATCCAACAGATAATCGATGACCGTGTTTGCAACCGCGTTTTTGTCTTCGGTGATGCCGGTCAGATCTTTGGCTTGCTGAATTCCAAGTTCTTCAGTCAGCTTGTTGATTGTCTCCAGTCGAGCCATGCCTGTGGCAAATGCAGGTATCGTAGCTACTTCTTTTGGATAATTTTGTGCTTCTATTACCATCAGTTTGTAAGAAGCATGTTTTGCATTTTGATAGTCATTCATGATTGTAATTTTTTTTGTTTGATAAAAAGTTAATGCAAATCTATAAAATATTTTTTAAATCAAAAATGAGTAAAAGTGTGCTTTTAAATATTTTTATCTAAAATAATTGTGTAGCGGGTTACAGTGAGTTCATTTTAAAATATTTTAGCAAGATTCATAACGCAAAATGCATTAGTCTATATAGATATGCTGTGTGATTAATCTTTTTTTCTACTGAAAAGGAAATACCACAAAAGCCACAAAAGGACTACAAAAGTTTTTATGAAATAAAAACTTTGCTTTTGTTTACTTGAAAATTCAGGGTGCTTATAACTTGAATTTTTCTTTATCCTCTTTTGTGTATCTTTTGTGGCTTTTGTGGTGAAATAGTTCTTAAAGCTCACAAAAGACAATATCTATCGATATTGTTTTAAATGATAGAGCGATAATTATATATGTAGTTATCCGACTCCATTGAGTAATGTCCGCAGCAAGCATTGTTTCGGTTTATTTCCGTTGTTGATCTGGTTTATTTCCCATTTCATTTTTTCAATACAGTTCCTTAATCTGTTGTGCGGGTTATGTAATTTGTTGAGCTTACAATGTAATTTGTCGAGCGAATAATGTAACTTGCAAAGTTGGCTTTGTAATCTGCAAATTCCATAATGTAATTTGCAGAGCAGGCTTTGTAACTTTCAAAGTTAACAATGTAGTTTGTCGAGCGGGTTATGTAAGATGTAAAGTTAACAATGTAGTTTGTTGAGCAGGCTATGTAGTTTGTTGATTTAATAATGTAATCTGTAAAGTTAACTTTGTAACTTGTAGAATCGGCTTTGTAACTAGTGTAGCCTGTTATGTACATCTCGTAGTTTGCTTTTCGGAAAATGAATGCCGGCATGTATTCAGTCGATTTTTTAGTTCAGTTCTACCGGCATAATCGGCATATAATCATTTATAATTTTTATCTTTGCATTTGCAAAAATACAGCATAATAATAAACAACATATAGAATGGAACAAATAAAAAAACGCCTTGAATTGCTTCGCGATGCGATGAAAAATGCCGGCGTTTCGGCTTGTATAATTCCCGGTACCGATCCGCATGCCAGCGAATATATAGCTGACTATTGGAAAGAACGTGTGTGGATTTCGGGTTTTACAGGCTCGGCCGGAACTGCTGTAGTGGGGCTTGAAAAAGCCGGACTGTGGACCGACTCACGTTATTTTTTGCAAGGTGCAGAGCAGCTCGCCGGCACCGGCATCGATTTGATGAAACTGGCTCAGCCCGGAACGCCCGATATTATTAGCTGGCTCTCTTCCGAACTAAAAGCCGGCGAACGGGTGGGAGTGAACGCTCAGATGTTTTCGGTAAATGCGTATGCAGCCATGAAAGCCGAGCTGAAAGCTGCCGGGGTGGAATTGGTCTCTATCGACCTGCTTGCTCAGGTGTGGACCGACCGTCCGGCATTGCCTTCCGATCCGTTTTTTGTTTTCGACTCCCAATATGCCGGAAAATCTGTTGCCGAAAAACTTCAGTCGCTTCGCGGGCAAATGAAAAAAGAACATGCCGGAGTATTTGTGCTTTCGGCTCTCGACGAAATTGTGTGGCTGTTCAACATTCGTGGCAACGATGTAAGCTACAATCCGGTGGTTATTTCATATGCGCTTGTCACCGAAGACAAAGCCACTCTGTTTGTTGCGTCCGAAAAGGTGACTCCCGAGGCTGCGGCTTTTCTACAGTCCGAAGGCGTTTCCGTTGCTCCTTATGCCGATATTCACAAGGCCTTGAAAGCTATTCCTGTTTCCGAATCGGTATTGTTGGATGGTGCCAAGCTCAACCAGTCTTTGTTCGAAGCCATTCCTTCCGGTTGCGGAATATGCAACCGTTTGTCGCCGGTAAATAAAATGAAAAGCATCAAAAACGCTGTGGAAATAGAAGGCTATCGTCGGGCAATGGTGGAAGACGGCGTGGCACTTACGCGTTTCTACATGTGGCTCGAAGAAAATGTACATACCGGAGATCATACCGAATTGTCTATCGACAAGCAGTTGTGCGAATATCGCAGCATGGGTAAAAACTTTATGGGCGAAAGCTTCGGATCTATCGTTGGGTATGGTCCTCACGGTGCAGTAGTCCATTATAGCGCCACGCCCGAATCGGCTTCTACCCTGAAGGCTGAAAATATTTTGCTCATTGATTCCGGCGGTCAGTACCTCGACGGAACTACCGATATCACCCGTACCATTGCGCTGGGAACACCTACTGTGCAACAAAAAATGGATTTTACCCTGGTGCTAAAAGGAAATATTGCACTGGACACAGCCATTTTTCCTGTAAATACACGTGGTTCGCAGATTGACATTCTGGCGCGTAAAGCTATGTGGGATCTAGGTCTTAATTACGGACATGGAACCGGCCACGGCGTCGGCCATTTTCTGAATGTACACGAAGGACCGCAAAGCATCCGTGCCGAAGAAAACTCCGTGGTGTTGGAGCCGGGCATGGTGATATCCAACGAACCGGGCTTGTATCGTACTGATCAATACGGCGTGCGAACCGAAAACATGATGGTGGTGGTACCTGCTCAGACAACTGAATTCGGACAATTCCTCAAATTCGAAACACTCACGCTTTGTCCGATCGATCAGGAACTCATCGATTTGGAAATTATGACTCAGACTGAGATTGACTGGATAAATAAGTATCATCAGAAAGTGTACGATAAAATTTCGCCGCTGCTCAACGAAGATGAGCGCGACTGGTTGAGTCGTAAATGTGCTAAACTGAGATAGTCGGTTGTTTGGGTAAGTCAACAATTTCGTCATTTTATCAATTATGGATTTTAATATAAAAGACTCTTTACTCGGAAAAAAAGCAGAGACCCCCGATCAATACAACGCCGGTATTCTGTTTCGCATTCCGCGTTCCGAAAACCGATTGCATTACGGACTCGATGAT
>DAIQOQ010000220.1:0-4984 GCA_036787795.1 Paludibacter sp. | reverse complement strand
AGATATAATAAGTATCCCCAAACTTCTTCACTGTCGGATCGGCAAAATAACCGGGGAGAAGGGGGTTGCCCAAAACAGGAGATTTATTAGAAGCCACCTGCGCCAAAGCCGAATTTATTGAAAACAGAATGATGTAAAAATGGACAAAAAGGCTAAATCTATTCATATAATTGTCAGATATAACTCTGATGATTTGAATTAAAAGCATCCAACGGAAACATATACTCCGTCAGATGCTTTTTTTATACAGACCATATATAATCGTACAAATTATTAATATCCGGTATTTTGTTTCATGTTCTTATTAGAATCGATAAAGTCCTGATAAATGGGGAATATATTTTTGTGAGTATCAGAAGCATTTGTTTCTGCGTCTTTACAAAACCATGATTTCCCATTGTATACATTCATACCGTTACTTGTTACACGAAAGCGAATCAAATCCTGACGACGATGATGCTCTCCGACAAATTCCCATGCCAAATCATCCAGAAATCCACCTAATTCAATGTCAGCACCTCCTTCATAACTTGTAACAAAAACGTCAGCTTTACCCTGTTCTCCCTGATTTTCACTATGACCATAGGCATAAACACTTGGACCTTTTAACTGGGCAACTGTGCGTGTTGCTTTTGTCGGATTAGTCGTAAATGCACGTGCACGAATACTTGTTACTATGTTAGCAGCATCCTGCTCTGTTTCTCCATTGTACCCTCCCAGACGTAACAAACATTCAGCTTTTATCATAAGAGCATCCGTGTAACGGAAGAAAGGAACATCATCGCCTGAGGCAGCCACTTTACCTGAGTAAATTTTATATTTATGAAAACGGGCACCTTCAAGTGGATAAGCACCCGGTTTATCTATACTATGTACTGTTTGAGTATAAACTAATGGTACTTTCGTTGGTATTGTACTCGCAAATACTGAATCTCCATTTAACGCATACTGTTGACCTATAAGCCAGGTCATTCCCAGTCGCTTATCATCAGGGTCATAGGTATCTATAAACTGAGGAATGGCGCAACTACCGTCCCATGGAGAGATTGTAAGTCCAAATGTAGCTGCACTGGCAGAATACAAACATTTACTAGCCAAATAATTACCCGAAGCATAAGTATAGTCAAATGGTATTGCAAAAATAACTTCAGGACATGAAGAAGCATTATCTACAAACGGATCGGTATAATTGGGAGCTAAACTGTATTTTCCATCCTTCACAATTACATTAATCTCATCTATTGCTTTTTGGTAATATGTATTATCGCTGGTTCCAAACCATGCATTATAGTTCAGATACATCTTTGCCAGTGTCATGCACGCTGCATATTTATTAAAATGACCATAATTCGCAGTTGAAACATCAGTTCCCAAATTATTCTTGACCGAATCCAATTCAGAAACAATAAAATCAAAAACTTTCTTCGGGTCAGCCTGCGTAGGTAAATAGCCGGCTTCATGAGCCATAGTAGTCTCCAACGGTACATTCCGAAAATTATCCAGCAGAATATAGTAATACAACGCACGAATAGCCCTTAACTCCGGCTCATATTTAGTAACCACAGCACTCTTCAAATCCAACACTTTATTGATATTATCAATTCCATTGTATGCATCATACCAGTTTGTGTAAAAATGACCCACATAAGAATGGTAGGTATGGTTGTGCATAGTTACATACAAGTCCCCCCACCCGATACCGACACGATAAGGAGTCATCATCAAATCGGAAGATTCTTCATAAAGATCAAACATCCCGTTCCAGTCCCAATAGATATTTCTCAGGTTGGAGTAAGCGGGTGCTATCATATTCTTTATATCCTCAGAAGAAAACGTTGTTTTCTCCGCAGCTATCGAACTATATATCGTTTCACTCAAATCAGAACAGGAACTGAAGATACCCAGCACTGAAAAAGCCAATATAACCGGCAATTTAATTATTCTTTTCATACTTATTTAATTTAATTTAATGTGATGTTGAGTCCAAATGTAAATGATCTGATAGTTGGATATTTATCCCTTGAGTCATTACCATAGGAGTAAATATCACTATTTGTCAATTCAGGATCAAGTCCTGAGTATCCGGTAATGCAGAATAAGTTTTCACCTGTCACATACAACCTGATCTTCTTTACCAGTTTCAACTTGTTGGTATTAAAGTTATAGCCAAAAGTTACATTATTCAACTTAACAAAATCTCCCTTTTCCAGATAATAACTTACAAAAGTTTGCGATTGAGAAGACGACAGTGCTCTTTTGCCGTACACAAGATTTGCTGCCGATTTCAACCTATTATAAGATATAGAGTTATTCTCATAGTACATGCGTTCTTCATTCAATATTTTATACCCAAACTGGCCATTGAAACTAAGACTTAAATCAAAATTTTTATACTTGAATTGATTATTCCAGCCCATGATTAATTTCGGAATTCCATTACCGAGGTACTGGCGATAATCGTCGTTTAGCATATTGGCATTAAACTCTTCTGCCTTTCCTGTTTTAGGATTCTCAATCAGCCACAAACCATTATCGGAAATACCAACAGCCTTTAATCCCCAGTAATTGCCTAAGGATTTTCCGACTTCCAATCGGTGTGTTGGCAATGAGATAGGATCACCAGCATACCCTGTATTCAAGTAATTAGTTGTTTCATAGAGGTCATTCGATAAACTCACCAGTTTATTATCATTATGAGAAGCTGTAACCGTTGTTTTCCATTCGAAATCTTTTGTTTTAATTGGAGTAGCATTAATGGCGATTTCAATTCCTGTATTTCGCATCTTTCCTACATTTGCTAGTGTAGTTCCATAAAGATTTGGAGGAGTCGGCACATTGTAAGTCCACAACATATCAGAAGTGTTTTTATTATAAAAATCCACTGTTGCCCCAAGACGATCTTTTAAAACACTCATATCGAGACCCAGATTAAACTCTGCCGATTTTTCCCATTTTAAATCCGGATTTGGATTTGTTGTTGCACTCAAACCACTAACCCAGGATCCATTGCTGTAATAATACGTTCCATAATCATAGGTTGTCAGTGACAAATAAGACTTTGATGGAATTTCACCGGTAACACCATAACCCGACCGGAGTTTCAAATTACTTATCCAATTCTGATCTTTCATAAAAGATTCTTTACTGATAGTCCACCCAACAGAAGCTGATGGAAAAGTTCCCCATTTGTTGTTATCTCCGAATTTTGAAGACCCTTCCCGCCTTACGCTTAGCAATAAATTATATTTATCATCATAAGCATAGCTTATTCGTCCAAAATATCCTATAAGCTTATTATCATTTTTATAACTCGATATAGATGCATTTCCTGCTTTTAATGCGGCTCCAGTCCCAATATTATTATATCCGTATGCATCGGTTGGAAAGTTATAATTATAAGAACTACCTCCTTCGTAAACGTTATAGTTGTAACTATAACCGACTAATGCAGATACACGGCTTTTCCCAAAAGTAGCCATATATTTAGATGTGATTTCGAGCTGATCTGCACGTGAATTGTCATCCGAACGATAAGCCGAACCATTTAATCCTAAACTTGTAGAACTATAATAGTTTTGAGTATTGTAATATCCGTAGCTTCCATCGGTCGTATTGCGGGAAAGCATAATATTAGTTTGCCAGCCTTTTATAGGCTCAACCGTAAGATTCGTAGTAATCTGAGAGCTAAGAGTTTTTTTTTCGCCACTCTTTTCATTCAATATGGCCACCGGATTAAAGTATTGATAAACATTAAAGTCCTCGTAATAACTACCATCCGAATTATACACAGGAGCTGTTGGGTTGTGAATCAATGCCTGACGATAAATGTTGGTAATACCGTCATCCGTGGCAGTAGTTACATTATTTGAATGATTACTAACTACATAATTGATATTTAATTTAGCAATATTATTCAACATATACTGGGTTAAATCGAATGTTCCTTTAATATCTTTACTATTAGTCTTCTTAATAACACCATCTTGATCCCGATATGTCAATCCGGCAGAATAAACCGAATTGGTACCACCACCAGTCAGACTCACACTGTGATTCTGCGTAAAGCCTGTTTGGGTAACTGCTTTGACCCAGTCGGTAGTTGATCCCAGATCTGTAAATGCCGTTTTTCCATTTTTTACATCTTCGGCAGACATAAACTCCGATTGTTTGTAAAAACCGGATGTCGATAAATAAGATGAATAATTCAGCTCTGTCTTTTGCTCCCGTTTGCCTTTTTTTGTTGTGATAATAATGACTCCGTTAGCACCACGGGTTCCATAAATAGCTGCCGCAGATGCATCTTTCAACACATCAATTGATTCAATGCTTTCAGGAGCCACAGTTGAAACATCTCCGGGCACTCCATCTACCAGAATCAATGGAGTCGTAGTTCCATTAAGAGTTGCAATTCCACGAAGAACAATATTCGATGTTGCGTTCGGATCACCGGAGCCATTAGTGATCGACAATCCGGCAACCTGACCTTTAATAAGTGCTGCTGCATCCTGAGCATTTCCAAAAGTAAAATTCTCTGCCTTTACACTAGTCACCGCACTCGTCACATCACCCTTCCGTTGGGTTCCATAACCAATAACCACTACTTCGTCCACCAGTTTGGAGTCTTCTTTTAGAGTCACGGGTAGGTACTTCTTATTACCCGAAATAACTTCCTGCGACGCATATCCTACATACGAGAAAACAATCACAGGATTCTGTCCTTTTACATCCAGTGCATAAGTTCCATCACTGTTTGTGATTGTTCCATTGGAAGTTCCTTTTTCCTTGATATTAACTCCCACTAAACCTTCACCTTTTTCATCTACTACCCGGCCTTTTATTACCACAGCAGCTTGCTGTGCGGCTTCGGAGCTTGCTTTTTCTGTAATACCTGGATGTGCCGACACCTGACCTATACCAATACCGGTTGTCAGAAGCGTACAAGCTGCAAGCCTAAACAAGCTTTTACTAAAGCAATTTGTTTTTT
>DAIQOQ010000054.1:0-15308 GCA_036787795.1 Paludibacter sp. | reverse complement strand
TATATGACAATTTGAAAAAAGATAGCTTACAAAAAATTAAACAATAAGAACTATGGAAGTGGAAATCTCAAATTTGACCTTAGACGAATTGTATGAATCCGAATCTTTGAGCAAGGAAACATTGATGTTCTGTAAAGGTTATCATTTAGATGATGTCCGGTCGATTGTGCAATTTTACCATATTAATGGAGACCTGATAAATCAGCTGAAATATATCCATCCTGCCCAGGCAAAACCCGGTGACGAATTGAGAAAAGTGTACCAAAAGTATAATCCGTTGATTGCACCCTATACTATTCCATTAAAAAACAGAAAAGATACTTTGCTTATCGGCCTGACAGAGTTGATGCACAGAGAAAATCTTCCTGGATGGTTAGTAGACAAATGTTCTATTAACGGGTTAAAGAATCTCAATTCAATATTGAGTTATTACAGAACCGAAAAAGATTTTCGGAGATTGAAGTTCTTTGGTGCTAAAGTGAATGAACAATTGATTGAACTATGCCAAAGATTCGATGATCTGGAGGTCGAATCGGTTGTTGATCCGGTGGAAAAGGCATTTGAATCAGTTCGAAAACTAAATGAATCATTGTCGGTAACACAAGCTCTGGCTTTGGATAATTTCATCAAACTTGAAACCGAAAAATTATCGTACGATAAACGGAGATGTCTCCAAAAGCTTCTGAATTGTGAGTATAAAGAACCGGATTTGAGGGCTATCTTGTTTTTTGATGACGAACAGATAAGTTTAATCTTTAGAATTGATAGCTTGACGGAAGTCAAATTAATCAGACTAAAGAATCGATTAAAAGAATATGTAGATTTAATTTCAGTACCAGAAATGGACGAAAATCAGTATTTAAATTTACTGAAGATGGTGTTGCCTGATAGAACTTCCTGGAACTATAGTCACGATTCCATCCTATCCGGATTTGATTTTAGCAAAGGATTCCCGATATTTAAAACAATTGATTGTTTAGTTGAAAATAAACTGATATGGACCAAAGTAGATGGCGTTGCATTTAGAAATAGCGCTGAATATTATAATGATGTGTGTTTGACGGAAACAGCAAAGATTGCTGCAGAGCTATCAAAAAGAAGATCGGATGTTGTTAGCAGAAACTCACAATTATTTTACAAACTGGATAAAACATTTTCTTTCCTGAAATACCTAGACAGGTCGATATTTAATTTATACAATTTAGATGAGAGTAATGATCTCATTGTACTAGATGATAAACTAGTAAATGAAATCAACAACACGGAAGGAACACACTTTAGCGCACAGTTTATCACGAAAATATTTTCCATCATTTATTCGGATACTTATCGATCAATAGGAAGAAATGGAGATAATTTTTACTACGTGGAAAATGAATGGAGTCATTGCTATTTAGTTTCGCTGAAGCTGGTAAAGAAAATTGACATCTACCAGTTTGTGGAATATGTTGCGCATTTGTTTTCAAGTGATGTAATAAAAACCTATACTTTTTCATTGAAGGATACCTTGAAATTATGTATTAATGCGGGCGAGTCTCCAGACAAAGCGCTGCTAGATATCATTGAATTTCTTTTAATGAATGAGTATGGTTTAAAGCTGGATAAAAATCGCAAGTTGAGAATGAAAAAGAACATGAGCTTATCAATAAAAGAAGCTCTGTACAAACTATTAGATTTTTCCAGACAATCGATAGATCTGGAACACATCTGCGAGCTTATGTATCAAACATACCAATATCAAATGTCGGAAGTAAATAGAAATGCAATAATTAAGTGCCTGGATGATGATCCACTATTAATAAGTTACGTAAATGTTGCAACAAGGCATAAGGAATGGATAAAAAAAACGGATACGAGTGAATATTCAGTGTAAAAATGCTGGAACTGCCCCAATAGGGGGGCGATTGTATTGCGTGGAAATAGAACCACTAACTTGATGACATTGAGTGTTCTTTCGGACGAATTGAAAAATGTCTTACAAAATTTCTTATAAAGTTTAGAGGATGATGCTGATTTTAAGTGTATAGTTTTTTTTATGTTTGCAACCTCACAGTTGCTATTGGTTCAATTCAAATTAGTATTGTTCCAATAGCAACTGTTTTTGTTTTATCTGCGTTGTAGTCGTGATTTTATGTTTCATTATTTCTTATAAAGTTTAGAGGATGATGCTGATTTTAAGTGTATAGTTTTTTTTATGTTTGCAACCTCACAGTTGCTATTGGTTCAATTCAAATTAGTATTGTTCCAATAGCAACTGTTTTTGTTTTTATCTACGTTGTAGTCGTGATTTTATGTTTCATTTGCCATAATCTGAGAAATTTTCATCTTTAACACACTTGGAGTAACGGAATATCATAGTTGAATTGTGTATTATAAAACGTTGGAAAACACCTTAAATTTAATCACATGAATATCAAGAGTACTTTCCGTATAAATAATCGTCTGGCATTATGTAGTTCTGATAAACTGTCGTTTGAAACCCAAATGCAGTATAAGCTTATTTTTACTAATATTTTAAGCGTATGAACGAGGAAATAAACAATGACCGTGTTTTACTTGAAAAATTGAAATGTGGAGATATAGCCTGTTTTGAGTTGCTATATAGTAAATACAGCGGAAAGTTATATAATTATGTATTGAACCTGTCGAAGGGTGATTTCTATTTAGCAGAAGAAATTGTCCAAAACGTGTTTGTGAAAATATGGGAGATTCGCCAGCATATCAACACAGAAGGTTCTTTCAATTCATTTGTCTACACTGTAGGGCGAAATTTGTTTCTAAATGTTGTAAAAAACCGGTTGCAGGCACATTTATACTACGACTATGTGCTTGATCATGATGATCTACTCGATAATTCAGTAGAGAAAGAAATAGAGTACAAAATGCTTGAAGAGCAAATCAATCGGTTAATAGAACAACTCCCTCCTGCTCGTCGCAATATCTATACATTAAGCCGGGTAAAGAACCTTCCTAACAAAGAAATTGCTGCATTGCTCGATATTTCGGAAAATACAGTAGAATCACAATTAAATAAAGCTACACAATTTATGAGAAGGAACCTTTTGCCCTACTGCAATATCATTGTTTTAGGCCTAATTCTATCTCTGATAAGTTAAATAATAAGACAAATACAAAGTTGCGTAAAGGAATACGACTTTATGATTGTGTAATATATAGGTATAGAAATAAGAAAAGTGTTGACAACTATTTTTCAGTTGTAATTAACCTCTCAAAACATGGAAGTTTAAATGGATAAGAAGAGTAACATAGAGTTATTAGAGCAGTTTTTCAACGGAACTATCACTAAGCAGGAGGTCCGTCATCTGCTAGGTCAGTTGGAAAATGCTGATTTTGAAAGCAGATGGATGGAGAATCAGTGGAATAAAGCTCCTGAGATGATGAACAAGACTGTGCAAAAACAAATCATGGATAATATCAAAGTCGATATTCTCCCAGTTCGGACATTTAAGTGGAAGCAATGGTTAGTTGTTGCGGCGTCTTTTCTCCTTGTTATCACCACTTCACTTTCTGGCTACTTGCTTTACGACGGACAAACCAGAAAGCTGGCAGATGACATGACTGTGACAGTTGAAAAGGGGCAAAAGGTGGCTCTTACTTTACCTGATAAAAGTCGCGTTTGGGTTAACTCCGGTTCAACGCTAACCTATGGTTCCCGCTTTAACAAAAAAGAACGAATCATTCAACTGGATGGCGAGGCTTATTTCGAAGTGGCAAAAAACAAAAAGGCTCCATTTATTGTGCAAAGTCACGGCTTTTCGGTAGAGGCTCTTGGAACAGCATTCGATGTAAAAGCTTATCCGGATGAAAATCAAATATCCACGGTATTGATTCATGGTAAAGTGGAGGTCGGCGATGAACAGAACAAAATAAACCTGAGCCCAAATCAAAAAGTGATATACAATCGAGCCACTAAAAGTCTGCAAAAAAGTGATGTGACTGATGGGTTAGCTTCTGCTGACTGGCGCTTCAATAAACTCACTTTTGATTCGGAAACATTTGAGGATATTGCTTCTGTATTGGAACGTGATTACAATGTAAAGGTTGTTTTTGAATCTCAATCATTGAAAAAATATCGTTATTCGGGTTCTATAGGTAATACTAGTTTAGAAAGTCTGCTGCAAATATTTGCCCTGACTTCACCCATTTCCTATCACCTGAAAGACTCGGTGATCTACCTGAAAGAGAATAAACGGATGATTCCGTATTATAAAAAAGTATTGAGATAATCAATACTAGTTGTTTAATAAGACTTTATAATAGTTGAACCTTAAATAAGCTACATATGGCAAATACAAGTTAACTCATGATTTATTAGAGAGAAAGAATGGCAGAATTTATTCAGTCTCTCAAATGTCGATTCTTTTTTCGGTGTGGCAATCGAGCTTTTGATAACGCAGCACCATGTATATATTATTTAATTCATTAATAGTATGAAAATCACAATGAAATACAAACTAAATTTCTCTCAGATCCGGTTTTTACGTCTTTTCTGGATTAGTGTTTTCTCGTTCTGTATAGCTATTAGCACCTTTGCTCAGGTAACTGTAAAAGCGAAAAATGTGCCTATTCGGAAAATTATAAAAACTATAGAACGAACTACAGAGTATAAATTCTTTTATAACGATGATTTTACAGCACTTGATAAGGTTGCATCGTTAAATGTCAATAATGTGTCGATTGACAATGCTTTAAACACACTCTTTTCTGCAAGTGGTATCAGTTGGGAGAAGAAGGATAACAAGCAAATAGTTCTTGTTCCTGAAAAAACAGTGGAAGCTAAAGCTCAATCGTCAGATGGGCATATGCGCAAGATTTCAGGGACAATCACAGATGCGGCTACAGGAGAATCGCTTTTGGGCGTAAGTGTTTTTGTAGAAGGCACCAAGGTGGGTGTTATTTCCGATTTGGAAGGTAAATTTGCAATTGATGTACCCAGTTCAGCTTCTACACTGGTATTCTCGTATATAGGGTACGTCACCCAAAAAGCAACTTATAGTAAGCAAAATATAATTAAAGTGACTTTAGAGCAGGATACAAAAAATCTGGATGAAGTAGTTGTTGTTGGTTATGGAACACAGAAAAAAGTAAACCTGACAGGATCAGTAGCATCTGTAACAGGAAGTGAAATTGCAAATAAGCCCGTAGCAAATACTTCTCAAGCTCTTGCTGGTTTGGTTCCTGGTTTAAGTGTGGTACAATCATCAGGTAGGCCTGGTGCCGGTGCTACCGTAAATATCCGTGGTACAACTACTTTCTCTAGTGCAGGTACGGCCCCGTTAGTATTGATTGACGGAATGTCCGGCAATATTGATGATGTTGATCCCAATGATGTACAAAGCATATCATTTTTAAAAGATGCAGCCTCGGCTTCTATTTATGGCAATCGTGCAGCAAACGGTGTTATCTTGATTGAAACCAAGAAAGGGGCCGAAGGGAAGACTGTGATTACGTACAACAATTCTTTCGGATGGCAGAAGGCTACAGAACTTCCTGATTTCCTTTCTTCAGGGGAATATGCTACTTATTATAATGAAGCGATGAGGAATATGGGAAAAGCGGAAGCCTATACTGCCGCTCAAATTGCAAAATTCAAAGATGGATCTGATCCCGATAACTATCCAAATGTCAATCACTTGAAATGGCTTTTAAATAGTGGATCCGGATTTCAGCAAAAACATACATTTGGAGTACAAGGTGGTAACTCTTCTTTGAACTATAATCTTTCTGCAAACTACATGCACCAAGATGGGTTAACAGCCAAAACATCAGATGACAGATATAGCATTTTGTGGAATATGTCAGCTAAAGTGACGAAAAATCTTACTCTTAATGCTAATTTAAATGCTTATACTACAACGTATAATTCTCCTAGTGGCTCTCCATCAAGTATTGAAGGTATCATAGGATATGCTGTTAGGGAAGGTCCGATTTATGCCGGTCAAAAATCAGATGGTACTTTCGGATATCAAGACAATTATAGCCCTGAAGCATGGTTGTCAAGCAATTCCTTTAGTAAGAATGTGAGTGCTAATGCTATCGGTAGCGCACAACTGGTATGGCAAACTCCGGTAGATGGCCTTACAATAAGTGGAAAAGCAGGTATGAACTATAATAATAATTATAACAAGACTTACATAGCATCTACATCTTTCGATGCAACCAAAACAGTTGGTCCTGCAAATCTTTCTGTTTGGTCAAATAATACAACATACAAATCGTTTGAAGCAATAGCAACTTATAAAAAACAGATAAAAGATCATTCCATAAATTTGTTAGCTGGAGCATCAAATGAGTCAAACACATACAAATATTTGAATGGGTCTCGAAATACATTCCCTAATAACTCTCTTTATGAACTTGCTTCGGCTTCTGCTTCAACTGCTTCGAATGATGGAGGGATGGAGGAGTGGGCGTTAATGTCGTTCTTTGGCCGTGCTAATTACGCTTTTAAGGATAAGTACTTATTTGAAGCAAATGTTCGCTATGACGGTTCTTCTCGTTTTGCGCCCAGTCATCGTTGGGGGCTATTCCCTTCTTTTTCTTCTGGCTGGAGAATCTCTCAAGAAGATTTCTGGAACAAGAGTGGATTGCCCAAGTCTATTAATAATCTTAAAGTGAGAGCTTCATGGGGAGTCTTAGGTAACCAAAATATCGGAACATATCCCTATCAGCAGACATATTCTTTGGGCGAGAATGCTGTGCTTGGAAACTCTGCAACTCTCGTGTCTGGTACGAGAATAAATACATTAAATAATACCGATATTACTTGGGAAACTACTTCGATTGCCGATGTTGGGTTAGATTTTGGTTTATTCAATGGAAAACTAACAGGAAGTGCGGATTATTTCTATAAATATACTTATAATATTTTATCATCTGTTCAGGTGACGGAAATCATAGGACGTGGCGTTGGTCAATCTAATGTTGGAGCTGTTTCTAACAAGGGTGTAGAATTGGACCTTGCATATAATGGGACTATTGGAAGAAATTTCAAATTTGGCGTCGCTCCAAATTTCTCATATATAAAAAATGCTGTTGAAAAACTAGCAGATGGAGCCTCAGAAGATATTAATAATAGTCGAATCGTAGGCCAACCGCTTGGAATTATTTACGGTTATAAAACTGACGGACTATTTGTTGATCAGGCGGAAATCGATGCTGCACCTACTCAATTGGTATCAAAAAGCAATTTGAAACCAGGTTATGTAAAATATGTTGACCTTAATGGCGATGGAGTTGTTGATTCTAAAGATAGAACTGTTTTAGGATCTACTACTCCTAAATACTACTATGGCATGACTCTTAGTGCTTCATACAAAGGATTTGATTTTTCAGGTTTGCTGCAAGGAATGGCTGGTTTTCAGAGACTAATAGGATCATATATGGCTTACGCTTTCTATAATGGAGGGCAGATTCAACGTTGGCAGGTAGAAGACAGATGGACAACAGAGAATCCAAATAAATGGGCAAAATACCCTAGATTGGAAACATTGAACTCGAACAGTACGAATCTTCAGACTTCTTCATATTGGGTCAGAAATGCAAATTTTTTGCGGATTAAGAATGTGCAGATCGGATATACAATTCCCAAGACGATTTTGAATAAGATTGGACTACAAAGTTGTAGAATTTATATTAGCGGAGAAAATCTTTACAATTTCACATCGTTCTATAAAGGATGGGATCCAGAAAATCAAATAAGTACTGGGGATTCACCTTCGTATTATCCTATTACCAGTGTCTTTTCATTTGGTTGTAACATAAAGATCTGATAATATAAATATAACAAAATGAGACATCATCCCAATTACAAATCGTAAAAGATGTTTCATTATTTTTTAATCAATAAAATACTCCATAATGAAAAACAAACATATAATATCAATTTTTATAGCATCAATATCAATCTTTATTGGGTTGTTTAATGTGAGCTGTACGGATATTTTGGACAAACAGCCTACAACTTCTATCTCTGATGCAACTTTTTGGTCAAATGAGAGTGATGCTTTATTAGCATTGGTTGGATGTTATGAATTTCCACACGGATGGAATCATGGTGATTTTGCAAATCCTCAGGGATTGCTTTATCTTGATTTTGCCGGAGGCAATGGGACGGAAAAGGAAAACTTTACTACTCTTGGTCTGGCAAGTAGCAATACTATGGCAACAAGTAGTAATGTTTTAGGCTATTGGGACAATGCATACACGCAAATTGCGACCTATAATACATTTCTTGATAACATAGGAAAATGTCCTATGGATGAAACCAAGAAAACAATTTGGACAGCAGAAGTCAAATGTTTGCGTGCATATTATTTATTTAATCTTGCATTCTATTGGAAAGATGTTCCAATGCCATTAACCACTTTAACTGTAGCTGAAGCCAATAGTATATCGCAAACCCCTCAGGCAACGGTCTATTCCCAGGTCGAAAGTGATCTAAAAGCTGCGATAACAGCATTACCTGATACGAGAACATCGGCAGAGTATGGGCGGTTTACGACAGGTGCTGCCCGAACGTTATTGAGCCGTTTATATCTTGCTCAGAATAAATGGGCAGAAGCCGCGGCCGTTTTGAAAACTATTATCGATTCAAATGTTTATAAATTGGATAGAACAAATGGTAGTGACAGTTATGCAAAGCTGTTTCAAATCGGAGGTGAAACGAGTTCCGAAATGATATTTTGCGTACAATACCTTAAGGACAAATTTACTACAGCTCGTTATATATACCTTTTCCCTGAATGCAACGGAGGGTGGCATCAATTTGCTCCTTATAACGAACTGGTAAAAGACTATTTCTGCACTGATGGTAAAGACATAACAACATCTTCAGTCTATAATGAAAATGATCCTTATGTAAACAGAGACCTGAGATTGTATGCATCTGTCTTTTTGCCACCTTTAGGAAGTTATGCAGGGACAACATTTAATGGTGTTACATACAACTGCTTTAAAGGAGCCAATACCAATGATTATTATAACAAGTTTACTCTTTTTGATGGATATTGCCCCAAAAAAGGGTGTGATGCTTCTGTAACAGATTTATATAATACTTACACATACACGCCAATAATGCGTTATGCTGAAGTCTTATTGAGCTATATAGAAGCCATGAACGAGTCGGGTTTTGGAAACGTGACACAAAGTATGTTGGATTTAACGATAAACGATGTTAGAGATCGTGTCGGTCTACCAGCGATCAAATTGGCTGACGTTTCTTCACAAGAACTCTTAAGAACTGCTATTAGAAAAGAACGCCGGGTAGAGTTAGCTTTTGAAGGATTGCGTTATTTTGATGTCTTACGTTGGGGTACAGCTATTACTGAGCTGAATCATACCTTTACGGGAGTGAAACTTTCGGATGATCCAACAGCAGCAAACTACCGAGGTTCAGCTTCTTCAGCTTCTCCTGTAGATGCAAATATGTATTACCAATTTGAAACCAGAACATGGGATTCTCATAATCGATATTTCCCCATTCCACAAAATGATCTTAATATCAATAAAAATCTGGTGCAAAATTCAGGATATAATTAAAAAATAGTACTTATGAATTGAATATTCATCTTTGCCAAAAATGTATGGTGAAGATGAATATTCTTCAAATACAATATGAAGTTGTGTTGCTGCTTTGTATTGCTTTTCAGAATACTAGATGGTTTACTAAAAGAATTACTTATGAAAAATATGAGGAGTATTATTCTATCATTTGTTACAATAATCAATTTGTTGTTTGCTCATGCTCAAAATAGGAATAATGAGCCAATAGCTCAAGGAAGTTTTCAACCAACCTGGGAGTCGTTACAACAATATAAGGTGCCCGAATGGTTTCGCAATGCAAAGTTTGGTATTTGGGCACATTGGGGTCCTCAATGTCAACCAGAGCAAGGCGATTGGTATGCCCGCTTTATGTATGCAGAAGGAAGCCGGGAATATAAGTGGAGTGTACAAAACTACGGACATCTTTCAGAATATGGCTTCAAAGATGTGTGTAATGCATGGAAAGCAGAAAAGTGGGATCCTGATAAGTTAGTTGCATTCTACAAAAAAGCAGGGGCACGTTATTTTTTTGCTATGGGAAATCATCATGACAATTTTGATCTGTGGAATAGCAAATATCAACCTTGGAATTCGGTCAATATTGGTCCCAAAAAAGACATTATCAGTGGGTGGGAAAAGGCAGCACGAAAAAACGGACTATATTTTGGCGTAAGTATTCATGCCGCTCATGCGTGGACATTTTATGAAACAGCCCAGCGATCAGACAATGAAGGTGCAAAAATGGGAGTTCCTTACGATGGAAATCTGACTAAAACGGACGGAAAAGGAAAATGGTGGGAAGGATATGATCCGCAAGATCTGTATGCACAAAATCATCCTTTGAGCAAAGGGAGTGATAAAACAGGCACTATTCATAGCCAATGGGAATGGGGTAACGGATCATCTGTACCTTCTACTGAATATTGTGACAAATTTTACAATCGTACGGTAGATCTAATCAATCATTATAATCCCGATTTGCTCTATTTTGATGATACCGCATTACCCTTATGGCCAATCAGTGATGCAGGTCTGCGCATTGCCGCACATTATTATAATCATAATATGCATCAACATAATGGTAAACTAGAGAGTGTTATTTTTGGAAAAATTCTGACAGAAGATCAGAAGAAATGTATGGTTTGGGATGTGGAGCGTGGCGCTCCAGATAAAATTCAGGAACAGCCATGGCAAACTTGCACGTGCATTGGAGAGTGGCATTACAGGCGCTCAATCTATGATAATGACAAATATAAAACAGCCAAAGAGGTGGTTCATATGCTTGCCGATATTGTAAGCAAAAATGGTAATTTATTATTGAATATACCTGTAAGAGGAGATGGCACTATTGATGACAAGGAAGTTAAGGTAGTAGAAGAAATTGGCAAATGGATGGATGTTAACAGTGAATGTATTTACGATACCCGACCATGGAAAATCTTTGGTGAAGGTCCAACAGCCGAAAATTCAAACCCGATCAATGCGCAGGGATTTAATGAAGGGAAAACCACTTACTCATCAAAAGATATTCGATTTACCACTAAGAATGGCATTTTGTATGCCATTGTTTTAGGATGGCCTGAGGATGGTAAAATAATTATCAAATCACTGTCGACAAATAATTTACTTTATCCCAATAAAGTAAAGCAAGTAGAAATGTTGGGCGCTGGTCGTGTAAGGTTCGAGTCAGGGCGCTCGGGATTAACCGTAACTCTTCTTTCTAAAAAAAGTAGTGATATTGCTTTTGTGTTAAAAATAAAATCATAGTTGCTGTTTTTTATCAAAGATACGAAGTGATGTAGAAATATTGTAGTTAGAATATTTTACTAATTACAAGTTCAACTTATTAGTTTAGTTCGGTCTAAGACCAATGTAAATAATTTTATTCTATCCTTTCTCTTTATAAATAGGAATAGAATATCTTTAGAGAATTTTTGAAATCGTGATGGTTACTTTTTAGTTCGAAGAGTGCGATTACTTGTAAATAAGACTGTATAATATGTCTGATAATTGAATTGCAGTTGACATTATAACATGTATAACTAATTTAAAATTATGACTTCAATGGGAAATATGAGGAACAATAAGATGCCTTTAAAAATTGAGACCGCGCAACAGCTTCTGTTAATTAACTCCCTGAGAATCTCCGAAGTGGCTTATAAAATAGGATTTAATGACCCTAAATATTTTAGTAAATGCTTTAAAAACAAAGTCGGGGTATCACCCAAAGAGTATCGGAGGTTAATGAAAAAAATGTCTGTTGGAAATGAGAATCTGAGTAACGATAGGTTTTTTATAGAAAAAGTCATTGCAAAACTAGAAATGAGAATTTCAGATGTAAGCTTATCAATTGATCAGTTTGCCTGTGAAATGAACGTTTCAAAAGCATCATTATATCGTAAACTCAAATCAACCGTGGGGCTTTCTCCTTGTGAATTTATACGCTCAGTCCGGATAAAACGTTCTGCCCAGCTACTCGCGAAACAGCGGAATATTTCGGATATTGCATTTTCGGTAGGGTTTAGCGACCCGAAATACTTTAGTCGTTGCTTCAAAAGTGAATATGGCATCACCCCAAAAAGATTCCAATTGTCATTAGAAATAGCATAAATACCGTATTGATTCGTATGAGGAATTTATAAAGCTCAATGTGCAATCTATAATGCATCATAGGTATTGGTTTTAGGTGGCTTTTCTCCAATAAGAAAGCTTAGTGTTGTTGAAAAACGTGAGTTTCTGTGTTGTTAGACCAACATAGAAATTCACGTTACTATTTTTGTATAATCAATAAATAGAACAAATTCTTCTCCTTATTGATTGATTTCTTCACCTCCATTAAATGCAATACCTGTATTTTTGTAATACCTAATCAATATAAGATGAAAGCAAAATACTTGCTGATCATTGTTGCGTTACTTTTCGTAAATGCAATTCAGGTAAAACCTCAGTTTCGCAGAGATATTATTTAAAATAAAACAAGTCGCTTAAAATGAAGAATATTCGACATTTTTTACTTTTCCTATCACTTGTATCTGGGCCGATAAACGGCTTTTGCATTTCTGCTATTACAACAAATGAACCAATAGAGTTGCGTTGTCAGTTTATTGAAAACCCGTATGGTGTTGATGTTACTAATCCGGTCCTGAGTTGGACTATAAAAACGAGTAATCCTACTGCAAGGGGTATCCGGCAAACGGCTTATCAAGTTCTGGTAGCTAGTTCTGTTGATTTATTGAAAGCAGATAATGCTGACTTGTGGAATTCAGGCAAAGTAATCTCCGACCAAATGGGGCAGATAGTGTATGCTGGAAAAGCTTTACAATCTAGTCAGCAATGCTGGTGGAAAGTGAGAGTTTGGGATGAAAAATCCAAAATTTCTGTTTGGAGTAAACCAACTCAATGGACTATGGGAGTTTTAAACGCTGCTGATTGGAAAGCCCAATGGATTTCGGCTAATGGTGCAGAGAAATATGCCCTGAAATATAAATCGGCACGTCAGGATATTAATCTCGAAAGGGATTTAATTGAATATAGGAAAGCTAACAAACCGGATAAAAACGATCCAAACTATTCATCCATGCTTTTACGCAAAGAGTTCGAAGTAAAACCGGAATTGCGAAGAGCAGTGATACATGTTTGCGGATTAGGACATTACGAACTAAATATTAACGGGAAGAAAGTTGGTGACTATTTATTGGCTCCGGGTTGGACCGATTATCGGTTCACAGCTCTTTACGATACTTACGATGTAACCGGGATGTTATCAAAAGGTGATAATGCCATTGGATTAATTCTTAGCAATGGCATGTATAACATTCAGTTGGACTCTGTACGTTATGTGAAGTTTCTCAATTCGTATGGTCCTTTGAAAGCTAAACTTCAGCTACAGCTCGAATATGCTGATGGTACAACAAAGAGTATTGGGACGGATGAAACATGGAGTGTTTCTCCCGGTCCGGTTACCTACATGAATGAATATGGTGGAGAAGATTTTGATGCCCGCTTGGTGGAACAAGGTTGGGATAAAGCCTCTTTTAAGGGTACTGATCGTTGGGTTACTCCAATAGTTTTGCCTGATACAGGAATGGTTCTTAAAGGCCTTTCATGTGCCGCGCCCCCGATTAAGGCAATTGAAACACTAATTCCGATAAAAAAGACAGAACTGAAACCCAATGTTTGGGTCTATGATCTGGGACAGAACACTTCTATCATGCCCGAATTAAGGGTAAAAGGGTCAAAAGGGTCTACTGTGCGAATAACGCCTTCGGAGCTTTTATATCCCGATGGTTCTATCGATCGTAGATCGGCTTCGCAACATACTCATGGTCCTGCATGGTGGCAATATACGCTGAATGGTGAAGAGACTCAGACTTATTTTCCTAAATTCTTTTATCAAGGCAGTCGCTATCTACAAGTTGAATTATTTCCAGCTGATAATGAAACTAAAGTGCCAGAAATTATGGATTTAAAGGGGATTGTCGTTCATTCGTCTGCTACGCCGATCGGAACCTTCTCTTGCTCGAACGAGCTTTTTAATCGGATCTATTCCTTGGTGCGCTGGGCACAACGAAGTAATATGATGAGCTTCCTTACCGATTGTCCGGCTCGTGAGAAAATGGCATGGCTTGAGCAATATCATCTCAATGGGCCATCGCTGCGTTACAATTTTGATCTACTTACTCTTTTCAGAAAGGGGATGAATGATATGCATGATAGTCAATGGGAAAACGGTTTTGTCACTAATGTTGCCCCCGAATTATTTTATGCCGGAAGTGGAGTTCTATCTAAAGACTTTGGAAATGCCCTTTTCATGGGTGATCCCATAGCTAATGGACTCCACAATTCTCCGGAATGGGGCAGTTCATTTATAATAGTGCCATGGCAACAGTATTTGTTCTCGGGTGATATATCTCTAATTAAACGATATTTTGAAAGAATGAAAAAGTATTTGTCCTTTCTGGATACATCGTCGAAAGATCATCTTTTATATTTTGGGTTAGGAGACTGGTACGATATGGGACCTAAAGATCCTTGGGGGTCACAACTCACTCCTATTGAATTTACTGCCTCTGCTATCTACTATTATGACTATGAAATAATGGCAAAAATGGCAACTTTGATTGGAGAAAAGGATGATGCGTTACAATTTGAAAAGAAAGCTGCGGTAATTAGAACATTATTTAATAACAAATTTTTTAATGCAGAAAAAGGAATCTATTCCACAGGGTCAAATACAGCAATGGCTATGCCGTTAGCGCTAAGCATTGCAGAACCTCAGTACCGAAAAATTATTGCTTCAAACCTTGTTGCTGATATTCGTAGAAACGGAAACTCATTTACTTCCGGTGATGTTGGATATCGTTACCTACTGAAGGCTCTTGCTATGGAAGGATATTCAGATTTGATTTACGAAATGAATAATCAGTCGGAAAAACCCGGATACGGTTACCAGTTGAAAAAGGGTGCAACAGCATTGACCGAAAAATGGAATGCTGATGGTGCATACATGGGATCTCAAAATCATTTCATGTTAGGCCAGATAAATGAATGGCTCTTTCATGATTTGGTTGGTATTGGGTTTAATGAAGAAGGAGATGGAGCCGGATTCCGTAAAATTATAATTAAGCCTATACCTGTGGGTGATCTTAAATGGGTAAAAGGATCTTACAAAACTGTGAGCGGATTGATTCGTTCTGAGTGGAAACGTGAGAATGGACAGCTTGCATTAGACATTTCTATTCCTG
>DAIQOQ010000219.1:0-4989 GCA_036787795.1 Paludibacter sp. | reverse complement strand
AATCACAGATAACCACCCGGTCGAAAGCGGAACTTACCGGACTAATCACCGGAACAGCTTACCAACTACGGGTAGCAGCTGTTGGTTCGGCAGGGCAGGGGCCGTGGAGCGATCCGGTATTGAAGGTAGCACCCTGAAAATAATTATCCGATTCAATGTCGTTTAGTTAGGCACACGGAATACACAGATTTCACAGAACATTAAAGTTGATTTGAATAAAAGTTGTCTTGACTTTTTTTATAATGTCGCACCTACGGAGCTATTGTCTCATTAAAACTGATATTTCTACCATAATGTAGTATTTTAAAAACTTCGTAGAAGCGATATTATTGTAGTCAGAATTACAACCGTATCGTTTAACGATTCTCTGAAGGATGCGACATTATTTAATTCCTATTTAAGGTGCCTTAAATCAAAAAAACGCCTGCTCTCCGACAAGGAGAACAGGCGTTATGAGGTAGAACCAAATTAGAAATCAAAAAAACTTATAACCCAATGAAATAACAAAGGTGTTTGCGGGAATGTCATCAATGATTTTACTGTCTAATTTTGTTTGGTACATGTCCTTAATTAAATTATACCGTGCATCTAATGTAAACATTAAAATATCGACTCCAATACCAGCCTCCAAACCTAGCTGGGCAGCTTTAATGTCTTTGCTTAGTTGATCGGCTGTAATTGAACCACCTGCAGCCAGTACATTGTAATCAAGTGACGATCCGGCATTGAAACGTAATTTTGGACCAGCAAATGCGCGAAGGTTGATCAATTTAAGATCGAGTAATTTATAACCCAATAATAATGGAACTTCCAACGTACTTATCGTTACTCGTTTGTCCAGTTGAACATCATTGTTCTGTGCATCCTGAAGAGTCATAGTGTAATCCTTTTTCCCCATGTTATATAAAAACTCGGGTTGAAAGTAGATTTTTTTAAACCCAAAACGGGCGAATACACCTGCCTGAAATCCATTAGACAGATCGGATTTTACAGAGTTCAGGTTGTAGCTACCTGTTGATAGGGAGTTTGAATTGTTTAGGCTTAGGGAGGAATTGAATCCTGCTTTGACACCAAAATTGAACTGAGCATAAGTGATGGAAACAGAGAGCAGCATTACTGATGCGATAATAAACTTTTTCATACATTTGTTATTTTAGAATTTAGAATATAAACAATAATGATTGTTTAGAGAAAACGTTGAATTATGCGATTTGTTATTTGAATTAAGCATTAATAAGTAACCCACATCGGGTTGTGAATCTTTATTTTCACCGGATTGAAATTTAGATCTTCTTTATTTGGCAGTTGCAACACGTACTCTTTGCCTGTCGGATTGGTTAGTTTTCGGTCACGTAACCAGATATTAAAATCTTTTAGTTGCGCATAACTGATTCCATATTGTGATGCAAATTTGGTCCAATCGGGTACAGCACCTTTAATTTTCACATTCGTGGTTCCTATGGTGTGGTAAAATTCATCATGTCCGATTGTATATCCGAAGGCTTTCGGATTTTCAAGAAATTGTTTCATGGCCAGAATCCTGAAAACATAGCGACTGCTCTCCGATGTTAGTAAGAGATCGAAAGAATCTTCCACTTGTTGGTTCTCTTTTTCTTGCGAAATTCGACCCATGCCGGCGTTGTATGATGTTGCTACTGTTGCCCAGTTTTTATATTTAGCAAAGGCACTTTTCAAGTATTTACAAGCGGCAATAGTTGATTTTTCAATGTGGTAACGTTCGTCAATTTCGTCGTTCACTTCCAGTCCGAATTGCTGAGCAGTTTTGGGCATCAGTTGCCATATACCGGCCGCATGTGCCCCTGATACAGCGCGTGGATCTAAATTGCTTTCAATTACTGCCAGATATTTAAAATCATCAGGTACCCCGTTTTCTTTTAATATGGGTTCAATGATTGGAAAATATCGATTGGCGCGTTTGATTACCATAAAACTTACGGAGTGATTATAAGCAATAATAATCTGTTCACGATCGAAACGCTCGTGCATATCATAGCGTTCCAGCGAAATAACCTGACCGGCAAAACTTATTTTCGCAGGAATCGGAAAACTGGAAACAGGTTCGACACTGAAAGCTGATTGGAAAAAACAACTCAATAAAAGAAATAACATCCAAGACTTCGTCCTCATCGTTTTAATAATTAATTTTGAAATTTGACTGATTTATGAGCATAAACGCAATTATAAAGAAGAAATATTGTTTGAAAAACTAAAAAATGCAAACTAAGAGAGTAGTTTCTGATAAGTCGAAGTTAAGTTTATCTATCTTTGTACCCATTTTCAATATAGTATTTGTTTTTACAATAATTGAACCAGAATTAGATTAAATATATGAAAAGAGCTATTTTCCCCGGAACTTTCGATCCATTCACTATCGGACACTATAGCATTGTGCAACGAGGATTGTCCTTCTTTGACGAAATTGTGGTGGGTATAGGTTTAAATCAGGCTAAGAAAACGCTTTTCTCGGTAGAAAAGCGTCTGGAGATTATTCATCAGGCTTTTAAAGATGAACCCAGGGTCAAGGTTGCTTCTTATGATAGTTTGACGGTAGATTTTGCGTTGTCTGTCGATGCCGATTTTGTACTCCGGGGGCTTCGTTCTGTTGGAGATTTTGAGTATGAACGAACTATTGCCGATGCCAACCGGAAACTAACAGGCATAGAGACTGTTATTCTATTGACCGAGGCAGAGTACTCATTTATTTCGTCCACTGTTACCCGTGATTTGATTGCATTTGGGAAGGATATCTCAGCATTTCTTCCTCCTAATGTGGAAATTTGAGGAACACGGAATTTTAAATTAAAGACTATCAAAACAACTTTTTATGAAGAAAATATTCCAACTATCGATCTTTATTTTTTGCTTAAGTTCTGCTGTTTATGGAGCTGATAAACCTGATGAACGTACATTCAGGATTAGCAAAAACCTTACTATTTTCAATTCTTTATTTCGTGATCTCGACTTATTTTACGTTGATACATTGAATTATGATAAAATGATCAAGTCGACAATCGATAATATGCTTGATAAACTTGATCCGTATACCGTTTACATGCCGGAAGAAGAAACAGACGATCTGACTTTTATGACTACGGGAGAATATGCCGGAATCGGAGCGGTGATTATGAAAAAAGATAAGGATATCTGTATTTCAGAACCTTATGAAGGAATGCCTGCACAACGAAATGGAATTCGGGCTGGTGATATTATTTTAGAGGTTGATGGTAAAAGTATCAAAGGTTTGGCAGTTAATGATGTGAGTGCTTTGCTGAAAGGGACTCCAAGCACTACGATAAAACTAAAACTAAAACGTCCGGGTGAAAAGAAACCTCTTGATATTTCGTTTGTCCGTGAAAAAATCCAGGTTAATCCGGTGGCATATTCGTCGGTGATTGGAGATAAGATTGGGTATGTATTGCTAAGTGAATTTACCGATCGGGCAGGGCTTGAACTGAAAAAAGCAATATCGGAAATGGTCAAACAACATCAAATAGAATCGTTAGTATTGGACATTCGGAATAATGGTGGTGGATTAATTGATGAAGCAGTCAAAATTGTAGGCTACTTTGTTCCTAAAGGCACTGATGTAGTTACAACAAAAGGAAAGAATAAAGAAGCTGACAGAACTTATAAAACCCCTTTGGATCCCATTTTTCCTCAAATGAAATTGGTAGTATTGGCAAATCGTTCATCAGCATCAGCCTCCGAAATATTGGCCGGTTCAATTCAGGATCTTGACAGAGGAGTTATTGTTGGGGAACGCACTTTTGGAAAAGGGCTCGTGCAGAATATTCGTCCGATAAGTTATGGCGGGCATTTAAAAGTTACTACTGCCAAATATTACATTCCAAGTGGGCGCTGTATTCAGGCTATCGATTATAGTCACCGAAACGAAGATGGAAGCGTAGGTCATATTCCGGATAGTTTAACTTCAGAGTTCAAAACAAAAAACGGACGTAAGGTTCGTGATGGTGGTGGAATAGTTCCCGATACACTTACTAAAGATGAGCGCAAACTGAATATTGCCTATTATATTTTTGCTCAAAATCTATATTTTGATTATGCTACGCAGTATGTGCAAAATCATCCTAAAATTGCAAGCCCAGCAGAATTTAGTTTGTCTGATGCTGACTTTAAATTGTTTTCCGATTATTTGATAGAGAAAAAATTTACATACACTACTCAAACAGAAAAATATTACAAGGAATTGTTTGATATGGCTAAGTATGAGGGATTAGATAAGTCAGCTAGTAATGAGTTTACAGCTTTAAAAGCAAAATTAATGCCCGATGTTACAAAAAGTATTGTGGAAAATAAAGCTGAAATTTCCGAATTGCTTAGCCTCGAAATTATTAAACGTTACTATTATCAAAAAGGTCAAATACAGTATTCAATGCGAACGGATAAGGACTTGAAAGTAGCTGTTGAATTATTAAAACCTAAGGGCGATTATTTGAAAATACTTGCAAAATAAAATCAGGTAAAGATTGTGCCTGTTACAGAAATAAATGTGAGTCTTACTCTCGTTAAACAGTTTTGTTAATGTGTCGTCATAGTTGGTCGTGTTACTAAGGCGTCGTTAGTAGCACTACTAAGGCATCATTAGTAGTGCTACTAAGACATCGTTAGTAGCACTACTAAGACACCGTTAGTAGGACACTGGCACGAGTGCCTTACACCTCCCCAAAGATTATCTATATCCTCAGAATGTCCAATTTATAAAGCTTGATTTCTGGCTAGTTGATAAGCAATTTCGTGCCGACGGCTTTATTTGGTTATATGTGCTCGCGGTTTGAAGTACTATGCAAAATAGATTTCCATTTTGAAATTAAGGTGAATTGCCAACCCGTAATTTTAATGGGGTATTTTAAATCTAATTAAAAGGTTTTGTGTTTGTTATTAATCCGGAAACCGGTGAAATATGTCCGGATGGGGTGCAAGGTGAAATGTGTTGCCGGGGTTATAATG
>DAIQOQ010000218.1:0-4992 GCA_036787795.1 Paludibacter sp. | reverse complement strand
CACAAAGCGCTTATCGAAGCTGAACTTGAATTACAGAAAAAAGAAATTATCGGTAAACTTCAAAAAGGTCAGGTTCTTGAAGGTACAGTTAAGAACATCACTTCTTACGGTGTATTTATCGACCTTGGTGGCGTAGACGGTTTGATTCACATCACCGACCTTTCATGGGGACGTGTTTCTCATCCTGAAGAAATTGTTGCTTTGGATCAAAAACTTAATGTTGTTATCCTTGACTTCGATGATGAGAAAAAACGTATTGCTCTTGGATTGAAACAACTTTCTGCTCATCCTTGGGATGCTTTGAGCGCCGAACTTAAAGTTGGTGACAAAGTAAAAGGTAAAGTAGTGGTTATGGCCGACTACGGTGCATTTGTTGAAATCGCTCAAGGTGTTGAAGGTTTAATCCACGTTTCGGAAATGAGCTGGTCACAACACTTACGTTCTGCTCAGGACTTCCTGAAAGTAGGCGACGAAGTGGAAACAGTTATCCTGACTCTGGATCGCGACGAACGCAAAATGTCTTTAGGTATCAAACAATTGAAATCTGATCCTTGGGATAACATCGAAGAACGTTACGCTTTGGGAACAAAACATACAGCTAAAGTTCGCAACTTTACCAACTTTGGTGTATTTGTTGAAATCGAAGAAGGCGTTGATGGTTTAATCCATATTTCGGATCTTTCATGGACTAAGAAAGTAAAACACCCATCTGAATTTACTCAAATAGGTGCCGAAATTGATGTTCAGGTATTGGAAATCGACAAAGCTAATCGTCGTTTGAGCTTAGGCCACAAACAACTGGAAGAAAATCCTTGGGATGTATTAGAAACAATGTTTACTGTTGACAGTGTACACGAAGGTGTTATCATTGAAATGTTAGACAAAGGTTCTGTAATTTCATTGCCTTACGGTGTTGAAGGTTTTGCTACTCCAAAACACTTGGTAAAAGAAGACGGATCGCAAGCTCAGGTTGATGAAAAATTAGCTTTCAAAGTAATTGAATTCAACAAAGACGCTAAACGCATTATTCTTTCTCACAGCCGCATCCACGAAGATGCAAAACGTGCTGAAAAAGGTGAAGCTCCTGTTTCGACAGAAGCTCCAGTTAAAAAAGCTGCACCAAAACGCGCTAAGAAAGAAGAAGCTCCGGTATCGTCAATTCCTGCTGCTGAAAAAACCACATTGGGTGACATTCAGTCATTGTCTGATTTGAAAGACAAAATGGATCAGGCTGCAGAAAAAGCTGCTAAAAAAGAAAAGAAAGCTAAAGCTGCTGCCGAAGCACCAGTTGTTGAAACTCCTGCAGTAGAAGCACCAGTTGCTGAAACTCCTGCTGTTGAAACTCCTGCTGCAGAAGCTGCACCAGAAGTTGCTCCTGAAGCATAATTCTGATCTTTATCATAACTCAAAGAATGGCTGTTCGAAAAATTCGGACAGCCATTTTTATTTATTACCCCACCCCCTTCCTTGAACTATCGGTCCTCCAATTTTTCAAACCGACGAAACCGGAATGCATTGCAGAAATTTTCAGACCCATACAACAATGATCATTCTGTTCCGTATCGCCGCCATGATAGACTAAATCAGAGCAAAAAACACCCATATAATTGCATTCTGAGAGCACAAATACGCCTTTAGAATAATATTTTTCAAAATAAATAAGAAAAATATTTTGTAACTAAAATTATTTATTTAGATTTGCAACGTAAAATACATCTAATAGATACTACGGAAGAAAATAAATCGCAAATAATGCTCCGCCGTAGAGCAACAAATGAGAGGTTTGTTAATCAATAAAAACGTCGTACTAGTACGAACGAGCTTTGCAAACCGAAAAACATCAGTCGTACTAGTACGAACGAGCTTCGCAGACTGAAAAACATCAGTCGTACTAGTACGAACGAGCATTGCAGACTTGAAAACATCAGTCGTACTAGTACGAACGAGCTTCGCAGACTTGAAAACATCAGTCGTACTAGTACGAACGAACTTTGCAAGCTGAAAATGCTCATTCGTACCGATACAGCGTTTTACGAATGATGCAGAACGAATATGTAATTTTAGATATTGACATATAATTTTTTTATTTACCTTAAAATCGAAATTAGATTATGTTGAAAATTGAAGATTCTCCATTAAGTCGTTTCCAAAACGAAGAACATTACAAGTATTACACTGATGTAAATGGTCTCATTACTATTTTTACCGCTGCCACATTGCTAATTGTGCCCGAGTACGAAAGTTTCAAAAAATCATACGCCGACGAAGGTGAAGCGTTGAACTATGTGCGTAAGAGTACTTACACCAAAATGCTTCGGGAGGCAGACACAAAAATAAACAATACCTTCGATGGTATAGTAGATGCTGTAAATAGCGGACTAAACCACTATTCTCAATCGGTTAAAGAAGCCTCTGAGCGCCTCAGAGTACTGCTGGATGCAAATGGGAATATCAAAAGAAAGACTCAACAAAACAAATCGGGAGCTACCCTGAAATTGGTATCCGAACTGAAAGGATCAACCTACGCACCCGATGTAGATACAGTCGAACTTAATGGATGGGTGGATAAACTGGATGCTGACTATAAAAATCATTATGCATTACAAACCGGCAAGCTCAACGAACAGGATGCCAGAACACATCTGCGCATGAAAGTAGTCCGTACCGAAATAGACAGCGTGTACCGGCGTATTACCGAAAAAATAAATGCATTGATCATTGTAAACGGTGAGGCACCTTACATAGAATTTGTAAATAAGCTCAATCTGCTTATTCATTCCTACGAGAACAGCTTATCACTACGCAAGGATAAAGACAGCAGCGCTGCAACAACTCCGGAAGCAAAATAAAATAAGAATACCCGATAACAAAAAACAGGCTACCCATTTCGGATAGCCTGTTTTTAAATTTATTGTTACGATATTTTTTCTATTTCTTCTTGTAGGTCAATTTCATTTCCCTTTTTGTCGTAGAATTTGTATTGCAAAAAGCCCAGCTTCTGAGCCGCTATTACTTTACATCCTCTACCGAATTTTCGTTTCCACTGCCACTTTATCGAGAGTAAGCCTTTAGAGATATAGGCGTCTACGTAAGGGTGAATATGCAATGTAAACTCTTTAATTAATAATTTATTTACCAGATAGTCAATTTTACTTTCCAGCTGATCGGTAAACAAGATCGATGGTTTAATTTTTCCATGTCCATAACAAGTCGGACAGGTTTCTTCAATATCAAAATGAATCACCGGACGAACACGTTGTCGCGTTATCTGCAACAGGCCGAATTTACTCAAAGGCAGAATATTGTGTTTAGCTCTATCATCAGCCATATTTTCACGCATTCTGTCGAATAATTTCTGACGGTTTTCCGTCTCGTGCATATCAATAAAGTCAACCACAATAATGCCTCCCATATCGCGTAAGCGAAGTTGGCGAGCTATTTCATCGGCTGCTGCCAGATTCACATCCAGTGCATTGTCTTCTTGCCCATTACCTGCTTTAGAACGATTACCGCTGTTAACGTCGACTACATGCAAGGCTTCGGTGTGTTCAATTATCAGATAAGCGCCGTTTTTGAACGATACGGTTTTACCAAAAGCTGATTTTATTTGTTTGGTTATACCAAAGCTATCGTAAATCGGAACTTCATTCTGATATAGCTTTACAATATCTTTCCGATCGGGCGCAATCAGATTTACGTAATCGCGCACTTCGGCAAACACTGCCTGATCGTTGATATGTATATGCTTAAAACTTGGGCTGAATAAATCTCTAATTATTCCTACCGTACGACCTAATTCTTCTAAAATAAGCGTAACTCCTTTTGTTTGTTGAGTTTTGGCTACAGCTTCTTCCCAGCGTTTTACCAAAATTTTCAACTCATTATCGAGTTCTGCTACTTTTTTTTCCTCTGCAACTGTTCTTACAATTACACCAAAACCTTTTGGTTTAATGCTTTGAATCAATTGTTTGAGTCTTTGTCGTTCTTCCTCCGTTTTTATCTTTTGCGATACCGATACTTTATCGGCAAACGGAATCAAAACTAAAAACCTACCTGCTATGGATATTTCGGCAGTCAATCTTGGACCTTTGGTGGAGATAGGTTCTTTGGTAACTTGTACCAGGATTTCCTGTCCCGTTTTCAAAATGTCATTAATCGAACCGTTTTTTTCTATTTCCGGTTGCAGTTTGGTTTTCTGAATAGCAGGCGTCTTTTTACGGTCGCTCAACGCCTGCGTTGTAAATTGTGTAAGGGTGTTGAAATTGGAACCTAAATCAAGATAATGTAGAAAAGCGTCTTTTTCGTAACCAACATCCACAAAGGCTGCATTTAAACCGGGCATTATTTTTTTTACCCTGCCAAAATAGATATTTCCCACGGCGAACTGTTCTTCGCGTCCTTCCTGGTTAAGTTCTACAAGGCGTTTGTCTTCGAGCAGCGCAATAGAAATTTCGGATGCGTTAACATCCACTACTAATTCGCTATTCACTTCTTTTGATTTTGATTGAGTTGTTTTTATAAACAAAAAAACAAACTTAAAGCCAAGATATTGCTTTAAAGTTTGTTTTCTTGGGCTTTAATAACTAAAGACCAGTAGACTTATTTTTTCTTATGTCTATTTTTTCTCAGTCTTTTTTTTCTTTTGTGAGTCGACATTTTATGTCGTTTCCTTTTTTTACCGCTTGGCATCTTAATTGTAATTAGTTAATATAAAATTTTATTTTACTACGCTCACGAAGGTTTTAGCAGGTTTGAATGAAGGAATGTTGTGAGCTGGAATAATGATTGTAGTGTTTTTAGAGATGTTACGAGCAGTTTTTTCAGCACGTTGTTTGATAACAAAGCTACCAAAACCTCTTAAATACACGTTTTCATTTTTAGATAGTGAGTCTTTTACAGTTTCCATAAAAGCTTCAACAGTTGTCAATACAGTAACCTTGTCAATACCTGTATTTTTAGCAATTTCGTTTACGATGTCTGCCTTAGTCATTT
>DAIQOQ010000053.1:0-15337 GCA_036787795.1 Paludibacter sp. | reverse complement strand
TTTCATTATAATTTAAACCTTACTCCCAAATTGAAATTAATTCCCGGCTGATTCAGCCCGCCATAATCGGCATAGGTTTTATCAAAGATATTATTTACATCGGCAAATACATCAAATCCTTTCCCGTTCCATAGCAAGCGGCAATCCAGCGTTGCATAAGGGTCAAAACTAACCAACATGCTCTTTACATTAGTATAATTTCCGGCACGGTCAAAATAACCGAACTTCCACGAAGCCGATAATTTATTCCAAATGCTGTGATCGAGCGAAACCATCACTTTGTTTCTCAGATAATCCAACACATACTTCGAGTCATAATTATCCGTACTTTTATCCATTTGCAGGTATGAATAACTCAATCCCACTTTCTTCACAAAACATTTTTGGAAATAATAAGCCAACGTCAGGTCACCCCCAAGCGCATTCACATGGGCCATATTTTTACTCTGCCAAACGGTTTCGGAAGGTAATTTCACCCAGTCAATCACATTTTGCCCCATCCGATAATACACCGTAGCATCCAGCTTCCAGTTTTGCTGAGTAAGTTTAGTTCCCACTTCTATCGTTTGCGATTTCTCGGGTTTCAGGTTTGGATTGGCCAACTGCGTAGCACTCTTATAATACAAATCGGTGAATGTAGGCAACCGCACCGCCGAATTGGCATCGGCAAATATCCGAAAATTATCATTCAGAGCATAAGCCACATCAATACCCCCATAAGTATTATATCCAAATGCTTCACTATGTGTGACGGCTGCTCCTGCCGAGAAGTACCAGTGATTAATATTCAAAGCATGGTCCACAAAGGCGGTTTCGAGCAAGCGATTATCTTTCTTTGTAAAAAAACCGTTTGTTTCCAACGGAGCACGCATTGAGTCCATAGCAGCCCCCAACACATTACTGAAAATATGCTCGTTTCGCAGCTCCACTCCCAAGGTTGTTTTGCCCAACCTGGAAAGATATGAAGCCGACGCCTTTCCGCCTGTCACATCGGTCATGTGATAATTGTGCGTTGTGTACCACGATGGAGCTCCCACAAAATCGCGAATCAATTCAAACCGATCATGATGGCGTCGCCAATAAGCTTGCGCATTATATGTCCAACGTCCTTTACTCAGGTTCCAGTTTAAGGCCGCCATAAAGGTTTTGGTACTTTCAAACTGATTAGGATAAGCCAACGAATAAAAGCTGTTGGCTCCAAAATTTTTTAGTAGCGCAGCCAGCTGTAAGTCAAATTTACCGGCATTCTTTGTTTTTAAACCCGACTGAACAAAAGCATTCGTGAAATCAAAATCGGTATTCGCCATATATCCGGTGCTGCTTTTGTGCGACAACGAAGCAAATGTGCTAAGTTTATTATTACCGAAACTCCCCGAAACCGACTCGCCAAAGGTATTAAAGCTTCCGCCGGTCAGTTCGGCATTCAATGCCTGCTTATCCTGTCCCCCGGTAACAATATTTATTGCCCCGCTAAACGCATTGGGACCTAACACGCGGGCCGATGATCCTTGCAGAATTTCCACGCGACTCACGTCCGATAAATTTAGCGGAATATCCAGATTGAAATGCCCTGTTTGCGGATCGGTAATATTTACACCATTCAACAATACCAGAACCTGATCGAACGACCCACCACGTACCGAAATATCGGCCTGCGTACTATTCGTTCCCCGCTGACGGATATCCACACCGGCTACATAATCCAGCAACTGATCAATACTCTGCACGGCCGAGCGGCTTATTTCAGCTTTGTCAATAACAGTAAGCACACGCCCCATCTCGGAATAAAGTTTGTTCCGGTTGGCATTCACTTCCACATCCGACAGGTTGATCGTAGCCGAATCAGCTTTTTGCTGTGCCGTCGCAACCTCCAACCCCATTAATAAACACAACACACAAAAGGTAATAGTTTTTCTCATTTTTTGAATAAAATAAAAAACGGTTGAAAAGAGTGAGACTCCTTTCAACCGTTTTGATTAAAAATACGATATAAAAATTGATGAGCACGCGCAGCAGCGGCTCTATCAAATATAATTTGAGTTAATGATAATTCCTGCGCTTCAAGCAAAGCAATTTCCAAATCGGCTAACTCCCTACACTGCTCCGAAGATTCGGCATCTAAACCAGACACACACAGAGAAGCAGGTGCTACACCCGTAGCTTTTTGCAGCGACTTATCGGAAATAGAAACGGCCAGACTACCAATGGTCACACAGCAAGCCAAACTACTAAAAATAGCATACCCTCCCCTACTCCAACGACGGAAGCGGGCTGACTTTGCTGTGTATAGTTTATTTGACTTCATAAGTTTATATTGATACTTGCGGGTACAAAAGTACGTAAAATTATCAGGACAGAACCTCGTACCTAAAAAAATGTGCTTCCGAAATCCGGAAGCACACTGTTTATTAGTATATACTAAAAGCTTGTAATAAGAAATTTTTTCGGGTTACTTTACCCGTCCAAACATCTGAATAAACCGTCGAACCTGATTTTCCTCCAATAATAAAGATCCGGTTAGATGCTTCAATGACAGCTTTGCTATCTTGTTTATTATACGTTTTCGGTTTTAAAACCACCATGGACGAGAAAGTTCTGGGCAACGACTTCAATGCTGCAGGCAACACATTACGCGCAGTGTCTGTATTTGCCCAACTGAGTCCGTCATCTTTCGATATTTTGTAGTAAGCTTTACCGTTATCGGTTCTCTGTCCAAATGCAAGCAACTTATTATCATAAGAAATAACCGAAACTCCAACAGCCAGAGTATCCAAGCTGTGATTTTCCGTACTGAAGTCCACCCAATAAGTTCCATCTTCAGTACTCCAACGATTGTTCAAAGGAGTTCCGTTCACAGAAGAAACGCCACCCAGTACGACAGCCTTAGCTTTTCCTGTAGGCTGAGTAAAAGATACAGCTGCAAAATCACTCACAGGGAAATTATCAGGAATTGTACCTATCATTGTCCAGTTTACTCCATCTGTCGAGTTGGCAAAATGGTAAGTATTATCGGACTGAACAACAGCCCACAATCGACTATTCAAAACAAAAAGCAGTGATTTAAAAGAAAAAGCGGCAAGCGCATTTTTAGACCAGTTGGCACCATCACTAGAAGAATACAGATTAAATCCATCCCGACTAAGGAAGATTTGTCCATTAAACTCAATCATATCATCTAACGGAGTATTTACAGGCAAACCAGTAATAGTTTTCGCCCCCCAGCTAAAACCATCGGTAGATGTATAAAGATAACTGTTACTACCATCATTCTGATAATAGAACAACTGATCACCAATTGCAATTGCCTTCTGATATTTAGCATTTACAGAACTCATATCAGCACCGGCTTTACTCCACACATAGGCTTCAGGATCTACTCTATGTACATTTGTTCTTACCACGTAAGTTCTATTCTTTACTCCATCTGTTGCATAGTTTTTTACTTTAATATCTTTACTAAAGTCAACAGTGTCAGTTCCCGTTATCCAAATGGAGTCTCTTTTAAACTTATTACCGGGAAAAAGATAAAGCCTGGTAGCAGCAGAGCTTTTGAAACTAAAAGTTGGATAAACACTATCAACACGAGTCTTGTAAGGCAGCGAGTCCACATTTACAATAATCGAGTCTGCTAATTTACCATCAAATTCTAACGTAAACTTGGCCGAACTAAGATACGGAACCGAGTCGTTAGTCTTAAACACCAGCGAAGAGAAATATGGTTTTGAAGAAACTACAGTAGTATTATCTGAGGAATTCAGACAAGAACTAAAAAAAGCGATTATTGCAACAAGGAGAATAAACCGAAAAAAAGTAAATTTCATATTGGCACGTATTTATTGTGAGGCAAAGTTAAAAATATTTTAGGTCATCTAAACCGCTCCGGTAAAGATTTATTATTTTTTATCATTAAAAACAAGTTATTTAGAGACCGAAGACAAATTGAGGTTAAACTTCACATAAAATCTAGTTTAGTTCAACCATAACCGGGCAATGATCCGAATGAACGGCATCAGATAAGATGGCTGCCGATTTCAATTTATTGCGTAATGTTTCGGTCACCCAATGATAATCAATACGCCATCCGGCATTTCTGAAACGTGCTCCGCCACGATAACTCCACCAGCTATATTGCTCGGCACGGTCATCAAAAACCCGGAACGAATCGACCATTCCGGTAGCTTCAAAACGATCCAGCCATTCACGTTCTTCCGGCAAAAAACCGGAAACCCCTTTTTGACGTTCAGGATGATTTATATCAATCGGCTTATGACAAATATTATAGTCACCGCAAATAACCAGATTAGGTCTTGTTTTTCTCAATTCGGCCACGAATGGTCCGAAAGCCTCGAGAAAATCCATTTTAAAAGCCTGACGCTCGTCACCCGACGATCCGCTTGGAATATACACACTAACCACCGATAAATCTCCAAAATCAGCACGAATCACTCGACCCTCAGCATCATAACGCGGATCATTCATTCCTATCACAACATTATCCGGTGCTTTTTTAGTCAGAATAGCCACACCACTATACCCTTTTTTCTGAGCCGAATGTAAATACGATGTATAGCCTAATTGAGCAAAAATCATAGTGTCCACCTGATCGGGCTGCGCTTTGGTTTCTTGCAGACAGAGCACATCGGGATTTTCCGTTTGAAGCCATTCGGTAAAGTTCTTGCTTAAAGCCGCACGAATGCCATTTACATTGTAAGAAATTATCTTCATTGATTTGTTCTCTTTACTTTTTTGAATAATTCAGACGCAAAAACGAAATTATTGAGCTCATCATTATCAACGTGAAAAATATCATCTTTGTTCCCTTGCCATGCTTTTTCTCCTTTTTCTATAAAAATAATATTTTCACCAATTTCCATTACCGAATTCATATCATGAGAGTTAATAATCGTAGTAATTCCAAACTCATGAGTAATCTCGTGAATCAGCTTATCAATGATCAACGATGTTTTAGGATCAAGGCCTGAGTTTGGTTCATCACAAAACAAATATTTTGGTTGCAAAGCAATGGCACGAGCAATAGCAACACGCTTTTGCATACCACCACTTATTTCCGATGGAGCTAATCCAAATGATTTTTCTTCGAGACTTACATGTTTCAAACAAAAGTAAGCACGATCAACCATTTCATCTTTAGATGTAGGCGAAAACATTTCAAGAGGATACATTACATTCTCCAACACACTCAACGAATCAAAAAGAGCAGAACCCTGAAACAACATTCCCACTTCTCGCCTCAGCAAGCGAATATCACTCATGCGCATATCCGGTAAATTTCGACCATCATATTCGATTCGGCCTCTGTCAATACGATGTAAACCAATAATACTTTTCATCAAAACAGTTTTTCCAGAACCGCTCTGACCGATAATCATATTTGTTTTTCCGGTTTCAAATACAGCTGAAACATTTTTCAACACATGATTCCCATCGAAGGATTTATCTACATTTTTCACTTCTATCATTTTATCCTTCGATGTATTAGTTCAACATTAGTTTAGTGATCAATAAATTAAAAAACAGAATAAGAATACTTCCGTTCACAACAGCATTTGTGCTCGACTTACCCACATCCAATGCTCCTCCATACGAATAGTATCCATAGAATGCAGCCACTGAAGAAATTAGAAATGCAAATACCAAAGATTTTACAATAGAATAAAATACATAATACGGAACAAAAGCGTATTGGATTCCAGTCAGATAATCTGCTGTTGTAATTATATTCGTGAAAATCCCGACAAGATATCCACCAACCAAACCCAGACTCATACTAAATATAACCAAAAAAGGCATCATCACCACAAACGCTATTATTTTAGGCAAAATCAAATAATTAGCGGAATTTACACCCATAATTTCGAGAGCATCAATTTGCTCTGTAATACGCATAGTACCAATTTCAGATGCAATATTTGAACCTACTTTTCCTGCCAAAATCAAGCACATAATAGTAGATGAAAATTCGAGCAATAAGGTGTCACGAGTCACCAAGCCAGTAGTATAAGTCGGAAGCAATGGATTTGACGAGTTCAACTTCGTTTGAATAGTCATAATGGCTCCAATAAACACCGAAATAATGATAACAATGGGTAATGACTGTAAGCCCAATTTATCCAATTCTTTAGGAAATTGCCGAAAAAACATTCTCCCACGGTCAGGTATCTGAAAAACCCGCTTCATCAACAATATATACCTACCAGTATCACTTATTAAGCCCATAATAAAATAATAATTTTTTAGTAACTAGTAACAAATAAGCGAATTATTTCAAACTATCTTATTTTCAACTAGCGTGCAAATATACTCTTTTTTTGAATAACAATAAAACAAGACTCTTTCGATTAGTTGTAAATAAAAAGGGAAATTCGCAAAACGAATTTCCCTTTTTATTTTTTCTCAAAATACGGTACTTATACACGTCTTTCTTTGATTCTGGCTTTTTTACCTGTAAGCGCACGTAAATAATACAATTTAGCACGACGCACTTTACCTCGTTTGTTCACGACAATACTTTCGATAAATGGAGAATCTAATGGAAAAATGCGTTCAACTCCAATATTGCTTGAAATTTTGCGAACAGTAAAACGTTTTTTGCTTTCGTGTCCAACAATCTTGATTACATCTCCACGAAATTCCTGAATACGTTCTTTAGTACCTTCGATAATACGATACGCTACTGTAACAGTATCTCCGGCTTTAAATTCAGGATGCGTTTTGTCAACAAGAAATGCTTGTTCGGCAACTTTAATTAAGTCCATTATTGTTTTTTTTAATTAATAATATGCGCAATATTCACAGACCTCACTTATTCTGTCAGAGATTACGCTAAAATTCGGACTGCAAAAGTACAGTTTTTTTTCATTAGCACAAAAGTTTAGCCTTCTTTTTTACACATCTAAGCCAAAACAAGCATCCAAAACCTTAAATAACGTAAGTTTATAAGCTCTTATTCAGATGGATCACAAAACGAAACATATATTGAATTATTTTCGCTAACTTTGCAGCCTCAAAAAAAAAAAGATTGTCTTACATGCAAAAAATTAGAAACATTGCTATTATTGCCCATGTCGACCACGGAAAAACAACTCTGGTTGACAAGATGTTATTAGCCGGACACTTGTTCCGTGACAACGAAACCACGGGAGAGTTAATCATGGATAATAATGACCTTGAACGTGAAAGGGGTATTACTATATTGGCCAAAAACGTATCTATTGATTATCTTGGCTACAAGATTAACATCATTGACACTCCGGGTCACTCCGACTTTGGAGGTGAAGTAGAACGCGTATTAAATATGGCCGATGGCGTACTTTTGTTGGTTGATGCCTTCGAAGGACCAATGCCTCAAACCCGTTTTGTGCTGCAAAAAGCACTACAAATGGGTTTAAAGCCCATTGTGGTTATAAACAAAGTAGACAAGCCGAACTGTCGTCCCGACGAAGTTCACGAAATGGTTTTCGACCTGATGTATAACCTCGATGCTACTGAAGATCAACTGGATTTCCAGACTATCTATGGTTCAGCCAAAAACAACTGGATGTCGGAAGACTGGAAAAATGAGACTGATAGCATTATACCGTTACTCGACGCCATTATCAAATACATTCCGGAACCTCAGTATCTGGAAGGAACCCCACAAATGCTTATCACTTCACTTGACTATTCATCATATGTAGGACGTATTGCCGTAGGGCGCGTTCACCGCGGAACACTACGCGAGGGTATGGATGTAAATTTAGTAAAGCGCGATGGAAAAGCTATCAAATGCAGAATTAAAGAATTACACACATTTACCGGATTAGGTCGTACACGTGCCACCGAAGTAAAATCGGGTGATATATGTGCGTTAGTTGGTATTGAAGGTTTTGAGATTGGCGACTCTGTTTGCGATCTACAAAATCCGGAGCCACTGGTTCCTGTTGCAATTGACGAGCCAACTATGAGTATGGTATTCACCATCAACACATCACCATTTTTCGGAAAAGAAGGTAAATTCGTCACATCCCGCCACATTCAAGACAGGCTTACAAAAGAATTGGATAAAAATCTTGCATTGCGCGTAGAGAAAAATCCTGATTCAGATGTTTGGCATGTATACGGACGTGGAGTACTTCACTTATCCGTTTTAATTGAAACTATGCGTCGTGAAGGTTACGAATTACAAGTTGGACAACCACAAGTAATTTTCAAAGAAATTGACGGTAAACGTTGTGAACCAATCGAGCAATTATCTATCAATCTACCAGAAGAGTGTTCTGGGAAAATTATCGAAATGGTAGCCATGCGTAAAGGTGAAATGCTTAGTATGGAAGTGATGAACGATCGGATCCAACTGGAGTTTTTGATTCCATCACGCGGAATTATCGGATTGCGCAACAACGTATTGACAGCATCAGCCGGTGAAGCTATTATGTCACATCGCTTTTTAGAATACCAACCTTACAAAGGGCATATAGAAAAACGTACCAACGGATCTATCATTGCCATGGAAGGTGGTAATGCTTTTGCTTACTCACTGGATAAATTACAGGATCGTGGAAGATTCTTCATATTTCCACAAGACGAAATTTACTGTGGTCAAGTAGTTGGCGAAAGCGCCAAAGAAGGTGATATTGTTGTGAATGTAACAAAACCAAAAAAACTAACCAACATGCGGTCATCCGGCGCCGATGATAAAGCAAAACTAATTCCACCGGTTGTTTTCAGCTTGGAAGAAGCTTTGGAATACATCAAGGAAGATGAATATGTAGAAATTACACCGCAAAGTATTCGTTTACGTAAGATATATCTTGATGAAAATGAGCGTAAGCGTATGACCAGAAAATAACGATACAGCACATATAAAAAATGGAGAAGTAAGCTACATGCAGCTTTATTTTTCCATTTTTTGCTTTTTACAAACGATGTTTGAAATAACAATTCAACTAATTGAAATTCAAAATTTAAGCTGTTCTTGTTTTTTTTTGAATAAAAAGAGTGACATATCTCTTTTTTTTGTACCTTTGCACCCCATTACAAAGAGATAAATATCAGAAAATTACTATATTATTATATTTATGAATATTGTCAGAAAAGACCTCGATCAAAACAATGCTACCATTACGTTAAGCATTGAAAAAGTGGATTATGCCGAGAAAGTGGACAAAACTTTACGCGATTATCGTAAAAAAGCAAATATTCCCGGCTTTCGCCCAGGCATGGTGCCGGTGGGTTTAGTAAAAAAAATGTACGGAAAAGCCGTGTTGGCTGAAGAAATCAACAAATTGGTTTCTGACAACCTATACAAATATATTCGCGAGAACAATGTGAATAATCTGGGCGAACCACTTCCGAACGAAACCGAGCAAAAACCAATCGACTTCGACACGCAAGAAGATTTCGAATTTGTTTTCGATTTAGGTATTGCACCGGAATTTGAAGTGGAATTGACAAAAAAAGACAAAGTAAAGTTCTACGCCATTACCGTAAGCGATGAGATGATTGAAAATCAAGTAAAATCGTACACCGGACGTTATGGAAAATACATTCAGGAAGAAGTCGTAGAAGAAAAAGATATGTTGAAAGGCGAATTGCTTGAAATGGCAAATGGCAAAGTAAACGAATCGGGAATTAAAGTTCAGGATGCAACTCTCACTGCAGCTTACATGAAAGACGATGCTCAAAAAGCACTTTTTGTAGGAGCAAAAAAAGGTGATGTAATCACATTCAACCCGGCAAAAGCATTTGAAAGCGAAGTTGAAATCAGTTCATTGCTGAAAATTTCGAAAGATGCAGCAAAAGCAATCGATGCCGATTTTCAATTAAAAATCGAAGGTATCACACGCTATCAGGAATCTGAAGTTGATCAGGAATTGTTTGATAAAGTATATGGCGAAGGGGTTGTGAAAAGTGAAGAAGAATTCAGGGCTAAAATCAAAGAAAACATTCAGGAAAATCTGGTAGCAGACAGCGAATATAAATTTGGTCTGGACGCTCAAGAAATGCTGGTTGCAAAATTCAATAATCTTTCGTTTCCTGAAACATTTTTGAAACGTTGGGTATTGGCTTCAAATGAAAAATTCACAGCAGAAATGCTCGAAGAAGATTATCCCAAAATGATTGCCGACCTGAAATGGCAACTAATCAAAGGCAAACTAATCAAATCAAGCAACATCAATATTGAATCTAACGATGTTGAAGAATTTGCCAAGAAAATGGCAAAAGCTCAGTTTGCACAATATGGAATGATTGGTATGGATGATGAAATCATTGCCAATTATGCAAAAGACATGATGAAGAAAGAAGAAACTGTGCAAACCATTGTAGACAGAGTAACAGATCAAAAAATATTTGCCGTAATCAAAGAAGCTGTAAAACTTGATAACAAAGAAGTTTCTATCGAAGATTTCAACAAAATGTTTGAAGAAAAATAATTGTAAAAAAGCAATTATTCTCACTCATTTTGCCGAAAAGGCTTTTAACCGCTGAAAAATCAAACAAAATAGTTATATCTTTGTTTCTTTTTTTGAAAAGGTTAAAAGCCTTTTTCGATTATTATACCAACATGATGGTGTGCCGCTGTATAAACAATAAACCGGAATCATCAAAAACCTTTTAAATTTCAAATTTTCAAACTTATATAATTATGAACAACAACGATTTTCGCAATTATGCAACCAAACATCTTGGCATGAATGGTTTGGCTTTGGATAAATATGCCGACATTACCAGTAATTATATTTCACCATCAATCCTTGAAGAGCGTCAGCTAAATGTAACTCAAATGGATGTTTTCTCTCGTTTGATGATGGATCGCATCATTTTTCTGGGGACACAAGTAGACGACTATACAGCCAATGTTATTCAGGCTCAACTTCTTTATCTGGATTCATCTGATCCGGGCAAAGACATTTCTATTTATCTGAACACCCCCGGCGGATCAGTTTACGCCGGATTGGGAATTTATGACACCATGCAATTTATCAGTTCCGACGTAGCTACAATCTGTACCGGTATGGCTGCTTCGATGGGTGCAGTATTAATGGTAGCCGGAGCAAAAGGAAAACGTTCGGCACTGAAACATTCGCGTATCATGATACACCAACCAATGGGTGGAGCACAAGGTCAGGCGTCGGATATTGAAATTACTGCCCGTGAAATTCAAAAACTCAAAAAGGAATTGTACACCATCATCGCCGACCACTCTGGAAACACATTTGAACGGATTGAAAAAGACTCGGATCGTGACTATTGGATGACTTCAGAAGAAGCATTGGATTACGGCATGATTGACAAAGTATTATTCAACGAAAAGAAAAAATAAAACAAAGTCCCCTAAATCCCCCAAGGGGACTTTGTTGATATAAATCAAAATGACAAATACAAATAATAAGTCCCCTTTGGGGGATTTAGGGGGCTGATTATTATGGCTAAAACAACCAAACATTGTAGCTTTTGCGGACGGCCGGAGTCGCAGGTGGATTTTTTCATCATGGGACAGGATAATGCGCATATCTGCAACGAATGCGCCGTTCAAGCGGCCGAAATTGTAAAAGAAAATACAAGCAAGAAATCAAATCTGCCAAATCTTCAAAAAGAAGAACTTCCAAAGCCGATAGAAATCAAGGAATACCTTGACGAATACGTTATCGGACAAGAAGAGGCAAAAAAATATCTCTCGGTAGCCGTTTATAATCATTACAAGCGACTGATGCAGGAAAAAACCAGCGACGATGTGGAAATTGAAAAATCAAACATCATTATGGTTGGTTATACCGGTACAGGCAAAACACTTTTGGCTAAAACCATTGCAAAGAAACTGCATGTACCGTTTACGATTGTAGATGCAACTGTACTAACCGAAGCCGGATACGTTGGTGAAGATATTGAAAGCATACTGACCCGACTGCTTCAGGTGGCCGATTACGATGTGAAAGCTGCCGAACGCGGCATTGTATTTATCGACGAAATTGATAAAATAGCGCGCAAAAGTGACAATCCGAGCATTACCCGCGATGTGAGTGGCGAAGGAGTTCAGCAAGGCTTACTAAAGCTTCTCGAAGGCGCTGTGGTGAATGTTCCACCACAAGGCGGACGGAAGCACCCGGATCAGAAAATGATTGCCGTAAACACTCAAAACATTTTGTTTGTATGTGGTGGAGCATTTGATGGGATTGAGAAAAAAATTGCTTCGCGTCTTAATACGCGCGTTGTAGGTTATAATGCAGCTAAGGAAAACGAACAGGTTGATAAACATAACCTGCTGCAATATATAGCTCCACAGGATTTAAAATCGTTTGGTTTGATTCCCGAGATTATTGGCCGTTTACCTATTCTGACTTATTTAGAGCCACTGGACAGAAGCGCGTTGAGACGGATTCTGACCGAGCCAAAAAATTCGATTATCAAACAGTACACAAAACTATTCAACATGGACGGCATCGAATTAAACTTCGATGAGAATGTATTGGAATACATAGTGGATAAAGCAATCGAATTTAAACTTGGAGCCCGCGGACTTCGCTCTATAACGGAAACAATCATGATGGACGAAATGTATGAAATGCCTTCGAAATCAGAAACACAATTAACCATTTCGTTGCCTTACGCTCAAAGCAAAATAGAAAAAGCAAATATAAACCGGTTAAAAACGGCATAACCAAACTATTTATTACTGATTACATTTCCTATCAAGAACAAATTAAATCAGGGTGTTAGCTAATTCCATTAGTTAAGATCCTGATTTTTTTTTCAAAACATGTTGTATATTTAAATTCTGTTTCTATTTTTGCCTGAGAAAAGAACGGAAAGGTGATAATAAATTAGAGTTTATTTGCAATAAACAATAAAAAAACATTTTATTCCATGCTTGTATATCGACAATAAATACTACTTTCGCATTCATTTTTTACACAAGATACTGATATGGCCAAATTATCTGCATTAACTACGCAGTTGAAAAAGAACTTCGGTTTCGATAATTTCAAAGGGAATCAGGAAGCTATCATTCAAAATGTACTTGACGGTAAAGACACATTTGTGTTGATGCCAACGGGAGGGGGAAAATCACTATGCTACCAGTTGCCATCGTTGATGATGGGAGGAACCGCTATTGTTATTTCGCCACTTATTGCCCTGATGAAAAACCAGGTTGATGCCATGCGTAACTTTAGTGAAGAAGATGGAATTGCACACTTTATTAATTCTTCTTTATCGAAGCCCGCAATTGATCAGGTAAAAAGTGATATTTTATCCGGTAAAACAAAATTGTTGTATGTAGCGCCCGAGTCGCTCACAAAAGAAGAAAACATTGAGTTTCTGAAACAACTTAAGATTTCTTTTTATGCTGTGGATGAGGCGCACTGTATATCGGAATGGGGACATGACTTCCGTCCTGAATACCGTAGGATACGTCCGATCATAAACGAGATTGGTGCTGCGCCACTCATTGCACTGACGGCAACCGCAACGCCTAAGGTGCAACATGACATTCAGAAAAACTTAGGCATGCTGGACGCATCGGTTTTTAAATCGTCGTTTAACCGTGCCAATCTATATTACGAAGTTCGTCCGAAAACGAATGATGTAGACAAAGACATTATCAAATATATCCGGTCGCAGGCAGGCAAGTCAGGAATTATTTACTGCTTGAGCCGGAAAAAAGTAGAAGAATTATCAGAGACACTCCGCATGAACGGAATATCCGTACTTCCTTATCATGCAGGGATGGATTCGGCTCAAAGGAGTCAGAATCAGGATAGCTTTCTGATGGAAAAAGTGGAGGTAATTGTAGCAACAATTGCTTTCGGAATGGGCATTGACAAACCCGATGTACGGTATGTGCTGCATTACGATATGCCAAAGAGCCTGGAAGGATACTACCAGGAAACGGGGCGTGGTGGTCGTGATAGTGGCGAAGGTCAATGCATCGCATTTTATGCTTATAAGGATTTAGATAAACTACGCAAATTTATGCAAGGCAAACCCGTTGCCGAGCAGGAAATTGGCAATCAATTATTATTGGAAACTCAAGCTTACGCAGAATCTTCCGTTTGTCGACGAAAATTGCTACTCCATTATTTTGGAGAAGAATACACGGAGGAAAACTGCGGATGCTGCGACAACTGTATGAAACCACGAAAATTTATTGAAGGACAAGAATTATTGTCGCTAGTATTAGAAACGATTTTAACTGTAAAAGAAAAATTCAAAGCCGAACACATCGTTGACATCTTAAAAGGCAACGAGACTTCGGATGTGAAATCGTATCAACACGACGAACTCGAAAATTTCGGTGCTGCTTCCGATGAAGACGAAAAATTGCTTCAGGCGGTAATTCGTCAGGCAATGATTGCAGGATTTATTTCGAAAGAGATTGAGAATTACGGTTTATTAAAAGTAACAGCCACAGGTAAAAGCTATCTGAAAAAACCTCAGCCATTCCCCATTGTAAAAGACAATGAGTTTGACGAGGATGAAGAAGAAGCTACCGTGGGAGGAAAAACCAGTGGAGGAACTTGTGCTGCCGATGATGTACTGTTCTCTATACTGAAAGATTTACGGAAAAAGCTTTCGAAAAAACTGGAAGTGCCTCCTTTCGTTATTTTTCAGGATCCATCGCTCGAAGCCATGGCAACCAGCTACCCTATCACCATAGAGGAGCTGCAAAACATCCCGGGAGTTGGAGCAGGTAAAGCTAAACGCTACGGCGAAGAGTTTTTGAAACTCATCAAAGAGCATGTAAGCGAAAACGAAATTATCCGTCCGGAAGACCTACGGGTACGCACGGTGGCTAACAAATCGAAACTGAAAGTATCGATTATTCAGGCTATCGACCGTAAAATAGCCCTGGACGATATAGCTCTTTCGAAAGGATTGGATATTTTCGAGTTGCTTGACGAAATAGAAGCAATTGTGTATTCTGGTACCAAAATCAACATCGACTATTTTCTCGACGAGATTATGGATCCCGATCATATTGATGAAATATTCGAGTATTTCAGTTCGGCCGAGACCGATAAAATTGATGCAGCCCTCAACGAACTGGGCGAAGACGACTACAGCGAAACTGAAGTGCGACTGGTACGCATCAAGTTCCTGTCGGAAATAGGAAACTAAAAACAACAACACACTCTATACGGATAACCGTCGGAAGATATTTTCTTCCGACGGTTTTTGATATATCTCAACTCAAAATTATTTAATCTATAAAATTCAAACTAGACGCAAGGCACAAGGCTTAGCCGTAGCCATCTCGTTAATTTCAAATTCAATCTTGTACCTTCAGAGAAATATTGCTAAATTGCAAAACTTTAAACGAAATATATAATTGTCAACC
>DAIQOQ010000052.1:10022-15420 GCA_036787795.1 Paludibacter sp. | reverse complement strand
TAAAGAGATTTAGCCGGTGTTGTTGTATTCAGTTTTAGAAAGATACTTAGATAATAAGCATGGCATCACCGTAAACGCCGAATTTATATTCCTTCTCAATGGCCAACTCATACGCCTTCATGATTAAATCATAATCACCAAAAGCAGCAGTAAGCATAATCAAGGTGGAGTAAGGCAAGTGAAAGTTAGTAATCAGCGAATTTGCCACCGTAAATTCGTAAGGCGGAAAAATAAATTTATTAGTCCAGCCATCGTACGATTTAATTTTACCTTCGGTACCCACTACTGTTTCCAAAGCACGCATCACTGTCACACCTACAGCACAGATATTACGATTTTCATCGTGAGCCTTGTTTACTGTTGTAGCCGTTTCGGGTGTAACCGACATTTGTTCCGAATCCATTTTATGTTTAGTCAGATCTTCCACATCTATTTCACGGAAGTTTCCCAAACTCATGTGCGAAGTAACATAAGTGGTATCAATTCCTTTGATTTCCATGCGTTTCATTAACTCGCGGCTAAAGTGCATGCCTGCAGCCGGGGCTGAAACCGCTCCTTCGTTTTTAGCAAAGATTGTTTGAAAACGGTCGGCATCTTCGGGCTCCACTTCACGGGTTATATTTCGTGGTAGTGGAGTTTCTCCCAACGAATAAAGTCCTTTTTTGAATTCTTCGTGTGTCCCGTCAAATAAGAAACGCAACGTACGACCACGCGAAGTCGTATTATCAATCACTTCAGCCACAATCGAATCATCTTCACCAAAATAAAGCTTATTACCAATACGAATTTTACGTGCAGGTTCTACCAATACATCCCAAAGGCGCATTTCATGGTTGAGCTCGCGAAGCAAGAAAACTTCGATCTGCGCTCCTGTTTTCTCCTTGTTACCATACAAACGAGCCGGAAATACCTTGGTATCATTAAAAATGAATAGGTCGTCCTCGTTAAAATATTCAAGTAAATCTTTGAATGCCTTGTGTTCAATTTCTCCGGTTTTGCGATGCACAACCATTAAACGCGATTCATCACGATGTTTTGACGGATACTGAGCAATCAGCTCATCCGGTAACTTGAATTTAAACTTTGATAACTTCATATTTTATTGTTTAATTGTTTTATTATTTATCTTTGACCCTTGAATTCAGAATCTATCAAAACTGTTTTCAACAGCTTACATTCAATTCTTCAAGATGCTTTACCAGATCATCAATCTGCCAGCAGTCTTCGAGCTTGATGTCGCCAATACGTGTGCGCTCCAACCCTGTCAAATGAGCACCACTTCCCAGCGCTAACCCAATGTCACGCGCCAAAGCACGAATATAGGTACCTTTACTGCATACCACGCGTATCTTCAGTACAGGCAACGTAAAATCCAATACTTCAATATCATCTATAACCAATAACTTTGGCTTTAGTTCAACTTCCTGACCCTCGCGGGCATAATCGTAGGCACGTTTACCATCAACTTTCACGGCAGAATAAGCCGGCGGAACCTGCCGTATTTCACCTAAGAACCGGGGAATTATCTCATCTACAAGTTCACGGGTTATATGTTCGGTCGGATACGTACCATCTTCAGGCAACTCTAAATCGAACGACGGAGTAGTAGCGCCCAGTTTCAATGTTGCAACGTACTCTTTGGTTTGATATTGAAAGCTTTCTATTAATTTAGTTGATTTGCCGGTACAAATAATCATTACACCAGTTGCTAACGGATCTAATGTTCCGGCATGACCTACTTTCAGCTTCTTTATTTGTAATGTTCTTTGTAGTTTCCAGCGCAACTTACTCACCAGATTAAACGAGGTCCAATGCAATGGTTTCGCTACATACAACACTTCTCCATTAATAAAATCCATTTCTGTTGTTTTTTTTAAGGCACACGCTATGTGCCTCATAGGCCGCCGGTTTTACAAAATATCTAAATCAACTCCCAAAAACAACAATACCAGAATGGTTACCCCAACTACGATTCTATAATAACCAAATGCTTTGAAACCGTATTTTGTCAAAAATCCGATGAAGAATTTTATTGCTGCCATAGCTACAACAAATGCCACCAGATTACCAATTAGCAAGGTAACAAGGTTTTCGCTCAGCAAAGCTTTTCCGGCCGGATCCATAAATAATTTCAGCAATTTATAACCCGAAGCGGCAGCCATAGTAGGAACAGCCAAGAAGAATGAAAATTCAGCTGCATTTTTGCGAGTCAGTTTTGTAGTCATTCCACCAACAATGGTCGCCATTGAACGCGAAACGCCCGGAACCATAGCAATACATTGATAAAAACCGATTTTCAAGGCCCGCTTCCAATCCATTGTCTGATCTTCATTAGGTCTATCAAACCATTTATCCACAAACAACATTAAAACACCTCCCAGCACCAGCATAACAGCTACTACAGCTACATTTTCCAGAAGTGCATCAATTTTTTCGCTAAATAAAAAGCCCAATACTAAAGCAGGGATAACGGCAATGATCAGTTTCCAATAAAAATCCAGAGTCTGAAAAAAACGCTTCCAATATAAAACCACTACAGATAATATGGCTCCAAATTGAATATTGACCGTGAAAGCTTTCACAAAATCAGTGCTTTCAATAGCCAACAGTTTTTGAGCAATAATCATGTGTCCGGTGGAAGACACCGGCAAAAATTCAGTTATTCCCTCTACAATACCAAGAATAATTGTTTGTATAATACTCATACTTATTTCGCTTTGGGTTTGTAAAGTATCGCAAAAATGATAGAAACAAAACCGAACAACGAAATCATTGGACCAACCGTGATACGACGGAAACTGAAAATATCCGGATTAAATTCTTTTACGGTTGAAGAACCAGTCATTAAGATAAAACCTAAAACGATAATTGCAAAACCAATTGCGATAAATAAAAGATTGATTTTACCCAGGGTGAAATGTTTGTCGTTTTCCATATTGTTATTTTATAATGGTGATTTGATAATTATATACTAAAAAACAGAGCAACAACTAAAAGTGTTGCGGACATTACATAAAAAACATGTCGTTGGAGCGCATACGCAAATATTTTCCAACAGCTAAATAAGAAGAAGATGCAGCTATAATAACTCCGGAAAGAATGACCAGACAAGCTACAATTATAAAACTAAGCGAATCGAATAAAAGATTGGTAACACCAAACTGATATTGCACAAAATAAACCACTCCTACCAACATACATATAGAGATCAGAGCTGCTATTAAGCCATTCAACATACTGCGGATAAGATAAGGCTTGCGAATAAACCAGGCTGTAGCTCCAACCAGTTTCATTGTATTAATCAGAAAGCGATTAGAATACAAAGACAACCGAATAGTATTATTAATAAGTGCTACGGAAACCAAAAGCAGCACAATGGCCAACCCCACAAGAATCAAACTTATTTTTCTCACATTATCATTTACCAAACTAACCATGTCTTTTTGATAAACAACCCGATTAATATGATCGAACGCTTTCAATTTCGACTGCACGATCTGGACACTATCATTATTGGCATATTTTTCATGAAGTTTCACCTCAATAGAAGCCTTCAGGGGATTATAGCCTAAAAAGTCTGCCGGATTTTCGCCCAAACTGCTAATGTGCTCTTTCAAAGCAGCTGCTTTGGATATGTACTCAACCGACTTGGCGTACGGCGAGGCAAGTAGATAATTTTCAATCCGCTTCTCATCCTGTTGAGTAATCTCATCATTCAAAATGACCGATAAATTGATATTTTCTTTTACATAAGTACTCATATCACGAGCAACAAAAATAAGCAAGAAAACCAGTCCGATTAAAAACAAAACCAACGACATGCTGACAGTTGATGTTATATGAACCTGCAAAAATCTTCTTCTCTTAACTTTAGTTCTTTCTTTAGACATTTTTATTCAGATATTACCTAATTAATATTCTAAGCCTTGGCAACTGTTTCCTTCGATTTCTTCCATTGCAGATACACAAATCCAATTATACTTAATATCAACAATATGGAAGATATCAATGCAATAGCATTACCGACGCTATACGCTTTTGGTTCAAATTTAAACTCAACCTCATAATTACCGGCTTTAAGTGGCATAGCACGCAACAAATAATTGGCACGGACATAAGGTACCACCTTACCATTGACGTACGCATTCCAACCTTTATCATAATAAATTTCAGAGAATACAGCTACCTGATCGGTCTTCGAACTAAAATTGTATTTTAGATCGTTAGGTTCATATTTTACCAATGCTATGTGAGCAGAAGAATCTGAGACTAATTTAGCTGGTAATTGAGTTGCAAAAGATTTATCAACTACCATCTCTTTCTTGGTGTTTATCTCTCCTACTAATTTCATTTCCTCATTAGCACCATCAGCAATACGAACATTGCTTACAAACCAAGCATTTCCATTAGCATGTGGATTCACAATAGGAGCTGCTTGTTTATTATAAATCAGGTATTTCATATTCAACATATTCAAAACGCCCAATGAATCCATTGTGTTTAGCACCTGATCGGCAGATTTTGCACGACCAAAAGAAGCAAACAGCCGACCCATTTCTTTGGTGAGTTGCATATTTATCAGTTCCTGATAACGACGTAACTTAGCAGCGTGATATCCTCCGATATTTTTGTGGAAATAGGATGGTGTAGCATTCTGGAATACATCAACTGTGGTATCCAGAACACGATATTGAGATTTATCCTGTAAAATTAATTTATCAGCAGCCGAAGGCTCAATAAAGCTCTCAACACGATGCTTGTTTTGAAAGTTATCATTATTTAAATACCGTTTTGCCACAGGAACTAAGTCCCCCAATATCAAGATACCAAAAAGCACATAAGCCACTTTTTGTTTCAGATAATTTTTGGCATATAACCAGATAAGACCAGCCGAAGCAAGAACAAAGCCCAACGAACGTAAGGCATCTGAACGCAGCAGCGCAGCGCGATCGAGCGGTAAAGTTTCTTTTAAAAATGCATTGTTTCCCTGATATTGAGCATCAGCTTGTGCCGTGAAATTACCTGCCAACGATGGAATCAGCGCAAATATCAATGCAATTCCGCCCACAATGCCGGCACTGATAAGTACCTGTTTAATTAATTTTTGTTTGTCAACCTTGTCGGAAAACACTTCTTTTAGCGCTAAAACAGCCATCAAAGTCATTCCAAAACCAGTAGCCACCAAAGTCATTGAAACAGTTCTGAATTTGTTGTAAAACGGAACATAATTAATAAAGATGTCCGTGAGCCACATAAAGTTTTTGCCCCACGACAGCATTAGCGTCAATATAATCATCGGCACTAACCACCATTTAATTCGTTTATCCACTAAAAAGAATCCCAAAACAAATAAGAAACAAACTATTGCTCCAATGTAAACAGGACCGGAAGTAAATGG
>DAIQOQ010000052.1:8675-9922 GCA_036787795.1 Paludibacter sp. | reverse complement strand
CCCAGCAACACTCCGGTGGATTTCAGAAAGTTTGAAAACTCTTTTTCTCTAAGGCTAAAAATAAATTCGGTAAGCGCCAAAAAGAGTAAAACTATAAGTGTATAATAAAGTATCTGAACATGATTGGCCCTGATAGCAAGTCCTAGAAAAATTGTTGTCAGTAACCCACCTAATAATAATTTTCGCCGGAATGTCATAAAAACGCTACCAATCAATGGAGCCATATAAGCTATTGTAATAGCTTTGGAATTATGCCCAGCCACTATTATTATAAAGTTATACGAGGCAAATGCAAACGCAATGGCGCCTACTATGGCTAGCCAGGGATTTACCCGAAAAGCCAACAACAGGATATAAAATCCGATTAAATACAACATTAAATAATAAACAGAACCCGGAAAAACCCGGACTACATCGTCAACGAATTGCAGTATGTTGTGCGGTTGCGACGTAGCAATCTGATAAGTTGGCATCCCCCCGAACATAGAGTTTGTCCACAGGGTTGGAGCATCATGCGTAGCGTTGTAGTCAACAGTCTCCTTTGCCATGCACATCCAATTTTCGGTATCATGACCGATCAACTGTTTCCCTTCGATAATCGGAGAAAAATACATAAAAGAGATACAGATAAATAACAGGAAAGCAGCAATGTGCGGAGTGAATTTGGTAAGAACTGTTTTAGTCATAATGATACGCTTGATTTGCGGTAAGCAGTTTTTGGGAAAAATCACACAAAAGTACATCATCTTTTCACAATTGCAATCTAGTTAGCGGTTAAAAATTGTTGAAATAGAAAAATGAATTTGCACTACACAATTTAATAGCAAGATTCGGAGCTGTCGATTAACAAACACCCTGATTTGAAACAGGCTATTTAGCACCTAGAAGACGACGTATTGAGTCTGCGACGTTGGCAAATTGGTAAAAAATCTGTACTTTTGTCGAACAAAACGATAGTAAAAGAGTTTCATTCACATGGACAAACTAGAAATACAGCATATACGAACTGACTTCCCTATTCTGGAAGAAAAAGTTTACAATAAAGATCTAATTTATTTCGACAACGGAGCCACTACTCAAAAGCCGCGTTGCGTTGTTGAAAAAATAGAGGAAGGTTACTACCACCTGAACGCTAATATTCATCGTGGAGTACATTATCTGAGCCAAAAAGCGACTGAAGCGCACGAAGCTGCCAGAACTACCGTTGCAGATTTTCTTCACGCCGGAAAACGCGAGGAAATCATTTT
>DAIQOQ010000052.1:6473-8575 GCA_036787795.1 Paludibacter sp. | reverse complement strand
GTTTCGATAGCTCACGTATCTAATGTTTTAGGTACCATTAATCCTGTAGCAGAAATAATTCGCATTGCTCACGCTAAGAATGTACCGGTACTGGTTGACGGGGCACAAGCCGTTCCACACATTCCGGTTAACGTAGTGGAACTCGATGCTGATTTCTATGTTTTCTCGGGACACAAAATTTACGGACCAACCGGCATCGGAGCACTTTATGGAAAATCCGACTGGCTAAACGCTATTCCACCTTATCAGGGCGGTGGCGAAATGATTGCTACCGTTACCTTCGAAAAAACAACCTACAACGAGTTACCATTCAAATTTGAAGCCGGAACGCCTGATTATATAGGATCTACAGCACTAGCTGAAGCATTACGATACGTTCAAAACATAGGACTAGATAAAATAGCAGCGCATGAGCACGAACTACTAACCTACTGCACCGAAAAACTACTTGAAATTGATGGTATGCGCATCATTGGAACTGCCAAAGAAAAAAGTTCGGTCATTTCGTTTTTAGTTGGAAACATTCATCCTTACGACCTTGGAATGCTACTCGATAAACTTGGAATTGCAGTCAGGACCGGACATCATTGCGCACAACCACTGATTGATTCACTCGGAATTCCGGGTACTGTCCGTGCATCGTTTGCATTCTACAATACCAAAGAAGAAATTGATACCTTCGTAGCAGCACTTAAGCGCGTAGTAGCCATGTTGAGTTGAACCCCTGGCCCCTTAATGGGAGATCCGGACACATTCACTATAATATTCTAAAACTATTAATACTAACGTCTCTTACCCCTTTAGGGGTAAGAGGTATATTTACATTTTATGACAATAAACGAATTACAAGACGAAATTATAGATGAGTTTAGCCAGTTTGACGACTGGATGGACAAATATGCATTGCTTATTGATTTGGGGAATTCACTTGAACCACTTGATAGCAAATATAAAAATCCGCAAAACATTATTGAGGGTTGTCAAAGCCGGGTGTGGCTGAATGCCGAACTGAATAATGGCATCATTACTTTTCAGGGCGAAAGTGATGCCGTACTGGTAAAAGGAATTGTTTCGTTACTTATTCATGTTCTTTCCAATCACACGCCTGACGAAATTATCAATACCGAACTTTATTTTATTGATGCCATCGGACTCAAAGAGCACCTCTCTCCGACCCGTTCCAACGGATTGGTAGCAATGGTTAAGCAGATGAAATTATTCGCATTAGCATATAAATCAGTGAACAGTCAACAGTGATCAGTGATTAATGATATTTTTGTGTACTTTCAAAATAAATAAAGGGCTGAATCTCCGTACAGGAAATTCAGCCCTTTATTTATTTTCAGACTCAAACAAAGAGATGAGTTCTTAATTTGAATTTATTGACCATCGGGTACAAAATATTCCAGTCGGAAGTTTTCTCCATCAAAAACGCCATAAGAAAAGATCCCAACAAAGTCTCCTAAAATAACCACCCGCTTTTTATCCTTCAATTGCAAATCCAGGGCAATGTGCCTGTGCCCGAAAATCAGGAAGTCAACATCGTGCGTCTCCACATATTTTTTTGCAAAAACAACCAGAAACTCATTTTCTTCTCCCTGAAATTTATTTTCGATATGTTTGATTTTCTCTCTGTTGTGTTTCGACCAATTGTAACCAAAATTCTGTCCTAACTGAGCCGGAACCAAGCGAAACAGTTTCTGAGCTGTGCGACTATGAAATATTTTGCGAATGACCTTGAATCCTTTTTCTTCAACATACAGTCCATCACCGTGTGCGAGAAAGAATTTCTTGGTACCCAATTGAACCGTAGCTGGTTTTTTATGTACAATCAGTCCTATTTCATTTTCCAGATAGCCGAATGTCCAAATGTCATGATTGCCAATAAAAAAATGGATTTCAATGCCCGAATCGGTCAACTCGGCCAGTTTTCCTAAAACGCGGACAAATCCTTTGGGCACAACGGTTTTATATTCGAACCAAAAGTCGAATATATCACCCAGCAAATAAATGACAGTAGCATCAGCTTTTACCTGATCCAGCCAGTCGACAAGCTTTTTTTCGTGAGCGCGTTTATCTTTTACAAGCAGCGAACCCAAGTG
>DAIQOQ010000052.1:3493-6373 GCA_036787795.1 Paludibacter sp. | reverse complement strand
TTATAAGAATCCTAGTTCCAATTGAGCTTCTTCACTCATCATGCTTTTGTCCCAAGCCGGTTCAAAAACGATATTCACATCTACGTCTTTCACTCCTTCCACACTTTCGACTTTCATACGGACATCCTCTACGATAAAATCAACAGCCGGACAGTTTGGAGCCGTCAGCGTCATATCAATAACCAAATGCCCTTCTGCATCAAGATCAATTTTATAAATCAATCCCAGATCATATATATTTACCGGAATTTCCGGGTCGAATACTGTTTTAAGCATCCGAACAATTTCTTCTTCAGTTTCTAAAAATTCGTTCATTTCAATTATGGAATATTCAATTTTAATTATTAATTGGATAAACAAGCAAGAGCTCAAATAGTTTATTCCGCTTTGGCCTGACTGCGAATTACCAGCTCATCGAATTCGGGTAGCGCAGCAGTCAACTTACCATTAATTACCACTACAGTATTTACTTTAGCTTTAATGGCCAGTTTATTGTCCGACTTGCGATAGATGGCCTGCTGAAAGACATAACGTACACCTTCTTTGGTAACATACAATTTTGAGATAAAACTATCTCCCGGACGTAAAGGGGTTTTATAAGCTATTTCAATACTGGAAACCATGGCGTCGACACCTTGATTGTGCAGTTCGGCAAAGCTTAAGTGATTATCTTCCAGAAATTCATGCCGGGTGAATTCCAAATAATTTTGGTACACGGAGTTATTAACCACACCTTGTATGTCGCACTCGTAATCCCGTACTTTCATTTCTAATTCGTAAATGTACATTTTTTCTATTGACAGTTAGAAATTGATACTGAATAGCCGGAAAATTCGGCTATCAGCTAATTTATTTTTTTCTTATCACAGTTAAACCATCCCGTAAAGGCAACATGACCTTTTCAACCCTCGGGTCGGCAGCCACAAAGTCGTTAAACCGCATTATTTCGATGGTTTGTTTATCATTCGGCTCTACCGGTTTAATCACCTTTCCATCCCACAGTGTATTATCAGCCAGAATATATCCGCCAACTCTCAGCTTAGGCAATACTGCTTCGTAATAAGCCAGATACTCACGCTTATCGGCATCAATAAAAACCAAATCGAGGGTTTCCTTCAGCTTTTCGATTTCGGCCAATGCATCGCCTATATGCAATTTTATCTTATCGCCATATGCGGAACCCGCAAAGTTTTGACGAATAAAATCTTCCAGTTCGTCATCGCATTCAATCGTATGCAACACGCCCCCGTCGGGTAAAGCTTCGGCCATACAAAGAGCTGAATAACCGGTAAAAGTGCCTAGTTCTAAAATGCATTTCGGCTGAATCATGTGGCAAAACATACTTAATACGCGTCCCTGCAAATGACCTGAACACATACGCGGATTGATCAGTTTGACATGGGTGGCACGGTTTACTTTTGCCAGATAATCCGGTTCGGCATCAGAATGCAATAAAATATAATCGTCTAAATTCATTTCTATTTAGTTACAAGCAAATAGTTACGAGTTACAAGTTTATTTTTCTGAGCTTACCGACTTCAAAAAAAATTTTGTTGATCCTTTTTTTTTATACTCAGCATTATACATACTTCAACACCGACAATTGTTCCGTATTAAAAATCTCATTTGCAATGACCTGCAATTGTTCGGCTGTGACAGCATCAATAAGGCGTTTTATGGTCTCCAAATCATCAATTTTACCATAGCGAAGAAAGCTTTTCCCCAGACTCAGAGCCATATTCTCTTTATTTTCAGACGAGATGGCCATTTGACCAACCAACTGCAGCTTATATTTTTTCAACGCATTGTCCGACAGTGGCTGTTCGCGGAGTTTCTGCAATTCGTTATGAACAAGCTGTTCGCAACGAACGGCATTTTCAGGATCGCACCCGAAATAAACACTCCACATGCCGGTATCGGTAAACGGCTGATAACTTGACTCGACATTGTAAACCAATCCGTGTTTTTCGCGCAAGGACAGATTAAGCAAACTGTTCATACCCGGGCCGCCCAAAATATTGTTCAACAAATACAAGCCCATCCGGTTGGGGTGATACAAGTCGTAAGCTCGGTTGCCCAGTATAAAATGAACCTGATGGGTATTTTTATTTATTTCTTTATTAATTGGTTTGTAGGAAGTCGGAGAGAATCGATCCGATTTGCGGGTTTCCTGTTTTTCCGTTTGCAGGTACTTTTCGACCCAGCGAACAAGCTGTTTGAAATCCAAATCGCCCAAGACAAAAAAGACCATCTCTTCGGGGCGATAATGTTTCTTGACGAAGCGAAAAGCATCGTCGGTGCTGTATTCTTCCAACAATTCCGATTTGCCCAGAATATTGTGGCCAATGGCATGATGTTGAAAAAGCAATTCTTCAAAATCATCGAAAATCAGCTCCGAAGGGCTGTCGTTGTAGGACTGAATTTCGTCCAGAATAATAACTACCTCCTTATCAATCTCTTTTTGAGGAAAATTGGAGTGTAATACAATGTCGGAGATCAGTTCTATGGCGCGTTCGGAATACTCTTTCAGCACACTGGCATATACCACCGTTTCTTCCTTGGATGTATACGCGTTCAGTTCGCCTCCAACATTTTCCAGTCGATTAATAATATGTCCCGAACGGCGTTTATCGGTTCCTTTAAACAGCATGTGCTCAATAAAATGTGCCATGCCTTGCTCCTCCTCTTTTTCATCGCGCGAACCGGTATTTATCACCATTCCGCAATAAGTTACCGCCGAAACGTCGGGCTTGTGTATCAACCGAATTCCGTTTGGCAGTGTATATGTTTGATATGTCATTAGGCTTTTTTGTAAAAAACGAAGTGCAAAGGTACAAAATTCAGTTGATAATTGACAAATGGAATTAAACAACAGTTTAT
>DAIQOQ010000052.1:0-3393 GCA_036787795.1 Paludibacter sp. | reverse complement strand
GTAGGTGCATCCGGTTTTCCACTCGCTACATCCGTAGGCTGTTTTTCCTTTGAGCAGTGTTCCTTTTCCGCAAAGCGGGCAAGGAGTGCCTTCGAGCGATGGTTTGGCAGGATGCAAGGCAGCTTCGCCGGGACGACGGTTATCACTCTTGACATTAAACACTATTTCGGTAACCATGGCTTTGAGTTCAGCCAGAAAATCCTTTGCCAGGTATTCCCCTTTTTCCACCTGCCGGAGTTTTTTCTCCCACAATCCGGTTAGCTCGGCCGATTTAAGCAGATCTTCCTGAATTATCAGAATCAGTTCCACGCCGGTAGTGGTGGCAATAAGGTTTTTACGTTCCTTGCGGATATAATCGCGTTTAAAAAGTGTTTCGATAATGGCAGCGCGGGTAGATGGCCGGCCGATACCGTTTTCTTTCAAAGCATCACGCAGTTCGTCATTATCAACCAGTTTTCCGGCCGTTTCCATGGCACGAAGCAAGGTCGCTTCGGTATAAGGTTTTGGGGGCGAAGTCCATTTTTCGGCCAGTGTAGGTTCATGCGGACCACTTTCGCCTTTTTCGAACAGGGGCAAGGTTTTTTCATCCTCTTCCTCTTGCTCATCGCCATCATTTTTTATTTTGGCAAATACCATGCGCCAACCCGGATCGAGAATTTGTTTCCCGTTGACCTTAAATTCGATTTTTTCCACTTCGCCCAGCACGGTGGTAGTTGAAATCTTACATTCGGGATAAAAGTTCGCAATAAACCGGCGAGCCACCAGGTCGAAAACCCGTTTTTCTGTATCGGTCAATGCAGTGGGATGCACACCGGTGGGAATAATGGCGTGGTGATCCGTCACTTTGGCATTATCAAATACCTTTTTTGTTTTAGGAAGCTTACCTGCCAACAAAGGTTTGGTAAGTAATTCGTAGTCTTTTATTCCTTTGAGAATTTCCGGAACTTTAGGATACAAATCATCCGTAAGATAGGTAGTATCCACACGTGGATAAGTGGTTACCTTTTTTTCGTACAGACTTTGTATTATTTTCAGAGTCTCGTCGGCCGAATAAGCAAATTTCTTATTGCACTCCACCTGAAGCGAAGTCAAATCGAACAGGCGTGGTGCCGATTCGGTTCCTTTTTTGGTGGTAATATCGGTAACAAAGAAGTCGGCAGTCCGAACCGTATCCAGAAAGTTGGTACCTTCTTCCACGCTCGAGAACCGTCCTTTGGAAGCCGAAAAAATGGTATCGCGGTACACGGTTTTTAATTCCCAATAAGCTTCGGGCTTAAAGTTTTCTATCTCCAGTTGTCGATTTACTATCAATGCCAGCGTAGGTGTTTGTACCCGTCCGATGGAAAGAACCTGCCGGTTTTTACCATATTTCAGCGTGTAAAGTCGGGTGGCATTCATCCCCAGCAGCCAGTCGCCAATGGCCCGCGACAGTCCGGCTTCGTAAAGCGACTGGAACTGGCTTTGATCTTTCAGTTTTGAAAAACCTTCGCGAATAGCTTCTTCGGTCAAAGACGAAATCCACAAGCGTTTCACCGGACATTTGCACAATGCTTTTTGCATTACCCAGCGCTGAATGAGCTCTCCCTCCTGCCCCGCATCACCGCAGTTCACCACCTCGTCGGCATTAGCCATCAGGGTTTCAATCACATGGAATTGTTTCTGAATACCGCTATCGTTCATCACCTTGATGCCAAACCGCTGCGGAATCATAGGCAAATGACTTAACGCCCAGGCCTTCCATTCGGGCGCATATTCATGCGGCTCCAACAAACCACAAAGATGCCCGAAGGTCCAGGTTACCTGATAACCGTTTCCTTCTATATATCCATCTTTTCGGGTTTTGGCTCCGAGCACTTCGGCAATATCGCGCGCCACACTGGGCTTTTCGGCAATGCAAACAATCATCTTTTCAGTTTAGGGAACAGGTCACGACCCGTTTGTACATATAAATTAGTTAATCAATCTTCATGCAAAAGTACTCAAAAACTTTCAAAGGCGATTACTGTTATACTGTCTGTGAATACTCACAGAAACTGCTCAAAGCCCTATTTATTGGCTAATAAGTTCTGCCATATCCCCATTATGAATTGTAAAATATGCATTATGAATTGACAGAAATGTTTATCTTTGTGCTCAAATCCGACGCTTAGGTATGGGTGTTTTATGGGTAATATTTAATCAAAGAAAAATTAGTTACATGTTTAAAAATCAAAAAATTACAAAAGATATTTATTATGTTGGCGTTAACGACCGTCAGAAGCATAAATTTGAAAATATGATTTCGCTACCTAACGGAGTTTCATATAATGCTTATCTGATTATTGATGAAAAAATAGCACTGGTAGATACCGTCGACATCTCATTTGGTGATATTTTTATAGACAAAATACAATCTCAACTACAAGGAAGAAAACTAGATTATTTAATTATAAATCACATGGAACCAGATCATTCGGGTTCTATTCGCCTGATTCGAAAATACTATCCCGATATGGTTATCGTGGGAAATAACAAAACCCTGAGTATGGTGGAGGGTTATTATGGAGTTACCGATAATATGATGGAAATTAAAGACAAAGAAATTCTGTCCTTAGGTTCACATAAATTGGAGTTTCATTTAACTCCCATGGTTCACTGGCCTGAAACCATGATGACTTACGAAAAAACAGAAAAAATACTTTTCTCGGGTGACGCTTTTGGTGCCTTTGGGACGTTGGATGGTTCTGTAATGGATACCGATCTGAATGTGGATAAATATTGGGACGAAATGGCCCGCTATTATTCCAACATTGTGGGCAAATACGGTAATCCCATTCAGAAAGCATTGAAAAAGCTGACTCCGCTCGATATAGACTTTATTTGCAGCACGCACGGACCGGTTTGGAAAGAAAATATCACCCGTGTAGTGGATATGTACGATCAGTTCAGTCGTTATCATGGCGACGATGGTATTGTGATCATTTACGGTTCAATGTACGGAAACACCGAACTAATGGCAGAGACAGTAGCACAAGGTGTTGCCGAAGCCGGGGTTAAAAACATTATCATTCACAATGTTTCCAAATCCGATCCTTCCGTTATCATCCGTGATGTATTCAAATACAAAGGTTTGATAGTTGGCAGCCCAACCTATAGCAACGAATTGTACCCCGAAGTTGAATCGCTACTGCGCAAGATCGAGATTCGCGGAGTAAAAAACCGCGTATTCGGTTGTTTCGGATCGTTTACCTGGGCGAGTGCTGCTGTAAAACGATTGGACACCTTCGTGGAAACAATGAAATGGGAAAGAGCTGAAATATCGGTAGACGAAAAACAAGGTTTGAAAAAAGACAAATACGAAGATTGTCTGGAACTTGGACGACAGGTTGCCGAACTGATGAAAAATCATGTAGA
>DAIQOQ010000217.1:1853-5010 GCA_036787795.1 Paludibacter sp. | reverse complement strand
CCGGATTGGCAGTTGTAGTATTTTCAGTTTCGAAGACAGCAGCGGCCTTATCCACTTCCTGTTGGAAACCGGGGTTAGCCTGATGCATAAACTGAGCCATATTGTTTTTATATAAAGCCAGAAGAATCATTGCTCTCGGATTATTCGGATTTAGCACAAGGGCTTTTTCATAATCGGCTATAATCTCACCCGAATACTTAGGACCATTCGTTTGCGGATCGGAAGCAATCAGCCCATAGAGTCGCAATCCTTTCAGTGTGTAAACTTCAGAAAGCTCCACGCCTTTCAACTCCGGCAGTTTATTCAGATAGTCCTCAGCTTCTCGAAGATACTGTGCCTTCTCGTCTTTCGAAGGCAACTGAAACGACAACTGTACATCTACATAAGCCAGGTAATAGTTTGCCAGCCATACGTCCGGCTTAGCTATACTAAATCGTTCCAACTTACTTCGGACCTGCATAAATTCCGAAACTTCTTTTGCCTTGTTGAGAGTTTGCACCACCGGAGTCAGATCTTGTGCCGTTGCCAGCAAGGGAAGTGCTAAAAGCAGCACCCATACATAATTCTTCATTGTTTTCATTTTGATTGAGTTTTTAAATATAAATAGTTAGAAATTAGAAACATCATAAGCAGCTTTTCCGCTAAGGGTAATAAAAATGCCCAGGTAAAAAAAGTGTGGAGCGGAATCAATCACCGGAGTCTTACGGTAACCGCCCGGCTGGGTGGTATCAGCAGTATAATTGTAATTATACACATTCAGCCTATCCAATAAGTTGGTAGCCGAAGCATAAATAATTACTTTTTTACTGGCCAGATACGTCAGACTCATATCCACACTGTTGTAACAGCCGGTGGTGGAATTCATGATTCCCGCTTTGGTCGGATCGTGATACGGTCGTCCGCTGGCAAAGCGGTTGGTAATCCCCAAAATACTTTTCAGTGCCGGAACATTGTATTTCAGCGATACGGTTGCATTGTGTGTCGTGGCATATTGCGGAACACTCAGTTCGGTATATTCTTCGTATTTCCGTTTCGAGAGGCAGAATGAATACGCCAGCATATATTCAAAGTTTTTAAATAAAGCTTTGTCATTAAAAAAGAGATCCACTCCCTTGCTATATCCGTATCCGGTGGAATTCAGTACTGTGGGTTCCTGCAAAGCCAGCTTGTCGTATTGTTTATAATAGCTTTCTATGCGGTAAATTTTATCCTTTTTTTCGTAGTACATGCCACCCACATACTGCATACAGGTTTCGGAAAGCAGGTTTCGGTCGAGCAGCAGGTATTTATTGTCGGCAAGCTGAGTGTAGCGTCCCACTATGCCCGAAAAGTTGATGCCATTCAGGTTATAAGTTAGAGCCAGACGTGGATTCTGATTCCACTGATGATTAATGCTCGTATATTCCAACCGGTCGGACAGTTCGGCATGTAAATTTGAAGACAAACTCAGAATGGCCGTAGCAAATGCCGCACTGATAGTATGGTTTATCGAATCGGAATGAGCAGTTGTTGTGTAGTTGTAAACCGTATTATTATGCCGGAAGAAATTTTCCAGCCCCACATTCAGTCGCAGAAAATCGGTAAAACGTTTGGTGGCTTTTGTTTTCAAATGAACCTCCCACTCCTTATTCCGGTATGTATCTGCCGCCACAAGGGCATCATCGATATGTTGGTTGTGAAAAGAGAATGCTGCTCCGGCAAAGATTTTATAACCCGACCCCGTACTTTTCTGAAAAGTAGAATTCAGGTAGAAATTATCATCCTTCATGTTTAGATTGCGGACATTGGACGGATCGTCCAACGCCGTTAACTGCTGCACAAAAGTTGTACGGTCATATCCGATAAATGTTTTAAAAACAGTGGATGGATCGGGATTAAACCGAAGCTGACCGCTACCCGAAAAAAGCTGATATGGATTCACCCAATGCAATCGATCGGGAATCAGACTGTAATACGGCCCCATATTCTGATAATTGATACTGACTGAAGCCGATCCTTTATCAAAAGCCTGCGTACCGCCGCCACTCAGACCTACCGACGAAGGATTAAATCCGATTTTGGTTATCGGACTGGCATCTTTGGTATTTAATGCCAATATGCTGGATAATCCCTGAGCATATTCCGAAGCCGAAGCACCGGTGGAAAAATTAATACCTTCAAACATAAAAGGAGAATAACGTCCCCGCACCGGCACATTATCGCTGGTAGTGGTATAAGGCGAAAGTACATGCATCTCGTCGATATAAGTTTGTGCTTCGCGACTATCGCCTCCGCGAACATACAACTTTCCACTTTCGCCCACCATTTGCGCACCGGGCAAAGTACGGAGCGAGTGATACAGGTCGCCGGTCGATCCTGCCGTTGTAACAATATCCACCGCCGACATTTTTCCAAACTGTCCGTTTCCTTTTAATCTGAAATTGCCAGCAGTTACCACTACATTGTCCAGCGTAATATTATCGGGATGCATTTTTACAACAATATTCGTCAGTTTCCCGGGCATAAGCAGCATCGTATATTCCGCGTACCCCATCATGCGTACACACAGTGTTAGTTCTCCGGCCTGGTCGGTAGTAAAACTAAAACGTCCCAGCGAATCACTAGTTGCTCCATCAATACTTCCTTTTATAAACACATTGGCATTGTGCATCGGTTTGGATTTTTCGTTCAGCACCTTCCCTTCTACGGTGCGTTGTTGACCAAAAACGGAACAAAGTCCGGCAAAAAAGAACAGGATAATCAAGGTAAAATCTTTCATTTGTTTCTGCTTTAAAATTTTCATGCAGCAAACTTAAATCAAAGAAATAAGACCGAAAAAAAATAGGGATAAAACGACAAAATATGTGATAAACCGCCAAAAACAGGGATGAATGGACAAAAACAGGGATAAATGGCAGGGTGTTTTTTTGAAAAAGCAGCAACTAAACCGGGAATAATATCAGCCTCAACCAGCCGGAAAAAGGAAATTGGAAAAAAGAAGATAAAAGCTATCACTAAAAGGAAAAAAGAGTCATTTTTCCTACAGGAAATAATACATTTCCTTATTACAATAAAGCATTTCTTTATTACAATGAAGCAAATGCATATGTAAATGGAATAAATGCATATGCATTTGAAGTAAGTGCATATGGAAATGAAGTAAATGCATATGCATTTG
>DAIQOQ010000217.1:0-1753 GCA_036787795.1 Paludibacter sp. | reverse complement strand
AAAGCTTTTCTTAGGATAAAATGCGAAATGCAATCAACTAACAAACTAATTAGCAATATAATTCCCCATTATCTTAGCAGAACAATCCTTTTTCATTAAATTCTACAGCTTCCCATCTACCGGCTATCTGTTGGTATATTGTTTGGAAACCTGCTTGCTTTAAAGCTCTATAGGTAGGTGCAAAACCGTCGATCACATTGGTTGGAAAATGACAGTCGGAACTGACAATAATAGGAATATTTAATTCATTGATCAAAGGGAAAAAATGACTGTCAGGATAGGTGATTCCTTTTTCGTGAAGCGACTTGGTATTAATTTCCAATATCATGCCTTTGTCTTTTATCGACTGAAGCATTTCACCCATCAGTTTTTCATACCAGTCATCCGAAATATTAAAGTGATGATAATTTGAAGAATGCATCGCTATTTTATCTACGTGTCCCACTATATTAAAACCTCCCAGCTGAATCATAAGTGTACTGATTTCAAAAAAACGTTTTGTAGCTACCCGTATATCTCCTCCGTACAAACTCTTCAATCCCCGGTCAAATCCAGCAAAATCGCCATCGATAGTCCAATATTCACCATTAGCCATTTTATCCAGATAATGCACCGAACCAATCAAATAATTAAAAGTTTTATCCTTGAAAAAAGGTGCCCGAACATCCGAACATTCGTGTATATAATCAACTTCCAGACCCAGATATAACTGAATATAGTTTTCGTATTTAGCCTTTAAACGTTCAAACTCTTGTTCATAATCGGCAAAATCATCTTCCAGCATAGTCCATTTGGTAAGAAATGGAAGCGGTGCATGCGACGAAAACCCATACTTTCGCACCCTTTTGGCAATAGCAAACTTTACAAAATCCTCCATAGAGCCACGTCCATCACAAAACAAGCTATGACTATGATAATTTGACCAATACATAAACAATAAACAGTTATAGATTACAGAAAATACAGGCTAAAACAGACAAAAAAAATAGAGCGTTTGAATTTCTATCCAAATTTCTTACAAAAATAAAAAAAATGTCGGATAATACAATAAAAAAACACAACAAATACAAACAGATATATAAACCTCAATTGATAGCAGTAGCGGTCCCTGTTTAATTATGTGTTTTTACTAGCCTGAAAACGCATTGAAATGATAGGTAAAAATGGTTTAATAATAAATCAAAAAGTAACGAATAATACTATTGCATAGTCCGACGAAAACAACTTTTTTTTGTAAAAAGCTTTCGAATGCGTATCTTTGTTCGGAAAAAAAGTAAAATATGGAAGTCCGTTACCTCAATTATAATCAGGTTTTAAAAGCAGAATTTACCGAACGTGTTCAGAAAATATCCATCAATGCCGGCTTTACCTGCCCCAATAGAGATGGAAGTAAAGGAATCGGGGGTTGTACTTACTGCAATAATCAAACTTTTAGTCCGGAATACTGTAAACCTACCCGAACGGTAAGTCAGCAGGTGGAAGAAGGCATTGGCTTTTTTCATCATAAATATCAGGCACAACACTATCTGGCCTATTTCCAATCGTACACAAATACATACGATGCAATTGACAAACTAAAAGCTATCTACGACGAGGCTCTGGCCTATCCCAAAGTAATAGGACTGGTAGTAGGTACACGTCCCGACTGTGTAAACGATGAATTGCTCGACTATTTTGCGGAATTGTCCCGTAAATGTTATGTGATGATTGAATATGGCATTGAATCGACCAACGACGAGACACTGGAATTTAT
>DAIQOQ010000051.1:4145-15474 GCA_036787795.1 Paludibacter sp. | reverse complement strand
CAGTCGGCTGCGGAAGACTGATAGGAGTAGTTGGAAGGAATAGAAATACTTAGTGGGGGCTGAAAAATTCCGGCAGTCTTTTTTTAATTAGATTACGGTGCGCTGCACCTTAAACTTATCCATGAAATCAAATTTCTACAAAGATTTAGCCACGATGTGGCTTTGTTAGGGTGCAGCGCACCCTAATATTTGTAGCGAGAATAGGAATTCAGCGTATTAAAGGTGCAGCGCACCGTAATATCAGATGCAAAGAAATTAAGAGTGTAGTTGCAAAAAGCTCGCATGCTGAGAAGCTAACCTGAATATATTTAATTTATATATAATGAGTTAGTAGCTTTTCAGCAGAACCTACTTAGTCGGGGAAATGAATGCAAGCTTCTCCAAATTTAGCTTAGTAACCTAAAATCTTCAACATGGATTTATAGCTTTGTTCTTTGGCAAATAGTTTTGTAAAATACTCACCATCTTCATCCTGATCAATAATCACCAATTTAGGAGCGGGTATTAAGCAATGCTGAATACCTCCAAATCCACTTAGCGATTCCTGATAGGCTCCTGTATGGAAGAATCCGATGTATTGTTCGCGATCTTCATTCATCTTGGGAAGAAACACGGCATTTGAATGAACTTCCGCATTATAAAAATCTTCGCTGTCGCAAGTCAGTCCACCTAAATTTACACGCTCATATTCCGAATCCCAATTGTTTATGGCCAGGAAAACATAGCGTTGATTGATTGCCCAGGTGTCAGGTAAGGTGGTCATAAATGAGCTGTCAATCATATTCCACAACTCACGATCATTTTGTTTCTTTTGGTTCACAATCGAATAAAGCATGGCTCCACTTTCACCTACAGTGTATGATCCGAATTCGGTAAAAATATGAGGTTCCGGAACTCCGTTTTGTGTACAAATCGTTTTGATTTGTGCCACAATTTCTTCTGCCATATATTCATAGTCGTACACCATGTCCAGGTGTGTCTGAATAGGGAAGCCGCCGCCAATATTTAAACTGTCCAGTTGAGGACATTTCTTTTTTAGTTCGCAATACAGGTTAACCGCTTTATTTAATTCATTCCAATAATAAGCAGTGTCTTTTACTCCCGTGTTGATGAAGAAGTGTAACATTTTAAGTTCCACTTGTGGGTTGTTTGCAATGTGCTTGGTATAATATGGAATAATGTCGTTGTAACGAATTCCTAGACGGGAAGTGTAGAAGTCAAACTTCGGTTCTTCTTCTGCGGCAATACGCATACCAACATTAAACTTAATGTCGAAATCTTTTAGAAATAAGTCTAATTCAAATTTATTGTCAAGTATAGGAGTAACATTTGTAAATCCCTGACGCATTAAATTCTGAATGTTTTCAACATATTGAGGGCGTTTAAAGCCATTACATATAATGAATGTGTCTGTTTTGAGTAGTCCTTGTTCGTGTAATGACTCCATTATATTGATGTCAAATGCTGAGGATGTCTCCAAATGTACCCCTTGCTTTAAAACTTCTTCCATCACAAAAGAGAAGTGTGAACTCTTTGTACAATAGCAGTAGTTGTAGTCGCCATTGTAGTCAACCTTGGCCATTGCTACATTAAACATACGACGTGCTTTTTGTATATTCTGCGCTATTTTAGGTAGATATGATATGCGTAAGGGAGTTCCATATTGTTTTATTATATCCATGAGTGGAACTCCACACCACTCCAATTCGTTTTCTACAATGTTGAACTCTTCGTTTGGAAATTCAAAACTTTGCTCAATAAGATCAATATATTTATTTTTCATTTCTGTTTCTTGTTTTTGAATGTGTACAAAATGTAAATGAATTGGATTGTTTGATATTTATAGATGTAAATGAATTAGATTCTTATAATTGATAAGAAAAAGCTTGCAAAAGTAATTATTTATTTCTGTTATCGAATAAACAGCGTGATGAATTTTGAAAAATATAGGATGAGTTAGCAGATATGCTTCTGTTCTTTGTTATGATTTAATGACTGGCATAACATTTAATATGTCAGAGTTTATTTGTTTTATTTATACTCGGATGTCTAATCCAACATAAAATGGCAATCAGGTATTGAAAATCCAAACGCTGATTTGTATTTATCGAGAAACAACAAATTAATTTTGATATTCAAAAAAATATATCTTACTTTGTATTTTAAACTACTTGTAAATCTTGCACTATAAATAATGAAGAGGATAAAAACTTTGTGTGTGGTTTTGTTGATAGTTTTTTTTGGAAGTGTCTATCAAGGTGCCATCTTACCCTTTATTGAGGGTGTCAGGTATGGTATGACTATTGCAAAATATCAACTGGACCACAAAGAGAAAACGGATGATTTTATCCTGTTGGATGTGGTTTCAAAAAATTATAATTATCTGGAAGATTCAGAAATAAACCTCAGAACAGGTGAAAAAGTATTGATTCGTCCTAATAATATGACGGTGCTAGTTCAATCCTTACTTGATAAACCTATATGGTGGAAAGCATTACAAGGTGTATATTCTTTATTGGTTTTAATGACTTTGGTTTTAGGAATATGGATACCATTTTTGGTTGTCAAAATCGTAAAGTCTCTCCAAAATTCAGAGGTCTTTGATCGGAAAAATCTGAAACGGATTCAGCGTATTGGAATAATATTGCTTGTTGTGGGGATATTGGGGACGCTACTTCAGGCTATCAATATTTATTCGGCGCAATCAATGGTAGATCTGTCTCACTACAGCTTTTCGTATGCCAAGGTCATTGATTTTAGTCCTATTATTATGGGAGTAGTTATTCTTATAATGAACGAAATTCTAAGAATAGGCATAGAAATCAAAGAAGAACAGGATCTTACTATATAATTGTTTTAAAGATAAGAAATATGCCTATAATTGTAAATTTGGATGTAATGATGGCTCGACGTAAGATCTCTCTTAACGACCTGTCGGAGAAGGTGGATATTACTCCGGCTAATCTGTCCATATTAAAAACAGGCAAGGCAAAAGCAATTCGTTTTAGTACGCTGGAGGCAATCTGTAAAGTGCTCGATTGTCAGCCGGCTGACATTCTTGAATATCAACCTGAAAGAAAATGAATTCTATTGAACATGAAAACAAAATGTAGATTGAAGATAGTTTACGGCATAATAATCATGTTATTGGTAAGCATTGATATGCGCAGTCAGGCGAGTTTACCGTTTGCTTATGATGGTGGAAACCCTTTGACTTCAGTTGTAGGTTTGACTCAGTCAAAACTTAGTTCAGTTGATTACGGTACTTCACCTAAAATGAAATTTGGTTCATTGGGAAGCTATTTAATCCTTAACTTTAGCGGTACGCCCGGAGTATTATCATTCAAGATAGCATGGATTCCCGGACTTAATCCTCCTACAAGTTTTTCGGGTGTGTTTGATTTACTGGAATCACCTGATGGAATTGCGTATACATCCGTTCATTCCTATAATTCAACGACCGGAATTTTATTAGTAAGTGGTGCAGTTTTAACCGAAACGTTTACAACTTTATTGTCAAATACACGCTATTTGAAATGGGTTTATACTACCAAACCGAATGGTAACATTGCTATAGGCAACATATCCTTAACTGCCGGATCATTGCTAAAAGTAACTCCGCAAACTCTAAGCGGATTTACATATATATCCGGTAGCGGAACTTCCCGGGAGCAGAGCTTTATTGTTGGAGGAAGTCAGTTTATTCATGACATTTCTATATCTCCGTCTGCCGGTTATGAAATATCAACCGGAACCGGCAATTCATTTCAACCAACAAGTTCGATAGTTCTGTCTCCATTGAATGGGACAGTTAGTGACACTCCGGTTTATGTGAGACTAAAGGCCGGTTTGGCTGTAAACAATTATAATGAAAACATTCAGGTGACATCTGTTGACGCTTCTACGCAGGTTGTCAGTTGCTCAGGAAATGTAACTCCGGTTCCAACACTTGCGGTTACCGACATGACAAATCTGAGTCTGAATACAACGGTAGGACATTCAAACTCACAGGAGATTAATGTTGGAGCTGTGAACTTAAGTTCCGATCTGGGTTTATCATTAAGTGGTACTGATGCCAATCAGTTTTCTTTGTCTCAATATACTCTTCCGCAAACAAATGGTTCCATCCCCACTACGAAAGTTGTTGTTACATATAACCCCACTGTACAGGGAAATCATAGCGCAACGCTACTGATGTCCAGCACTGGGGCGATGGATGTAACCCGAACTTTAAACGGTGTGGCAACTGTGGGCACCGGGCTCAATTCTATTCAAACAATGAAAATAACAGCATCTAACGGGAATGTTATTTTTAGTTCAGATGCCGGAGAGGTGGTGAAAATATACAATTCAATTGGTCAGAAGTTAGTACAACAACTAACTGTTGACGGGGTTAATAAAATTCCAATAGCCGCACATGGTGTTGTTTTGGTAAATGTGGGAGGCACCACGGCTAAAGTGATTTTGTAATCGATACCTACTCGTTTTGTTGCTTTTTATTGGCTAAAATATTTTGTTTTAGTTTGGTATATCCGGCTCGTTTTATGGCCGAGCTTTTGAAGAATTGATTGAAGTCGGTTTTCGAAAGTTCTTCCCATTGCTCCGAATCCCAGTCTAATACCGCTGCATTATAATGCAATTCGGAATGGACATTCTTCCTGGCCCATTTGGCATTCCACGGGCAAACATCTGCACAAATATCACATCCGATCGAATAACCGGAAAGCTTGTCTTGAAACTCGTTCGGTATTTCTTTTTTGCTTTCAATGGTAAGATAAGAAATGCACCGGCGGGCATCTAATGATGCACCGGTTAAAGCATTGGTCGGACATGCGTTGATACAGCGCGTGCAGTTACCACAACGTGCTTTTATCGGAGAGTCGTATTCTGTCTCTATGTTTAGCAACAGGATACCAATGAATACGTAAGACCCCAGTCCGGGATGAATCAGTTGCATGTTTTTCCCAATCCAACCCAGTCCGGCACGCTCGGCCCAGCGCCGTTCCAGAATTGGTGCGGAATCAACAAATGAATGTTGATAATCAGACGAAACAGAGCCTTCTCCGTAGATCTTGCAGATCTCTTTTTCTAATTCAGTCAGCTTGGCTTTAATTACAAAATGATAATCAGTTTCTGAGTATGCATATTTTGCAATTTGTGGTGCACGGGGATTTTGTTTCCTGTCCGGAAAATAATTCAATAATGTAACAACAACCGATTTACAGCCCGGAACGAGCTCTCTGGGATCAACTCGTTTTTCGAAATTCCGATCAAGATACTGCAAGTCGCCATGCTGTCCATCGATTAGCCACTGCCGCATGAAAGCGGCATCCTCGGTTAATTCTTCGGCTTTAGCTATGCCACAAGCATCAAATCCAAGTGATAGAGCAGTCTGCTTGATGAAACTCATAGTGTGAATTGATCGGGATGTTGGTTACAAATTCTTAGCTATCTCAGCGTTCAGTTCTTCTAAGCTGAAATTGCGTCCGATGATTGTACCCTTCCTGTTCATTAAGAAATTGGTTGGGATGGCTGAAATGTTGTAGGAAGCTATATACTTTGTGTTTGGACCTGCTTCATCTCGTACACATATCCAGGGAATGGTGGCCACTGCTTCTTGCCATTGACGCTTGTTTTGATCTAAAGAGATCTGATAAATCTCGAGTCCACGGCTATGATACTTTTTGTAAAGATCGCGTAAGGTAAAGGTGTAATCTACACTTTCTTTTGTTTCGTAAGCCGAGAAGTCAATTAATACCACTTTTCCTTCTAGTTGGGAGAGCTTTTTTTCTACATTGTTTTTGTCTGGCAGAGCAATGTCTATGTATCCGGCTGAAGCATTAGCCAAAACTTCATTCCAGGCCTCTTTCTCTTTTTGGTTACGTTCGGTTTTAATAGCGTCTAAAACTAAATTATAAATATTTTTGGTCCTTTCATAATCAGGCATGTATGCATTGTAAGCTGTAGCAACCGCTGCACAAAATGGTTTATCCGTTTTAATGTAAGGCGAAAATAAATAAGTGTTATTTACTTTTTGATAAAGGGCAAAATAAGCGGCTGTTGAGCGGGGATTCTGAAGAATAAGTTTTTTAGCCATTGTTTTATGAGCCTCAATATCTTTTTCTATTTCTGCAATTTTCGCATTCTGAAGTTCTGAACTAAGATTTGAGTTTAATTCATTCGCTTTCCGTTGAATATTCATAACTGATTGACGCAGTTTCTGAATTTGCAAAGATGGTTGAGAACCTGTCAGGGTATAATCCGTAGCAAAGTTAGCGAGCTTAGCATCGATTGTTATATCCTCGCATGAGTCAACAGCAAAAGTGATAATCTTGTCTTCCAAGCGCAACCGATAAAAATCGGGGTATGCCGGTCGGTTCGATTTAAAGCTATACTCACCATTCGAATGCAGTTTTATTGAATCAATAATCGTTGTTTTCAATAGTCCGGTGTATTCAAAATACAACGTTTTACCTTCGGCATTGTCTATCTTTCCTTCTACATGGAATTTATTGTGCTGCTTGCATGAAAATAATCCTGTAAGAATCAATAATATAATAAGTGCTTTTTTCATGATGAGATCTTTTATAAATCAGGCGAATTTGTTTAAACCAGTCTTATTCAAATAAGACTAGTTTGTTTTGAAATTATACTTTACTTTCGACAATTGTTCGTTAGCTTCAACAATTTTCTTTTTCAAATCTTCTTTATATTGAGCTAGTTTCAGTTTTATTTTTTCATCGCTTAAAGCCAATATTTGAACTGTCAGGATAGCTGCATTTAATGAGGCATTAATACCAACTGTAGCTACAGGTATTCCCGGAGGCATTTGTACAATGGCTAATAGGGCGTCCATGCCATCTAATGATGCATTTATTGGTACTCCAATGACTGGAATTGTAGTCATAGAAGCAATGACGCCAGGCAAATGTGCTGCCATTCCGGCGGCGGCAATGATAACTTTGATGCCATTCTGATCTGCATTCGAGGCAAATTGTTCAACTTCACGTGGAGTCCGGTGTGCCGAAAGTGCATTTATTTCAAACGGAATCTCAAATTCATTAAGCAGAGCAGCGGCCTTTTCCATTACCGGAAGATCGGATGTGCTACCCATTATAATACTTACTGTTGGTTTCATGTAATTTTATTTTTTTTTATCGCTCTCATTCATGTAATTATTACATGGATGAGAGCGATAAGATATATTTAATAAGCTGGTTATCCAGAGCTAATTGATTAGGTGTGTTACGCAATCACAACTTCATATTCGGCAGCAGAAAGCAAATCGTTTAATTGGGTAGGATCTGAAATTTCTATTTTCACCATCCATCCATCTCCATAAGGATCATCGTTTACGAGTTCTGGGGCATCTTCTAGTTTATGGTTGAACTCAATAATTTTGCCATCTACAGGTAGATATAAATCTGAAACAGTTTTAACGGCCTCTATGGTGCCAAAAACTTTTCCTTCGCGAAGAGTTTCGCCCACAGTTTCTACTTCTACAAAAACAATTTCACCTAATTCGCTTTGAGCATAGTCGGTAATTCCTACAAAAGCAACTTCGCCTTCAAGACGAATCCATTCATGTTCTTTGGTGTACTTTAAGTTAGCTGGTACATTCATAATCGTAATTTTTTTTTGTTTATAATTTTTGTATGTCTTTGAGTTCTATCTGGCATAAAACCGGATAATGATCGGAGTAATTCACGTTGTCTGTTTTATACTGAGTGAGATTAATTGCGCTTGAATCATAAAACACATAATCAATTCTGAAGTGATAATATCGGTCGTTAAACGTCCATCCTAAACCGGTGCCGGTTTCAGCAAAAGCGTCTTTTAAATCTCCTTTGATGGTTTCGTATGCATAAGATGCAGGCACATCGTTAAAGTCTCCACAAACAATTACTTTGTAAGGAGAGTCGGCAATTGACTTTGCAACTGCGTCTGCTTGAAAGGCTCTAAGCTTATAAGCAATACCAAGCTTTTGAGAAAAGTGACGGGTTATTCCGGTAAGATTCTTTGCATCAAAATTATCTCTCAATTGACCGGGCATGTTTTTATCCTTCTCAGTCAGTCTGTTTGATTCCAGATGATTGTTGATCACACGGATAGTTTTACCTTTGATATTGATATCTGAGTAAATTGAATTGTTGAAACTGGATGGGTAGTCAATTACTTGTTTGTTTGTAATTGGGTATTTTGAAAATGTGGCAACACCATTTTCCTTTATTTTTTGTTTAAACTGAATGTGCTTGTAAGGATATTTTTTAAAAATGCGATAAACATCCTTTAAGGTCAGGTATTCATTATTGTCACTTACTGTGAATTCTTGCAAGCAAACAATATCAGCGTTTGAATCTAAAACGTATTGGATTACTTTATTGTGACTCCGGTGTGTGTGCTTTTTGAGTTCTCCACACATTCTTGTATTATAAGTAAGAAATTTGATTGAATTTGATGGCGTGTGTATGGAGGATTTGACTTCTCCGATATGGACAGGAAATGTACTCCGGATTTCTGATGCTGAGAAGAGTAAGATGCTTAATGAGAAAAGGAAGAACCATTTTCTGATTAATAACCAGAAAATTACAAAGCCGATATTTACTATAATAGCCAATGGAAAAATAAGAGCAAAATAGGCTGGCAGGACTAGTTTTTCAGGACTCAGAACTGTTCCTATTAAGGTCATGAGCATAAACCCGGCTGCAATTATATTTGAAGCCATCATACCCCATTTCACTATAGTTCTTCCAAACATGACTTTGTTTTAATGCATTATTCATAACCGGAGATTATGAATTAGCTTTTATTCCCTTGTTCAAATAAGCGTTTTTTTTCTTCGGTAGATAAGCTTTCGTAACCAGAAGATTTAATCTTGTCGAGTATCTTGTCTATTTCTGCCATTTTACGCGCTTTATTCGCATTAAACTCAGCATCACTCATTGGAGCCTTTCTTCTATTCGGATTGGGCCTGATTCTCATTTTTCGGGGACGAAATAAGTTGTAAATTGCGTCCAGAATTGAGCTTATACCTTTGGTCAAATCCTTACCCTGACGCAAAGATACAATAAATAAATAACCTGCCAAAGCACCTCCTAAATGTGCCAGTTGCCCACCGCCATTGTTGGATGTAATGCCAAAAAAGCTGGTTAATATGAAAAATACGGCGATGTATTTGAGTTTCACATTACCAAGGAATAAGACCTGCATTTCCATATTGGGAGACTGAATAGCAGTGGCTATGATGATGGCCATTATTGATCCGGACGCACCTAATAAAACGCTCTGTTGTAAGAGTGGCGAGAAGTACGGAAATATATTGAATGCTAAAACGTAAAATAAAGATGCCAGAAGTCCTCCTGTAATGTATAACCCGACTAATTGCTTTTCGGAGAAATACATGAGAAATAATTTGCCAAACCAGAAAAGAGTAAGCATATTAAAGAAAAAATGCAAAAAGCCTTCATGGAGAAACATGTAGGTGATTGGAGTCCATGCTCTGCGTAGAAGCTCGGCCGGATATGCCGGTATGGCAAGGTAAGAGTAAATAGTCTCTCCAACCTCTTTTGGAACATTAAAAAGTACGAGTAATATTATAATCAGTTTTAAAAACAGAAATACACTTGCATTGATGTAAATCAGTTTTATAAGTGAATTTCCCTGACGAAATGTCTGTTTGATATTTTCGAAAATATTCATCTTCAGTTACTGTTTAATATAGTTTTTTCTTTCTCCATATCAATATTAAAATTGCCCCGAATAGCATTCCACCCAGATGTGCAAAATGCGCTACACTATCGCCTGAAAATTGAGCAACGCCCATGAATAATTCGACTATTCCGTAAAAGAAAACGAAATACTTGGCTTTGATAGGAATGGGTATAAACATCAGGTAAAGGTTTACATCCGGGAAAAGCCAGCCAAATGCCAATAGGAGTCCAAATACAGCTCCGGAAGCCCCTATGGTAATCGGTAGATTAAGAAACATTCGTTTCATTTCGATGATAGCGGGAGCGTCAAAGGACCCAAGATTTTCTAACCTGAAATAATGGCTCAAAATATCTTGATAGTTAAGTAGATCCTGACCCGAATTTGCAGAGATAGCGCCATTTAGTGCGTTCACTACCGGGTAATACTCTATTGTCCAAAATAACTGTTGAACAAGTGCGGCTCCAACTCCGGTGAGTAAATAGTAAAATAAAAAGCGCTTGGTTCCCCATAGTTGTTCCAATACTCCACCAAACATGTATAGCGCAAACATATTAAAGAAAATATGTTCGATTCCGCCGTGCATGAACATATAAGTTATTAGTTGGGCCGGATTGAATTTTGATGAAGCCCAATAATGCATTCCTAAAATATCGGTTAGGTCCAGTTTTACGCCCCAACGCGTAAAGAGCCCGGGTGTAACTATGCTTGCTAACCATAAAATAATGTTTATGGCAATCAGATTTTTGACTACAGGTGGTATCGAATTAAGAAAAGATGATCTGTAATTATTCATTTTGAGAATATGGGAAATAAAGGGAATGATAAAATCGGGTTTCTTACGTATTCGTCTTTTAATTCTTGAGTCTCAAAGATAAGATTTGAGCTTTTCTATTGAATAAAAAGAAGATAATATATTTAATTATGCAACACAAAAGTAATGAAAAAAAATTCAAAAGGATGTTCTCTAACATATATTTTGAAAGTATATACAATAAACAGTTCTTTTTGATCTAAGCACTTATGTCTTATTTATAAACTATTACATTGGTTGAATCATAAATTTGTGTTTGTTGGGTGTGTTTATTTCTCGGCGAAAAAAAAGTTTATGCACAATCATTGCGATACGATGTCATTCCAGCGTTTGTATTAATCTTCTTGTAAAATAGCCGTTTGATGTTTTCGATAAAATGACAGACAGAATTAAAAGTCCACGATTGAATGTTTTTTTGCCCTGAATAAAAAAAATGAATGTACTACCTGGAGGTAGAAAGATATGCGAGACATGCTTTTTCTATTCCGCTGTGCTGTAATCTGCACTAAAAACAGATCGAGTCGGCGATATGGTCTGCAGTTTCCTTTCCCTTCAGTTCTTCTACTAATTTTAATGCAAACTTGATTGACACTCCGGCACCTTTTGCAGTGTGGATGGTTCCGGATCCTACAATTTTATTGGTGGACAGAATAGCGCCTTGTAGTTGGTCTTCGAATCCGGGGTAACAAATGGCTTCTTTACCTTTTAGTAAACCCATTTTTCCAAGAATGGACGGAGCTGCACATATAGCTGCCACTTTTTTATTGTCTTCAGCCTGCTTCCGAATTAGCTTCTTCAACCCTTCGT
>DAIQOQ010000051.1:0-4045 GCA_036787795.1 Paludibacter sp. | reverse complement strand
GCCACTTTTTTATTGTCTTCAGCCTGCTTCCGAATTAGCTTCTTCAACCCTTCGTGTGCATTTAAATTTTCGGTTCCAAGTTTGCCTCCGGGTAAATAGAGTATGTCACAGTTGGTAAAATCGGTTTCGGAAAATAAACTATCTGCGTTTACTTCAATTCCGTGAGATCCACGTACTGTTTTTCCTGATTGGATTGATACTGTTATGACTTCGATTTTAGCTCGTCTGAAAATGTCAATTGGTGCGATGGCTTCAAGTTCTTCGAATCCATCAGCTAAAAACACAATAGCTTTCATTTATTCTAATTTATAATTATAGGTGATAGACCCGGTTTCGATGCCTTTCCCTTTGGTAAATCGGGTTTTATTAGCAGCCGAAATAGCATCTCTTCGCATTTCAGAATCGGAGATGGTGGTGGGTGAGCCTATAGACGTGCTCGTTACTACTCCATTTTCATCGACACGAATGGTAACAGTAATCTTACCTTCAACGTCTTTGGGATAATTAGGTTTTGCTGGTTTACCGGAATAAGTCCGGTTTCCAAGTCTTAATGCAAAACCGACTCCTGATGTGCCGGTTCCAGCCGGATTCCCCTGTATTCCATTTCCCGAACCGGATCCGATTCCTTTTCCCGAGCCAGTTCCCGAACTTGAACCCGAACCGTGATTTCCAAATAAACCATTTACTCTATTGGCATTATTGATGGCTTCCTGTTCACGTTGTTTTTTTTCGGCAACACGTTTGTTTATCTGTTGTTGCTGGAGTTCCAGTTCATCCTGTTCCTTTTTTAAACGTTTCTTTTCGTTTTGTTCGGCTATAGCAACAGAGTTTATCTGTTGCGTCATAAATGTTTGATTCGTCGTTTTAGATGTCGCTCCGGTTTGTTTTACTTGTTGGGTTTGTTCGGCTTTTACGTTGGGTTTGGTTGGAGCCTGATCCGGTTTTCCTGCCGACATTTCACCCAATCCACCACCATCATCGCTGTCGCCAAAGCTCACCACTAGTCCTTCTTCTTCGGTTGACTTGATTGTAAAAGCAGGCATAACGGCAAACCATAATATTAGAAATAATATTAAACATGACAAGGTAGTTCCAATCAAACCATATAAGTTTGATTTTTTCAGGTCGTTGTTGGACTGATTACCTCCTGGTTTGCTGATAGTGTATGTCATCTGGAGTGTTTGTTTTTATTCTGTAGGGTATTTCTTTTTGAATAAAATGTCAAATTTCGTACCGTTTTTTCGTTTCACTTCTATTCTAACTGCTTTTTATAGCGTTTTATTGTATCTTCCAGTCCGAAGTATAAAGCATCTGCAATAAGTGCATGTCCAATTGAAACCTCATCTAACCATGGAATAAGGGTGTGGAAATAGGCTAAATTTTCAAGGCTTAAGTCATGCCCGGCATTTAATCCCAGTCCAAGCTTTTTTGCCAATTTAGCAGCTTCAACAAATGGTGCAGCGGCTTTTTCTTTATTCTTTGGGTAGTTGGTTGCATACGGTTCGGTATATAATTCTACACGGTCAGTTCCTGTTTTAGATGCAAACTCGATGTTTTTTAAATCGGTATCAACAAAAATAGAAACTCTTATTCCTACACTTTGAAAATCGGCAACAACTTCTTTTAGAAACTCTAAGTTTTTGACGGTATCCCAACCTGCACTTGAGGTCAGTGCTTCGGGAGGATCGGGAACTAATGTTACCTGATGTGGTTTGACAGATTTAACCAGCTTGATAAAATCAGGTGATGGATATCCTTCGATATTAAATTCGGTTTTGAGAATCGGACGTAAATCCCAAACATCAGCATATCGTATATGACGTTCGTCGGGGCGGGGATGAACGGTGATTCCTTGTGCTCCAAATCGTTCGCAGTCTAAAGCAACCTGACATACATTGGGAACGTTTCCTCCTCTTGCATTTCGTAAGGTGGCTATTTTGTTGATATTCACACTGAGTTTCGTCATTTCTATTTTATAGTTAATAGTTTTACCTTTGGGTTATTGTTTAGCTAAGCTGTCTTGTAACTTTATATCTTGTAACTCATTACAAAAATACTTGCAGGTATCATTTTCATTTAGTTCCTTTGCAAAGCATTTATGATTGAAGTCTATTTAGCTACAAAAATAGCTAAAAAAAACAGAAGCAGGTCAGTGGATGTTTGACTTTCAATTATTTTAAACTTTTTGATGTCGGTGCACCCGGTTTTTAATGTCGATTTTATTGTTGATTTGAAGTTTATAAATATCTCGATTGTATGAAAATAGCCGTTTTTGGAAATATATACCGGACTGTGTTGCTTGCGCATGTTCAGCTCTTGTTTGAGTATTTTAAAGATAAGGATGTTGTCCTCTTGCTTGATAAAGAGTTGTATCGGTTTGTCAGTGAGGATAAGCAATGTTGTCTGGATAATGCAGAAGTGATTAACGATGACTGCTTTGAAGCTGATCTGGCTTTGAGTATAGGGGGAGATGGTACATTTCTGAATACTGCTGCCCGGATAGGACGAAAACAAATTCCAATTTTAGGTATTAATACCGGGAGATTGGGATTCCTGGCGGATGTGTCTACTGATGAGATTGTACCGGCACTGGATGCTATTTTGGCAAAAAAGTTTAGTATTCAGGAAAGAACATTACTTTATGTAGAAACTTCAGATGGAACCTGTTTTGAGTATCCGTATGCGTTGAATGAGGTTTCTGTGTTGAAGCAGGATAGTTCGTCTATGCTAAGTATAACAGCGAGTGTCAATGGTGAGATGGTGCACACTTATCATGCTGATGGTCTTTTGGTGGCAACGCCTACAGGTTCGACAGCTTATTCGATGAGTGTGGGAGGGCCGCTGGTTGTTCCTGAAGCAGAGAACTTTATTCTGTCACCTATTGCTTCTCACAGTCTGAATGTTCGCCCATTGATAGTTCCCGACACCTGGGTTTTCGAATTAGAGGTTCATAGTCGGAGTCAATGTTATCTGGTGGCGCTGGATGGGCGGTCGAAAGTGCTGGAGCTGGAAACAAAATTGAAAATAAGAAAAGCCGATTTTACAGTTAAAGTTGTAAAGCAATTGAATCACACATTTTTTGATACCTTGAAGAATAAATTAATGTGGGGGGTGGATAAAAGAAATTAGTTGATATGATAATGTGTTGATGTGATAATTTGCTAATTAATAATTCGTTGATTGAAAATATGAGAATAGTTTTTATGGGGACGCCGGATTTTGCGGTGGAGAGTCTTAGGATATTAGTTGAAAACAACTATGAGGTAGTGGGGGTGATAACCATGCCCGATAAACCTGCCGGGCGTGGACATAAGGTACAATACTCTGCCGTGAAACAATATGCATTGGATCAGAACTTACGTCTTTTGCAACCGGAGAAACTTAAAGATGATAGCTTTTTGGATGAACTGAGTAGTTTGAATGCCGATTTACAAATTGTAGTTGCATTTAGGATGTTACCGGAAGTAGTCTGGAATATGCCTAAGTTTGGAACTTTTAATCTTCACGCTTCCTTATTACCTCAATATCGTGGAGCTGCTCCTATTAACTGGGCCATTATCAATGGTGACAAAGAAACGGGGGCAACGACTTTTTTTCTGACACATGAAATTGATACAGGAAAAATTATTTTACAGGAAAAACTTCCAATCGCTGAGACCGACAATGTTGGTATCGTGCATGACAATTTGATGGTTATGGGAGCAAAACTGGTAAAGAAGACGGTTGATATGCTGATAGGTGGTGAAATTGATGCCGTTGATCAGGTTCAGTTTATTCATTCAGGCGTAGAACTAAAAGCAGCTCCAAAGATATTCAAAGAAACTTGTCAGATTGATTTGTCGTGGAATGTAGAGCGGGTTTATAATTTCGTACGTGGCTTGTCGCCTTATCCTGCTGCATGGGTGGAACTTCAGTTTCCTAATCAGGCAGAGAAGATGGTTCTGAAGGTTTTTGAAACGGAGAAAGAATTTTGTACGCAAGAATTAGCTGTAGGAACAGTTGTAACCGATGGAAAAAAATACGCCAAAATAGCTTTAGAAGATGG
>DAIQOQ010000050.1:10243-15495 GCA_036787795.1 Paludibacter sp. | reverse complement strand
AACATTTCTTTTACCTTTTCCAGATCTTCGGGAGTATCAATTCCAATAGTTTCTACGTCGGTGAACCCAACTTTGATACGATAGCCGTTTTCGAGCCATCGCAGTTGCTCCAAGGACTCGGCAATTTCCAAAGGTGATTGTTCGAGTAGGGTCAGTTCACGTAGTACATCTGCCCGGTAAGCGTAAATGCCCACATGTTTGAGGTAGGGGTGGAGCGAAATCCAGTTTTCGGGTTCTGCACCACGTCGATAGGGTATAACAGAACGACTAAAGTATAGCGCTTCATTTTGCTTGTTTACTACCAACTTGGGATTGTTGGGGTTTTGCAGAGAATCGAGCCCGTCTTTTTCTGTTATCTTCTTGGCCAATGTTGCAATTTGTGTTTTCGGTTCTTCAAAGCATCTTTGTAGTTCCACAATTTGTTCCGGCTGAATAAATGGCTCGTCGCCCTGCACGTTTATTACCACATCAAACCACTCTTCGAGTTTCGAAAAAGCTTCGTAACAACGGTCGGTTCCGCTCCGGTGCTTGTCGGATGTCATAATGGCTTTTCCTCCAAATGCCAATACGGCATCAAAAATACGTTTATCGTCAGTAGCCACATATACATCCGTCAATGCTTTCGATACCTGTTCGTACACGCGTTCTATCATGGTTTTGCCGGCGATGTTCACCAGCGGTTTTCCCGGAAAGCGGGTAGAGGCAAAGCGGGCGGGAATTATTCCAACGAAACGCAGTGGTTTCGGAGTTTTAGCAAGAGCTTTAGTCATTGTAATAAGTGTTTTTAGAAATTATCTTCTGCGTCGGTAAATCTTTTTCTTGGTTAAAGCCACCCAACTTACACTACGCATGAGCAGTAAGATAATAATCGGGAAAGCGGCCACATTGATTGATTGGGCAGAGAGGGCAAATGCAAATAAAGCAGCCAGAAGAATTACAGCATTTAATATCAGGTAGAAAAACAAAGCCACCCGCAATCGCCTGATCCAAAACAAAGCCACCACCATTAAGTTTAGCGGGTTTAGCCAAAGTATATTTAAGTTGGCTTGAACCAACGGATGTACAGAGAAGAACATTAAATAAAATACAATCAGACCTCCCAGTCCGGTAATTCCGAATAAAGCGGCATCAAAAGGTTTGTAGTAATACCTTCTTTTTGTATCCCAAATAGTAATTATAGTACCTACAATTAATAAAAATATAGAAAAAGTCATGGGTTTGAATAACCACGAGTCATTACTGTCGCTTAAATCGGTTTTTTGTACCAGGATTTTTCTTTCCGAAACAAATTTTGCCGTTTTACCATCACGACTATTAATTTCGGCTGTTTGAAACTGAGTCATCAGCACTTCAGGTAAAAACATGCTTTCGCTTTCGGTGGCTAGTCTGTCGGCATGAAGTCCGAATACCAGATCGATGCCGAATTTAAGCCATGTGTCGTTGCCTACGTATGTTCCTATCCACTGGCGAAAAGTTTTGGCATCCGAGGTTTTCTGAAATTTCAGATAGCCATGCAGTGCCGCTAGAAGTTTATCGCGTGGACGGGTGGCACAGTTGTCGAAAACGAAATTATAGCGATACGTTCTGTTTTCGGGTTCGTAGTTTTTCATCAACAGGGCAAAAAGCTCTTTTTTCTCTGACGGTGTCAGATTCAGAACCTGTTCCACCACCATCGAGTTGCGCTGAGCATATTCGGGCAGAAAATTAGCTGTGTCGTAGATGCCCAGTTGATAGTCCGTTTCCCCTTTTATAAACTTGTAATAAAAGTTGCTTGTTTCGAAGCTGAAAATGCCATAATTGAACACAACATCAAAAGCATTTTTTTTATCTGCAATGCGTATGGCGGTATGTCCGAATTTAGCATATACCTCTTCGCCAGGCGAACAGGTAAGCAAACTTACAACGGCTGAATCGCTCATAGAAAATTGCTGGGCATTGGAGCTTAATGTGTAGATAAGAATGCTTACGATGAACAAAATTCTTTTCATATGGGGTACTGTTATTATAGTGTTTTGCAAAAGTAATAATTTTTATTTAAAAATGTTTTCAATGGAGATGTTTAACTAATTCTTGTGGCAAATGTTTTTATGCAATGCTGAGCTTTATTTAAAAAGTTATATGTTGATTTTTCATTAGTAATGATGTTTTTTCTTATCGGATTGTATTATTTCTCGAAAAATCACTAAATTTGTGCTTTATAACACTGTTGTCAAACATATTTCTAACGAATTCTATGGCGAAAAAGCATGTTTCCGATCTTAAGCCGTTGGAAGAGATTCTTACTGTGTGGGATGTTTTAACTCCCGACGAAAGGCAATTCCTGCGAAATAGTTACACCGTTCATTATTTCAAGAAAAATGAAATGATCCATTGTGAAGGCGAACAGCCTACACACATGATGATATTGGCTAGCGGTAAGGTCAAGGTCTTTAAAGAAGGTGTCGGAAGTCGTTCGCAAATTATTCGAATGCTTAAGCCCGGTGAACATTTCGGTTATCGGGCAATTATTGCCAATGAAACATACAATACGACTGTAACTGCTTTTGAGGCATCCACCGTTTATATGCTTAAAGCAGCAACATTTTTGTCGATACTCCGGCATAATAATGCTTTTTGTTATCGTTTTCTCGAAGAAATGGCTACTGACCTCGGAGCGTCCGATGCGCGTACAGTAAACTTAACGCAGAAGCATATCCGTGGCCGTTTAGCTGAAGCTCTTTTGATTTTACGAAAAAATTATGGTCTGGAAGAGGACGGAGCCACTATTAGTATTTATCTTTCCCGTGAAGATTTGGCTAATCTTTCTAATATGACAACTTCCAATGCTATTCGTACGCTTTCCAACTTTGTGAACGACCATATTATAGCTATGGATGGTCGTAAACTTAAAATTATTGATGAAGAGCAACTTATAAAAATAAGTAAAATGGGCTAAGAGCATCATGGTTTGCCGAAGTTGCTACTGTCTTTTTTTAGATTCATCCTTGTTGGAACGTTTTTTGTATTAAATAGTTTTTTTTCATTGCTTCTCAGTGATTCTTTACCAACTAACTGTCTAAATATATGAATACTTCTCAGATTCAGGCTACCTATAAATCTTCATTGCACTTTTTGGCTTTACGAAAAATCAAGAATGCTTTTGGTAAAACCGAAGAATTGGTCAATGAGTTGCAGCTTGGCGATTATTCTGACAGGTTGGCAGATTTGCAACAAAATTATAGCTATCTACTTCAATATTATGTTTCGGGCGTAGACGACCCTCAGCGGAAATCGGTATATAATAAACTAGTAGCAAAAATGTTTGTACTGAATTCGGAATTAAGAGAAGAGCTGCTGATGCGCAATTCGTCTAACTTTGAATATGCTCAGAAACGATATTTCCCCCATACCAAACGACACAATTCCGCTCCTGAATTATTTACAGCCATACAATATTTCTACAGCCAATCCGAATTGCTGAAAAGCGACGATGGAAATCATGACACCGAACTGAAACGCCTACGGACAAACTATGAATCATTATTGGTTGAATTGTTTGGCCTGTTTTGGTTGACAACTATCTATCGTGCCGAAGAAAAAGTGCTGTTCAATCAGTTGATAGGTGATAAATACTTAGGAACTAACGAAAAGTCAATAGTCATTTCGGCGCTTACGCTTAATCTTTGGCGAATGTTCGACGAAAGTAAGTTGGCTCTGCTTTTTGATGCTTGCTTGGTTGCCGATGAGCAAGTAAGGCAGCGTGCCTTGGTTGGTTTATGCTTTGTGCTGGCAAAACATAACCGTTTTTTACCCTATTTTCCGTCGGTGCGAAACAGATTGGTGCTACTGGCTGATGATAATCATATTGTAGAAAATTTTCAGAATATTATTATTCAGATAATTGCTACGGTGGAGACGGAAAAGATCACGCGGAAAATGCAGGAGGAAATTCTACCGGAGGTGATGAAAATAAGCCCAATGCTTAAAGATAAAATGGATCCTGACAGTCTGTTGGCTACTGATGAATGGAATGAAGAAAATCCAGAATGGCAGGAAATGCTCGATAAAAGTGGTGTCTCCGATAAATTAAAAGAATTGAGCGAATTGCAAATGGAAGGCGCTGATGTGTATATGAGTACTTTCTCTTTGCTTAAAAGTTTTCCGTTTTTTTCTGAGTTCTCTCATTGGTTTTTACCATTTGATCCTCATTATTCTGAAATAAATGAGTTGTTTGTAACCAATGATAAAAGTTTGTTGACGGCGTTCATGGGCAATAACCTGATGTGTAATTCAGACAAGTATTCATTTTGTTTGAGTATACTTCAAATGCCTGAATCGCAGCGTGGCATGCTAAAGCAATCATTTAAGATGGAAGCTGAACAGTTGGATGAAATGTCCAAAGATGAGGCGATATTGACTCCGGGCTCTGTATCTAAAAATATTTCGAAGCAATATGTTCAGGATTTATTCCGATTTTTTAAGCTTAATCCTGAACGTGCTGATTTCTCTGATATGTTTACTTTTTCGCTTTTTATGCACCGTTCCTATTTGTTCGATATCCTCGCTACTGATAATGAATTTAAATCCAATATTGCTGAATATTATTTTTTAAAAAATCATTATTCACAGGCGTTGGAACTGTTCGAAGATATTCAGCTAGGTTCCACTGCAACGGCAGCTCTTTATCAGAAAATAGGTTATCTGTATCAACAAACATCTCAGTTCTCCAAAGCTTTGGATGCCTATTTGAAGGCGGATATGATTCAGCCGGATGATATTTGGACGATTAAAAAAATGGCATTTTGCTATCGCTTGTCGGGAAACTTTCAAAAAGCATTGGAGTATTATCAGCATGCCGAGCATCTAAAGCCTAATCAATCATATATTTTGATGCAAATAGGGCATTGCTTTGTGGAATTGAAAAAATTCAAAGAAGCTTTAAGTATTTATTTCCGGCTTGATGCCCTCGAAGATGAAAATATTAAAGTGTGGAGGGCAATTTCGTGGTGTTCATTTATTGCTGGAAACATACAACAAGCCGAATACTATTCGTCTAAATTAATTGAAAGAGAACCAAATGCTCAGGATTATTTGAATGCAGGACATGTAGCCTGGTGCCAGCGTAAAATAGCAGAGGCAATAGAGTTTTATAAGCAGAGCCTGAACTTACAGCAGAATAATTTGAATATTTTTATGGAGCAGTTTAATAGTGATAAATCGTATTTGCTTGCCAACGGGATTGATGAAGATGAAATATCGCTGCTTGTTGATTC
>DAIQOQ010000050.1:7625-10143 GCA_036787795.1 Paludibacter sp. | reverse complement strand
CCTGAATTTGGAGTAACGACGCTTCCGTTCGACATGTGATTCCATGTGTATTCAGCCATCAGACTAAATCCTTTTGTTACTGGAACTTCGAGACTTCCGCCCCCTGAAAAATAAACATTTATGGCTGATCCGATGGCTCCATTAGTTCCTGTTAATGATGGTAGGGTGTTTCCGAGTGTGTCTTTGTTTGTATTGTAGTACGTTTTAGTGAGGTAGCTAACTCCTGCGCCGGCTTTTAAATTTAGCTTGAAATGATTTGTCCGTATTAATGGAAAGCTAATATAGGGATAAAGGGCCAGGGCATTACCCAACTTTTGTGGATTACCCAGATTGAGGCACACTGCAGCAACTCCGACAATTGGGAATGCATTGAACTGATGCCAGGGCTTTTTGCCCATTGTTTGAAATTCAATAGATAATTCGCTTCCGGTAACTGGATTTTTGATAAGTTCTTTAACGTGTGTATCACAGCCTAAAATGTTACCATAAATTCCTTCAAGCTTTATACTGTATTGCTCTGTTGTCTGCGCTTTTAATGAGGCTGAAAAAAAAAATAATATGATGACAAAAAGGGTCTTGTTTATAAAAGCAAGATGAATTGTCATTTTCCATTCAATTTTTTTGGCTACCTTTGACAGCATAAATAGAGCAAGTGAATTAATGGTTTTGCTGCGATATTTTACTACAACAGAGTAGTGTCAAATACCCTTGTTTGCAATTTTTAATACAATGCAAATGTAGCAATAAATACTAATTAATTGTGTAATAAAAAATGTTTTCTATCTTTAAAAAAGAGTTACGCACCTTTTTCAGCAATGCGACAGGTTATATTGTTATTGGAATATTTCTGATCCTTAGTGGACTATTCCTCTGGGTTATTCCTGGAGAATATAATATTTTGGATAATGGTTATGCAAATGTTGATGGGCTCTTTTATTTAGCACCCTGGTTATTTTTATTCTTATGTCCTGCTGTAACTATGCGCTTTTTTGCAGAAGAAAAGCAAACAGGAACCTGGGAGTTACTGATGACAAAACCTTTGAGTAAGTTGCAGATTGCATTGGGTAAGTACTTGTCGGGTTTAGTGTTGGTGACGCTTGCATTAGTACCTACACTGCTGTATTATTTTTCGGTTTCTTATTTGGCTGAGCCGGTTGGGAATGTTGATTCCGGAGCATTTTGGGGATCGTTTATAGGATTGTTTTTTCTCGCAGCAGTGTATGTAGCAATTGGTACTTTTTCATCGTCGCTTTCAAATAATCAAATTATTTCATTTGTTGTGGCTGTAGTGCTTTCTTTCTTTTTCTATTATGGTTTCGAAGTATTAGCCAGCTTTTTCACTTCAGGTAAGTCAATTCAACTTTTAGAAATATTGGGTATTCATTCTCATTATAAATCCATGAGTCGAGGAGTGATAGATTCTCGCGATTTGCTTTACTTTGTATTGTTGAGTAGTGCTTTCATTTTTGCAACAGTTTGTAAAATAAGAAAGTAGTTTGTTTTGTTGAATAATAATGTGTAGTAAATTATGAAATTTGAATTAGAAAGGCCTTTGATTTTAATCACCAATGATGATGGTGCTGATGCAAAAGGTATAGAAGTGTTGACTGAACTTATGACTCAAATAGGTGATGTGGTAGTGGTTGCTCCTGATGGACCCCGTTCTGCTCAGTCGAATGCATTGACAGTTACTCATCCTATTCGTTTTAAATTGTTGGAAGAAAGAGACGGACTTGTCCGATATAGCTGTACCGGTACGCCAACCGATTGCGTTAAATTGGCATTGAATGAGATATTTGACAAACAACCAAATTTGATTGTTTCCGGAATTAATCACGGTTCAAACTCAGCTATCAATGTAATTTATTCGGGAACGATGGGTGCTGTGCTCGAAGGTTGTGAAAATGGAATTTTATCAATCGGTTTTTCTCTATGCGATTACTCATTGAATGCCGATTTTAGTTCTTTTGAACCGTTTATTTTGCAGATAACCCGAGAGGCTTTAAAAAACGGATTACCTCATGCCACTTGTTTGAATGTGAATGCACCTACGGGTGAAATTGTAGGAGTTCGGGTTGTGCGTCAATGTGATGGTCGTTGGACTAAGGAGTTTGAAAAGCGGACCGACCCACATGGAAGGGCTTATTATTGGTTGACTGGTAGTTTTGAAAACCATGAACCAACATCGGAAGATACGGATGAATGGGCACTGGAACATGGCTTTGTTTCCGTTGTTCCAACTAAAATAGATTTGACTGCTTATCAGGCCATAGAGGCTGTAGGAAAGTGGAAACTCTAATGTGATAAATAGTTTATGTTTTATACAAGTATTTATTAAGCGATGGCTCGTTTCAATCACTTTTTGTACGGAATCATTCCCGGTTTAATACTTCCGGTTATATTTATGTGGGTGTATTTGAATCGTTTTTATCCTGCGGACTTATCCTTTTTTGAAACAATAAAGCAACTTTATCCGGGTATTTTGTTGGGTAAATTACTTTTACTCTCGGTAATGCCG
>DAIQOQ010000050.1:1194-7525 GCA_036787795.1 Paludibacter sp. | reverse complement strand
CGTTATGTGGATAAAATGTTTACTATTTTCCCTTTTGAAACAGCTTTTTATGCAATACATGGATATCAGGTTGAATATGTAGGTAACCCAACAGTTGATTCGGTTTGCACGCGCCCGAATCAGCAACAGACTTTTACTGATTTTTGCACCGAGAATGATTTGTCGCAGAAGCCGATTATTGCTGTCCTAGCGGGAAGCAGGAAACAGGAAATTTTAGGTTGTTTGCCCAGAATGATTGAAGCAGGCTTACGTTTTCCTGATTATCAGGTAGTGATTGCTGGTGCACCCGGAATTGATGCCGAATTATATGATAGGATTCTAAAGAAAAAGCAGGTCTCAGTAGTGTTTGGTAAAACCTACGAACTATTGCAGCAAGCGCAGGCGGCTGTTGTAAATTCTGGAACTGCAACCTTGGAAACAGCACTTGTAGGTACTCCTGAAGTTGTTGTATATCATGTTCCCTGTGGTCGTTTTGGTTATCTGGTAAAAGAAATTGTAGTTCGCACCAAGTTTGTATCGCTGGTTAATATTGTGGCTGAAAAGCAGGTAGTAAAAGAATTACTGGCACATTTGTTTACAGTGGATAATATTGTTGCCGAGTTGGAGAACATTCTGAACAACAAAGATTATCGTGAGGCTATGCTGACGGACTTTTTGCTGATGAAAAAAACATTGGGTGAGCCTGGTGCTGCCGAACGTACAGCGAAAAAAATGGTTGATAGCCTGTTGGCTAACAACCAGTGAAAGACTGCTACTTTGTAATATTAGCCAAGCAAACAGGCTATGGCAATGCTGTAGAACTTGGAGTCAATACTTTCGCTCCGCGATGTAAGTACCACCGGTTTTTCGGTTCCTTGCAATAAACCACCCATCTGTGCGCCTGCAAAAAGTGACAATCCTTTGTAAAAGCAATTGGCACATTCAAAGTTTGGGAAAATAAGAATGTCAGCATCTCCAAGAACCGGCGTAGGTACATTTTTTATACTTCCACGCTCTTTGTCAAGGGCCAGAAATATGTCTAAAGGACCATCCATGATAACATCTCCAAACTCTCCATTACGCCACATTTGCATAATATCCAGATAGTCCTGCATGTAGTGAATCTTTGGATTGGCAACTTCGGTAGCATGAATTAAAGCCACTTTGGGTTTGCTGATGCCGAATTTATAAGCCGAAGCAATGGCATACTTTATCATGGCAATACGCTGGGTGATGTTGGGCGAGGGAATAACTACCGGATCGGCAAAAAAAACCAGTTTGTGATAAGTCGGGATTTGTAGAGCTGCATTATAAGTCAATATGTTGCCGGGAGGTAATAAACCTTTCTCTTTGTCCAGGATAGCGCGTAATAAAACATCGGTATTCACCAGTCCTTTCATCAAAATGTCTGCTTCTCCGCTTTTTACCATTCGCACAGCTTCCAGGGTGGCTAGCTGAACATCAGGAATGTCGATGATGTGAATAAACGGAGACAGATTGTGTTCGAACAGGTGCGGCGATTCAATTGACGCTACGTCGCCAATTAAAAATGCCTCTATAATTCCCATCTCCACTGCGTGTAATACAGCATCTAATGTGTGTGTGTCAACGGCATTTGCAACAGCCATACGTTTGCGGCAGTTTATGCTTTTAAGGTGTGCGGTCAGTTCTGCAAATGATGAAATAGAGTCCATACGAGCTTGATTTAATTCTGTTTTCCTGACAAATGTATGAATAATATTTTACAGGGGCAATATCTTAATGTCAAATCTTAGGATGCAATTAATTATTTGTTTTACAAGTTTTTATAAGGCTATTCGAAAGATGAATTTCCGCTTTCTAATTCTTACTTTTTCAATCTTTATACGATTACTCTTTTACTTTTTTATCAGTATCTGATTTCAATTTGTAATAGAATGCTTTTTAGGGTTGTAGATGTGTGTTTTTATACAAATTTGTTTTTTAACTGTACTGTGTAAAATCCCGGATAGAATTGAGTCCAAATGACTGTGCAAAATCACTGGGGGAGTTCTACGAATATGGAGGTAAGCTCCATTGGGGGGGGGAGGGAATTTGTATATCCCTATTCGATCGGTTGACACTTACCTATTCGATCCGATCGAACCGAGGCTTTCGATCGGTTCGAACTTAGGCTTTCGATTGAATCGAACTTAGGCTTTCGATCGGGTCGAATCGTAGAGCGAGAAGTTATCGTGTTTGTTGTTTATTTTTAACTCTATGGAGTATTCTCTCAATGGGCTGTTTGTTAATCTGACTTTCCTGTAAAACGTGTAATTGTTAACTATTACTATAAAACTAGGATAATTGGTTATTGATTTCTTAATGTCAATTAAAATTAAAAGAACTTGTATTTAAAATAGAAATTTCTTAATAACTTTGAGCAATTTTAAGTTTAAATGTGCTACATAGTCTGGAATTACAACCATTTATAATTGCAATACATGAAACGATTCAAATTAACCAACAACATTTTTGGATGGCTGGCTTTTGCTATAGCCGCTTTGACGTATTTGCTAACCATGGAGCCAACCGCCAGTTTCTGGGATTGTCCGGAGTTTATTTCATCTGCCTTTAAATTCGATGTAGGGCATCCGCCCGGAGCCCCTTTTTTTATGCTTATGGGGCATTTTTTCTCCCTGTTTGCCAGTGATGCCAGTCATGTGGCTATTTGTGTAAATTCCCTTACAGCTATATGCAGTGCATTTACCATTTTGTTTCTGTTTTGGACTATTACACATCTGGCTCGCAAAATAATTATCAAGTCGGATGACGATTATACTACAGGAAACATTGTGGCTATTATTGGTGCCGGGCTTGTGGGTGCGTTGGCTTATACATTTTCGGATACCTTTTGGTTTTCGGCAGTGGAAGCTGAAGTGTACGGTTTTTCGTCTTTGTTTACAGCACTGGTTTTTTGGTTGATTCTGAAATGGGAGGATGTAGCTGACGAACGGGGTTCCGACCGTTGGCTCATTCTTATTGCTTACCTGATGGGGCTTTCCATTGGTGTACACTTGCTAAATTTACTGGCTATCCCGCTGCTTGTACTTGTATATTATCTCAAAAAACACACTCCTACGGTTAAAGGGGTCATTTCAGCTTTGGTGGTGGGTGTGGCTATTTTGGGTGCCGTTTTATACGGAGTTATTCCGGGTTTTGCCGAAGTGGCCGGTTGGTTTGAGCTTCTGTTTGTAAACAGTTTTGGGTTTTCGTTTAATACGGGACTATTTGTTTACATTATGCTTATTGTCGGAGTTTTGGTATGGGCTATTTACGAATCATATGTGGATAAAAGTAAATTGCGAATTGCCATTTCATTCATTTTGGCCATTTCGTTGTCGGGAATCCCGTTCTTTGGTAGCCATGTATTGGTTGGTTTAATTATTATTGCTGCGTTGGTTGCTTTCTTTTATTACAAACGGGGAAAAATAAGTGCACGTTGGCTAAATACGATGTTGCTCATGGTCACTATGCTTCTGGTCGGCTATTCATCTTATGCGGTGATAGTCATTCGCTCGTCGGCCAACCCTACGATGGATCAAAACAATCCGGATAACTTGTTTTCATTGAAATACTACCTGAATCGCGAGCAGTATGAAGATCATCCGTTGCTCTATGGTCAAACCTACAATGCACCGGTAAAGCTAAAAGTAGAAGGTAATATGTGTGTCCCTGTTATGCAGGAAAAGGGGCACCCGTTTTATAGTCTCAGAACTAAAAGCTCGGATAAGGATAGTGACAGATACGTTGTTACCGGATATAAAAATGATAATATGTACGTCACGGATGAACGTTTTGATATGTTCTTTACGCGCATGTACGATCAAAAACCGCAGTCGATAGCCGCCTACAAGGCATGGGGAAAAGTGGTTGGAGAAACGATAAATTATGACTATTGCGGTGAGCAACGAAGTGCTGTCAAGCCTACCTTTATTGAAAACATGCGCTTCTTTTTCAACTACCAGCTGAATTTCATGTATTGGCGTTATTTTATGTGGAATTTCAGTGGACGACAGAATGATTTGCAGGGTTTTGGAGAAATAGATCATGGTAACTGGATAACCGGTATCGGTTTTATTGATAACAAACTGGTGGGCGATCAGAAAAATCTGCCTTCTGAGCTTCGTGATAATAAAGGACATAATACTTATTTTATGTTGCCTTTGCTACTTGGAATTGTTGGAATCGTATTTCTTCTTTACGGTGGAAAACATGGTGTTGAAGGATTTTGGATGATCGCACTGCTGTTTCTGCTGACCGGAATTGCCATTGTGGTTTATCTGAATCAGACTCCTTATCAGCCCCGTGAGCGTGATTACGCGTATGCCGGATCGTTTTACGCTTTTTCTATCTGGATTGGTTTTGGTGTTTTGGGGATACTGAAAGCAGTGAACCTGCTTGTGCATAAGCTTCCCCGTACTGTCACTGCCGTTGCTGTCAGCTTGTGTTGTCTGTGCATCCCTGCTTTAATGGCACAGCAAAACTGGGATGATCATGACCGGAGTAACCGATACACCTGCCGTGATTTTGGGCAGAACTACCTAGCCTCGTGTAAACCGAATGCTATTATTTTTACGATGGGCGACAATGATACCTTTCCGCTTTGGTACAATCAGGAGGTGGAAGGTTTCCGCACGGATGTAAGAGTCTGTAACCTTAGCTACCTGCAAGCCGACTGGTATATCAGTCAGATGAAACGGGGTGCTTACGAGTCGGCTCCATTGCCTATATCATGGGATGCTAAAGATTACACTCCGGGTAAAAATGAATCGGTTGGCGTTGATTCTCTGATGGCTGAAATAGATGTGGATACTGCCTTCAAGTTTATCCTGAGTGCTGATCCTCAGACTAAAATTCATGGGGAAGCCTATATACCGACAAATCATTTGTTTTTGCCAGTTGACGCTAAACAGGTAATTAAAGCAGGTGCCATGCCGGCCGCACGTGCATCCGAGATTATTCCCCGGATTGATTTTAATCTAAAATCAGGAATAAGCCGGAGCGATTTGATGGTTATTGAATTGTTGAAAGAAAATAAGTGGAAACGCCCTGTTTATTTTGCAGTTTCCATTGGAGGTGAATATCTGGGACTGACCGATCATTTTGAGCGAACAGGCTTAACTTATCAGGTTTTGCCGGTTGGTGCTGTAAAAGGTGCCGGTGCGGGAGTAAATACCGATGAGATGTATAACAACCTAATGAACAAGTTTAAATATGGAAATATTAGCGATCCCAAAGTATATCTGGATGAGACTACGATGAATATGTGTCGTACGCACCGAACTATGTTTGCTTATCTGACTCAGGCTTTGATTAATAAAGGTGAGCTGAAACGGGCTGAAAAGGCGTTGGACTATTGTAATAAAATGATTCCGGGTACTACCGTACGGTATGACAATGTTTCTGTTCAGCTAGCTGCTTTTTATTATAAGCTAAACAAACCTGCTAAAGGAAATGCCATTATGGACGCTGTAGCAAAAGACTGTGTGGAATATCTTGATTGGTATCTTGTTCTGGATAGTGATCAGCTTAATAGCGTATCAAATCAGGTTGGCGATAAAATTACCATGCTTTATCAGTTGCTTCATATCTGCGACGAGGCAAAACAAAAGGCCATCGTTGATAAATATCTTCCGCATTACATCAATTATTCTAAGAAACTTCGTATATAAATGAGTTTAAAGCGGTTCTTTTTCTTTACTGCTACAATGGGTTATTGAGCCTCTTGTGGCAGTTTTAGTTACGCACTTCTCTATTTGTAATTTCAAATGTTTAATGGTACTTGTTTTTGAGAATGACATACCCAATGTTTTTCATATAGAAACCGCCCATAATCTTGTAATAAAGTGTAGTTATTTTAATCTTAACTAAAAAGAAATTAAGTTCTAAATCGAACTGATTTTTTTTGTATCTTTGAGCGTTTTTTCAGATGTAAAAAGTTTTAAAAGAAAATCCATAAACTTCGAATAATAAACAACTAATTATAATTAGCATTCATGAAACGATTTAAATTATTTAACAACGTCTTCGGATGGGTTGCTTTTGCCATTGCCGCTCTGACGTATTTGCTTACCATGGAGCCGACAGCGAGCTTTTGGGATTGCCCGGAGTTTATTTCTTCTGCATTTAAGTTAGATGTAGGTCACCCACCGGGAGCTCCATTTTTTATGCTTATAGGGCATTTCTTCTCCTTGTTTGCTAAAGATACCAGTCATGTAGCCATTATGGTAAACTCATTGACTGCCTTGTGTAGCGCCTTTACTATCCTGTTCCTGTTTTGGACAATTACACATTTGGCTCGTAAAGTTGTTATTAAATCGGATAAAGATTA
>DAIQOQ010000050.1:0-1094 GCA_036787795.1 Paludibacter sp. | reverse complement strand
CACATTCTGAACTTACTTGCCATCCCTGTACTGGTTTTGGTTTATTATTTCAAAAAATACACGCCTACGGCCAAAGGTATTATCCTGGCTCTGATTGCCGGAATAGTTATTCTTGCTGTAGTTTTGTATGGCGTAATTCCAGGCTTTGTTGAAGTTGCAGGTTGGTTCGAACTATTGTTTGTCAATGAACTTGGTTTCGGGTTTAATACAGGTCTGTTTGTGTATATTGTATTGACTATTGCAATTCTTGCATGGGCAGTTTATGAATCGAATGCCGATAAAAGTAAATTGCGTATGATCATATCGTTTATATTGTCTATTGGCATTGCCGGTATTCCGTTTTTTGGAAATCATGTTGTTTTAGGAGTTCTGATCATTGCTGCTCTGTGTGGATTTTTCTATTATATACGGGCTAAAATTAATCCTCGTTGGTTGAATACCATTGTGCTTATGGTAACGATGGTACTAATTGGTTATTCTTCTTATGCAGTTATCGTAATTCGTTCTGCGGGCAATCCTACTATGGATCAAAATAATCCGGATAACGTTTTCTCTTTGAAATACTATTTGAATCGTGAGCAATATGGCGACACTCCACTTCTGTATGGTGCTTGCTTTAATGCTCCGGTAAAACTCAAGGTTGACGGTAATATGTGTGTCCCCGAACAAAATCAGGGAGCTCCCACTTACGGACAAAAACCCAAAACCTCGGCCAACGACAAAGATGAGTATATTGTAACAGGGTATAAAACCGATTATGTGATGGACGACCGTTTTAATATGTTCTTCCCCCGCATGTATAGTAATGTGGATTCACATATTCAGGCCTACAAAGACTGGGGTAAAATAACCGGCGAAACAATAAACTATGAATATTGTGGTCAGCAAAAGAGCGATATTAAGCCTACGTTTATAGAGAATATGCGCTTCTTTTTCGACTATCAGGTGAATTTCATGTACTGGCGCTATTTCATGTGGAATTTTAGCGGTCGGCAGAATGACATTCAGGGTTATGGAGAAATTGACCGTGGTAACTGGATCACCGGCATCGGATTTATTGATAATATGTTAGTGGGTGATCAGAAAAACCTGCC
>DAIQOQ010000049.1:11933-15508 GCA_036787795.1 Paludibacter sp. | reverse complement strand
GAATAGTCTGTTGCAGCATATACCATCTTTCCGTTTACTAAACCAGGGCTGGAGAACGGAGTAGCCCAATACATATTCTTTAGCATACCCGCACTACCTTGTCCGGTGTATGGCTTATTGGAGTTATTTACATATCCTCCCAGATTTAACGACAATGTAGTTGTATTAGTTACATCGATATCCAGATTTGAACGATAGTTAAAGCGGTTGTACTGATAAGTCAAATCGTATGGTAATCCAAACTGTTTAAATAAACCTCCTTGTGTATAAGCACCAGCAGAGACAAAGTAACGCACAGTTTTAGTTCCACCAGAAATATTTATGTTATGCTGCGTCTGCAAAGTATAGTCCTTCAAACAATAATCTACCCAATTTGTATCCGGAAAACGAATAGGGTCGGAATGATCTTTGAACTTCTGTATGACAGCATCAGAAAACATAGGACTTGCTGTGGGATTATCACTTTTCTGCATCTGATTATAAAAAGTTGCATATTGATAAGAATTCGCAAATTCGAGTGTTTTGGTTGGCGCAATGATACTAGTCGAGGTAGTAAAAGATATTTTAGCTTTTCCTTCCTGACCACGCTTAGTTGTAATCAAGATAACGCCATTGGCTCCCCGAACTCCAAATACAGCTGTAGCAGAAGCATCTTTAAGAACTGTAAGACTCTCAATTTCATTAGGGTCGATGTTGTTGAAATCCCGTTCAACACCATCCACCTGGATCAATGGTGTTGCATTAGTCCAGGTAGCTTTACCACGAACAAAAATATTAGCAGCATCTGCGCCCGGTTCTCCGGAATATTGTACAGTTGTAAGACCTGTTAATTGACCTGACAACATATTAGATACTGATCCTGTAGGCGTTTTTAGAAGTTCGTTTCCTTTTACACTGGAAATGGCACCGGTAATGGTTACTTTCTTTTGTGCACCATAGGCAACAACTTCAACATCTTTCAGCATTGTCGAATTTTCTGAAAGAGCAATCTTCATTCTTTCGTTTTGAGCAATAATCGACTTTGCTTCAAAGCCAATATAGGATACAATTAATTTTGTACCTATAGGAACATTCAATTTAAATACTCCATCAATATCAGTAATGGTGCCGTTTTTTCCACCTTCTACTTTTACATTGGCTCCAATAATTGCTTCTCCTTTGGCATCGGTTACAATACCCGTTACAATATTCTTTTGTTGTTGAGCGGCATTTCCAACAGCTAAGGCAGGCTGTACTCCCACCAGTAATATAAAGGATATGGCTAAATGGAATAGAAAAATTGGTGGTTTGATGAGTAATCTGGTCTTCCACCTGTGGAACCGGAATAGTTTTTGTTTCATAAGATTATTATTTAATTTAAAAAGTTAACTTGTTGATTTTTTTTAAATTTGTTTTGTTGCAAATTCATTAATGCGTGGTCATCGAAATATTCTAGGGTGCCCATTGGCATCATATGCATTCAGAATAGCATCCTTAACTGAGTAACTCAGCCCAATGTCATAACTATTGATAGTATTCTTTTTCATTCACTCATAAATATTAAATTAGAACTGGTTATGGATTTTAGTATATCTTGTAATTTTCTTCCATCATTTTATACTCTTACGCATAAAAATATGTGGCAAAGTTAATCTAAACTCATTTTTTCGAGAATGTATTTTTGTTCATTATAATGGAATTCTGAACTTATCTCCCTTCATATTTTCACTAAATGATTATATTCCATTCCTCCTGTGTTCTTATATCAAAAAGCTGTAATAAATGAGGTACACTGTCTGTCAATCTTAGATATATCTAAAAAAGTACCAATCACGAAAACCTATAAAATTGTTCAAATACATAGATTTTTTATTGCATTCAGTACTGTTATGCTGTTTTGACATGACATATATTTAATATATTCCTTATATTTACAGCAAAAATTGCATTATGATGCCACTATGTGCCATTAAGCTATACAAAAGTTGAATTATCCATAAAAAAAAATCGCACTTGCTTTTATATTAAAATGATGAATCTGCTAAGAAGAATAACCAAAATCTTTTCTCAGCAGTTATTGCTGTGGCAAATAACTGCTCATTATTATGTTTGGTTGCTGAATAGCGACTTATAATTACATAGACTTGTTTGATGTAAATTTGTAACTATTTTACACGATTAAACTTGAAATTATCAACCTTATGAATCTATTAAAATCCACAATTTTCGCATTATTTCTCATTATTCTACCTGCAAAATCAAGTGCAACTGTAAATAGCAATTTACAGTTTAGCCAGATCAGCACAAAAGAGGGATTATCTCAAAATACAGTAAGAACAATACTCGAAGATAAGAAGGGTTTTATTTGGGCGGGGACTTTAGACGGACTGAACAGATATGACGGGTATAGTATTATTGCCTACAAACCTCAATTAAATAATCCAAATTCACTCATAGACCACCGCGTAAAAAATGTATATCAGGACAAAGATGGATATTTGTGGATAAAAACATACAAAAATGAGTTTAGTTGTTATAACCCTGTTCTCGATTCATTTATCGATTATCATCCATCCGGTACGCTTGACGGCAATATCTATTTTGTAAATTATTTTGAAGCTTCAAATGGAGAAATATGGTTATGGGGAAACCCGAATGGATACCTGCTTCGTATAAATAAAAGTGGAGAAAAGTTCATTTCAAAATCTTTTCTAACTGAAAGAAAAACTGCAAACAAAAAAAACTGCAAGTTTCTGATTGAAGATTCCAAGTCTGCAATATGGGTTGGAGGAGAATCCGGACTTTTTAGGATAACCGGTGATAGAATACAAAATATCTTCTTCAAGAAACATTCTTTCACCAGCGCAATTAAAATAAATGATAAAATATATTTTACAACAGAAGAAGCCAGTGTTGTAGAATATGACACTAAACGAAAATCGTTTAATGAAACAGTTAACACTCTGCACAAATATAGCTATACCAATGTAGCTAAACTTTCAAATCAGGAGTTACTGATAGCGACAAAATCTTCCGGGCTTATCTCCTATAATTTCAATACTAAAATTTTCGGAAAACCAGATTGGACAAAAGATTCACAGCTTAAAGGTGATATAGAGTTTATAATAGATAAGAATCAAGGTATTTGGATGTATAATCATTCAGGAATAGCATGGTATTATAATCAAAAGACGCAAAAAGTAAAAAAGATGGAGCTGATTCCAGCATCTATTGCCCAAATTATAGATTTGGAAAGATATAATATTCTTATAGACTCCAAAGGCCTTATTTGGATTACCACCTATGGTAATGGGTTATTTTGCTACAATCCCAAAACCGAATTACTGCAGAATTACAAATATAGTGCAAATAAGAATAGTCCTGCATCAGATTATCTGTTATCAATTACTGAAGACAAGTATGGTAATATCTGGATTGGCAGCGAATATGCAGGAATAATAAAAGTCATCAAATCAAATTATGATATACAGGTTGTTCGTCCCGAAAAAGAGACATCTATAGGAAAAAATAATAATGTACGTACCATACTTAGCGATGCATTCAACAAAATATGGGTGGGCACAAAAAACGGTAGC
>DAIQOQ010000049.1:0-11833 GCA_036787795.1 Paludibacter sp. | reverse complement strand
TACCATACTTAGCGATGCATTCAACAAAATATGGGTGGGCACAAAAAACGGTAGCTTATATGTATATGATAATACCTTATCAACAGGCAAGTGCGTATATAAAAACATGAATCCTTATGCATTTATGCAGGACATAAAAAAGAGGATGTGGGTAGGTACAAAAGGAAAAGGATTGTATATCATTGATATGGCAAGCTACAAGGAAGTGGCACACTACACAAATGTTGAGTCGGACATTAATTCACTAAGTAACAATACCATATTTAGTATTTGTAAAGACACCAAAAACCGCGTTTGGGTAGGAACCTTTGGTGGAGGAATAAATCTGACAGAAGAGACTGCTAAAGGATTAAAATTCAAACATTTTTTCTTCGATGATGGAAACCGAAGCTATATTCGTTATATCTATCAGGATCGCAAAGGTAAAATATGGGTTGCCAGCAGCGACGGGATTATTTTCTTCGATCCAGAGAAACTAATAAAAAACCCCAAGGCCTACAAAACCTACCGGATGGATCTTCATAAAGAAAATAGCATTAACTGTAATGATATAAAAACGATATACGAAGACAAAGAAGGTATTATCTGGATAGGGACAGCCGGAGGAGGATTAAACAAATATGTACCGGCTACAGCTAATAAAAATGAACATTTTGTTGCGTACACAATTTCAAATGGTTTATCAGGTGATTTTGTAACAGGTATTCTCGAAGATAAAGAACATAATTTGTGGATAAGCACCGAAAGTGGGATTACCAAGTTTAATAAAAAACGAACTGCATTTACAGTATACCAATTTTCAGATAAGATATATGGTAACCAGTTCAATGAAAATGCAAATATCTATTACAAAAATTCAAATATGCTATTGGGAAGTCTTGACGGATTAGTGGCATTTAATCCGGAATCATTTGTTCCCGATCAAAACACCCCTTCGGTTACCTTGACAGATTTTTCCATTTATGACGTAAAAGTACAAGCTGGAAAAGACGATTCTCCATTAAAACGTTCGATAAGCTATTCAGACAAAATAGAGCTGAGTTATAAACAAAATACCTTTACTATCGAGTTTTCATCTTTAGCATTAAAAGATCCGCAGAAAAATAAGTACGTGTATATACTCGAAGACTATGACAAACAATGGAGTTCGGTCAGTAATCACAACACAGCAACGTATAAAAACCTTTCTCCCGGGAAATACATATTCAAAGTAAAAGGAGCAAATAGTGATGGAATATGGAATAATGAGGCTACGCAAATCGAAATAATAATAACTCCTCCTTTCTGGAAATCATGGTATGCCTATATCTTTTACAGCTTACTACTGGCATTTCTGCTGTATACAGCATTCAATATTATTCGTAAATTTAATGTTCTGAATCATAATATAAAGTTAGAGAAAGAACTAACCAATCATAAACTTCGGTTTTTTACGAATATTTCGCATGAGTTCAGAACTCCTCTTACCTTAATTCGCGGAGCTGTTGAAAATCTTAATGAACAAACAGGAATACCCCCTGAGTCCATGAAACAAATCAATACTCTGGGAAGAAACTCTGCTATACTAACACGATTAATTGATCAGCTCTTGGAATTCCGTAAGATACAAAATAATGTATTGAGACTCGACCTGGAGAAAATAGACATCATCGATTTTTCAAAAGACATTTACATTGGGTTTCAGGAAACGGCACGAAAAAAGAAGATAGAATACTTATTTACAAGCAATACCGAATGTTATACCATGTTTATTGACCGTCGGAAGATGGACAAGATACTTTATAATCTATTATCCAATGCATTTAAGTTTACTCCTGCTGCTGGAAAAATAGAATTGGCAATCACGATTGACAATCAAAAGCAAACATGTACTATTTATGTAAAAGACAATGGTGTAGGTATAGAAAAAGAAAAGCAGGGATTACTTTTCAGCAGATTTATGCAAACTAATTTTTCATTTTCCGGAACCGGCGTAGGTTTGTCTCTGGTAAAAGAATTTGTGGGTGTTCATAAAGGGAAAGTTTGGTACGAAGATAATGCAGGACAAGGTTCCATTTTTAATGTTGAACTTTCTACAAATCCGGATACTTACATTGGCGAAAATTTCGTAGTTTCTTCTGATCCTGAAATTGTTTCGACAGAAAGTGAAAGTAAAATATCATACCCATCGGATAGTAACGAGAATATACAATTACCTCAATTGGATAGCGCCATATTATCCGATTACAAGATGCTGGTCATAGATGATAACGATGATATCAGAAACTTCCTTATTGACGAATTCAGTAAATACTTCATGGTGGAAGTGGCCGAAGACGGGCAAAAAGGATTAGAAAAGGCCATTGAAATAAATCCAGACCTGATTATTTGTGATGTTATGATGCCTGTTATGGACGGATTTGAAGTAACGAGGCGCTTAAAAGAAGATTTCCAGACTTGCCATATTCCTATTATTCTACTAACTGCTCACTCTTCTTTAGAACATCAGTTGGAAGGTATCCAAAGTGGTGCCGATGCGTATATAATGAAGCCATTCAGCTTAAAATACCTGGTTGCCAGAGTTTTTAAACTTATAGAACAACGTGAACAATTAAAGAAACGCTTCTCTAATGAATATGTGCTTGACGGAAATCTGATTACATCAACAGATCAGGACAAAGAGTTCTTTAATCTGATTGACAAAATTCTTGAAGAACATCTTGCAGATACAGAGTTTTCTGTTGATAAATTTGCTGAGCTAGCAAAGCAAAGACGTACAATCTTTTACAAAAAAGTAAAAGGCATTACAGGATTACCACCTAATGAATTGATAAAAATAAAGCGATTAAAACGAGCTGCGGAATTACTGCTGCAAAAAGAGTTTACAGTATCTGAAATATCCTATAAGGTAGGATTCGATGATCCGTTCTATTTCAGCAAATGTTTTAAGATGCATTATAAATGTTCTCCGTCGAAATATGGACAGCCCATAAACCCAAAAGGTACTGAGCCTACCCAACAAACAAAAGAACGTGAAGAATTGTAATTGTATAAATCACAGATTCTTCACGCTGTTTTGGATGACAAAAGAAGCGAAATATTTGTGTTTATCAGTCTATTCCACCTGCGTAATTCGTCTTATAATTCAAACTCTACTCCTGCTTCCGGTATTTCAATATCGTGAAATCCTACGTTTTCCAGCTCTTTCTGATAAAATTGCTGTACCTCATATTCACCGTGTACAAGGAAAGTTTTTTTAATTTTCTTAGGATCCTGACAACTCAAGAAAGCTTTCATCTCATTGTAATCACCATGACCCGAAAAGGCTTCAATCTTGGCAATACGGGCATTGACAGCGTGATAATTACCGAAAATGGACACTTCGCGAAGGCCGGGCTCCTGAATACGCGCGCCTAATGATCGCGGAGAACAATACCCTACAATAAGAATGGTATTCCGTGGATTATCTATATTGTTAGCCACATGATGTTTAATACGTCCGGCTTCCAACATGCCCGAAGATGAAATAATAATGCAAGGCTCATGATAATCGTTCAGTGCTTTGGATTCATCTACATTTTTAATATAATGCAGGGAATTGAAACCAAAAGGATCATCGTCAAATTTCATAACCTGTTTTACATCATTGTTCATACATTCAGGGTGCATACGAAAAATTTCAGTAGCATTTACCGAAAGCGGACTATCGACAAATACTTCAATTTTAGGCAATTTTCCTTCGTTGTAAAAGTTATTAAGCACAAACACAATCTCCTGGGTACGACCAATGGAAAAAGATGGAATAATAAGCTTACCACCCTTATTCACACAAGTTTCTACCACAATTTTCAACAAGTCCTCTTCACTTTCCTTGTCAGCCGGATGAAGGCGGTTGCCGTAAGTAGATTCGGTAATCAGGTAATCACATTGAGGAAAGGCAATAGGAGGTTGAATAATTCGGTTATGCGGCCGTCCTATGTCACCGGTAAAAGCCAGATGCACTTTTTTTCCGTTTTCCAGTAGCTCCAGATTAACAACAGCACTGCCAAGCATATGTCCGGTGTTGGTGAATTTGACATTAATTTTGTCGTTGATATAAAACCGGCGGTTATAAGCCACTCCGATAAAGAGTTCCATACATTTCTCAGACTCAGTCTGACCATAAATAGGTTCAACGGTAGGAAGCCCCTGGTTTATCCGTTTTTTATTGAACCATTTATTATCCAGTTCCTGAATATGCCCACTGTCGGCCAGCATGATGGAACAAAGATCGCGGGTAGCATTGGTACAAACCACCGAACCTCTGAAGCCCAGCTTATACATATAAGGTATCAGCCCCGAATGGTCAATATGCGCATGGCTTAGTATTAAATAGTCGATGGTAGCCGGATCAAACATCAGGTTTCGGTTCATTGCATCCGTTTCCATTCCTTTTCCCTGAAACATACCGCAATCAAGCAGGATACGTTTTCCTTCATTTGTTGTAATCAGGTGTTTACTGCCGGTTACTTCACGTGCAGCACCTATAAATTTAATTTTCATGTTTTTAGTATTTAATTAAACGGTTTCTTTTTTAGTTTTGGTTCTTATGGAAACACCCTTCCACACAATAAACACTTAGTTTACCCACACTATTTTCTTCATTACAGCGTGCTGACATATCGCAGTGTCCGCAAAGCTCAGTCACAGAGTCAACTTGTAAAGTTCCTCTTTTTTCATGCAATACATAAAGATACTTCAGGTATTTACCTTCAGCTATCCGATGGTGTTGATCTTTGCTGTTCAATCCTTTCCATTCATATAAACGTTTACTTCCCTTGGAAGAGTTACAGCTTTTGCAAACCCGTACAACATTATCGGGAGTATCTTCCCCACCCCGGCTTCGGGGTAGTATATGTTCGGTGGTTAAGCCTGCTTCGGCACCGCAATAAATACAGGTATTGGGGTTTTCATGTTCCAATAACCATTCGCGTACGGATGTTGACCAGTGGATATCACCACTTTTTAGTTGATTACATTTGGACATGATAAATCCAAAGTTCTTTTTCCCGAAACCCGATGATTCGGCAATGATTTTAGCGTACTGATAAAAGATTAAATCGCGTACACTCTTGATGGCAGGAGGAGGCATATATCTCAGATTTAAACCTGTTAGTAATTCTTGTTTTTTACTCTCCAAAGCTACACAATTCCTTTTATAATTCCTATCATTAGGTTAATGATTTTTTCATCTAAAGTCAGAATTTTATTTTTGGTATACTATTTTATTCATTTCGGTATTTTTATGCGTAAAGAAGCGACTGTACTCCCTCCTGTCAAGCTATTTATGTGTAAAAAGTACTAATTCTGCAATCTCTGCATTGCAAAATAGAAATAAATAGCTACATTTGCATTCAAATAAATGCATATGGAGGCGTTTTACAAAACACATAAGTATTTGGTCGAACACGTACAATCGCCCGTTAGACGACTGTTGATGGATGAAATCGACTGGACACACCGCCTGATAGGAATCAAAGGCAGTCGTGGAGTAGGAAAAACCACCTTTTTACTTCAGTATGCCAAAGAACAATTTGGGACAGATCGAAGCTGTTTATACATCAATTTCAATAACCTTTATTTTACGGAACATACGCTGGTAGAATTTGCCGCCGAGTTCTGTGCGCAGGGAGGGAAAACATTGTTGATTGACCAAACGTTTAAGTACGAAAACTGGTCGAAAGAATTACGTGAGTGTTATTTCAATTTTCCCGATTTACACATTGTCTTTTCAGGATCATCGGTCATGCGATTGATTGAAGATAATCATGACCTGCAAGACATAGTAGCTTCTTATAATTTACGCGGTTTCTCCTTCAGAGAGTTTCTTAATTTACAGGCAGGAACAGCACTTCCACCGTATAATCTCGAACAAATCATTCAGAATCACGTACAAATAACTCAAAGCATTTGTCAACAAGTTAAGCCGTTGGAATATTTTCAGGCTTATCTGCATCATGGATTTTATCCTTTTTTCCTCGAAGATCGTAATTTTTCGGAAAATCTGCTGAAAACCATGAATATGATGTTGGAAGTGGATATTTTACTTATTAAACAGATAGAATTAAAATACCTGTCGAAGATACGTAAATTGCTGTATATGATCATGAATTCAGCGCCCGGAGCACCTAATGTAAGTCAGCTTAGTAAAGAGATTCAAACTTCGCGGGCAACCATTATGAATTATATCAAGTATTTGAAAGACGCACGTTTATTGAATACTTTGTATGCCGAAGGAGAAGAGTATCCCAAAAAGCCCAATCAGGTTTATTTGCACAATACCAATCTGATGTACGCAGTTAGTCTGGGCAATGTTGACAAAGTAGCTGAACGCAAAACATTTTTTTATAATACGCTGCATTCACGTCACAAAGTCAATATATGTAAGTATCACATGGATTTTTGCATCGACCAGCAATATCATTTTAAATGTGAAAGCAAGCCGGAAACCGGAAAGCATTATTCAAAAGCCATGTATGCGGTGGATGATATAGAAATAGGAAACAAAAACGAAATACCCCTATGGTTATTCGGATTTTTATATTGAGCATCCTAAATCTTCCCTCAGGGAGACTTTAGAAACTCCGAATAAAAGAATAAAAGAAAGCATACCTCTTTAAATCCTCTTTAGGATATTTGGAGGCTGAAAACAAACAAATAAATTAATTATCAATAAATTACTAACAAAATGGCTAAATCTAAAAAATTTTTAACCTGTGATGGTAATCAAGCTGCTGCTCATATATCCTATATGTTCACTGAAGTAGCTGCTATTTACCCAATCACACCATCTACAACGATGGCTGAATATGTGGACGACTGGGCATCAACCGGCCGCAAAAACATTTTCGGTGATATAGTACAAGTACAGGAAATGCAATCCGAAGCCGGAGCTGCTGCTGCCATGCACGGATCTCTACAGGCCGGAGCATTAACTACCACCTATACTGCTTCACAAGGTTTATTACTTATGGTTCCAAACATGTATAAAGTAGCCGGTGAATTATTACCAGGTGTTTATCATGTTTCGGCACGTGCTTTGGCTTCACACGCTCTTTCTATCTTTGGTGATCACCAGGATGTAATGGCTGTTCGTCAGGTCGGTTGCGCTATGTTTGCCACCGGTTCTGTACAGGAAGTTATGGATATGGCTGCAGTAGCGCATCTTGCGTCTATCAAAACCCGTGTTCCTTTCGTACATTTCTTCGATGGTTTCCGTACTTCACACGAAATACAAAAAATAGAACAACTTGATGCAGAGGATTTGATTCCATTGCTCGATCAAAAAGCATTGCTTGAATTCCGCAATCGTGCTTTAAGCCCCGAACATCCCGTTGCACGTGGTACTGCTCAAAACCCGGACGTATACTTCCAGGCTCGCGAAGCTTCAAATCCTTTTTACGATGCTATTCCTGATGTAGTAGAAGACTATCTGAATAAATTGGGTGAAATTACAGGACGTAAACATGGTTTGTTCGATTATTATGGTGCACCGGATGCTGATCGCGTGGTTATTGCCATGGGTTCATCTACCGAAGCAATCAAAGAAGGTATCGACCACCTGACTGCTCAGGGTGAAAAAATCGGTTTGATTTCTGTTCACTTATATCGTCCATTCTCTGCAAAACATTTCTTAGCTGTATTGCCTAAAACTGCAAAACGTGTTTGCGTATTAGACCGTACTAAAGAACCAGGTGCAGGTGGAGAACCATTGTATTTAGATGTAAAAGACGTATTGTACGGACAAGCTAATCAGCCTTTGGTTGTTGGTGGACGTTACGGTTTGTCTTCTAAAGACTTTACTCCTGCTCAGGTTATTGCCGTTTATGAAAATCTGGCTTTACCCGAACCACGTAATCACTTTACCGTAGGTATTGTTGATGACGTTACCTTTACATCTCTTCCATTAAAAGAAGAAATTGCATTGGGTGGTGCAGGTACTATCGAAGCTAAATTTTACGGTTTAGGTGCTGACGGTACTGTAGGTGCTAACAAAAACTCAATCAAAATTATTGGTGACAACACCGATAAATACTGTCAGGCTTATTTTGCCTACGACTCTAAGAAATCAGGTGGTTTCACTTGTTCACACTTACGTTTCGGTGAAACTCCTATCCGTTCTACTTATTTGGTAACTACTCCCGACTTTGTAGCTTGTCACGTACAGGCATACCTGAAGTTGTATGATGTAACCAAAGGATTGAAGAAAAACGGAACATTCCTGTTGAACACCATCTGGAATCCGGAAGAAGTTCAAAAGAATCTGCCTGTTAAAGTAAAAAAATACCTGGCTAAAAACAATATCAGCTTGTATGTTATCAATGCAACTAATATTGCTGAAGAAATCGGATTGGGAAATCGTACCAACACCATTCTTCAATCGGCATTCTTCAAAATCACCAACGTAGTTCCTTACGAACTGGCTGTTGAAAAAATGAAATATGCTATCAACAAGTCATACGGTAAAAAAGGCGAAGACGTTGTAAAGAAAAACTATGCAGCTGTTGACCGCGGTGGTGAATATTCGAAAGTAGAAGTACTTCCTGAATGGGCTAACCTGGTAGATGCTAACGAAGCACTTACCGACATTGTTCCTGCATTTATCAATGATATCGTTCGTCCTATCAATGCTCAGGCAGGTGATGATCTTCCGGTATCAGCATTCAAGGGTCGTGAAGACGGAACCTGGGATCAGGGAACATCTAAATACGAAAAACGTGGAGTTGCATCGCATGTACCGGTTTGGAACTCATCAAACTGTATTCAATGTAACCAATGTGCTTATGTTTGTCCTCACGCTGCCATTCGTCCGTTCATTCTTGATTTGAAAGAACAGGAAAATGCTCCTCAGTTCGACATGCTGAAAACTAACGGTAAACAATTTGCCGATACAGCATTCCGTATTCAGGTTGACGTGCTCGACTGTATGGGTTGTAACAACTGTGTGGATGTTTGTCCGGGCAATAAAGGAAACAAAGCTTTGTCATTGGTGCCAATCGAAACTCAATATGACAACCAGAAAAACTGGGAATACTGTGTTGACAACGTAAAATCTAAACAACACTTAGTGGATGTAAAATCTAACGTGAAAAACTCACAGTTGGCTACTCCATTGTTCGAATTCTCGGGTGCTTGTTCAGGTTGTGGTGAAACTCCGTATGTAAAATTAGTTACTCAACTATTTGGTGATCACCAATTGGTAGCTAATGCAACAGGATGTAGCTCTATCTACTCTAACTCTGCTCCTTCTACTCCATATACTACCAACGACGAAGGTCGCGGACCAGCTTGGGCTAACTCTTTGTTCGAAGACAATGCAGAATTTGGTTTGGGTATGGTGTTTGCCAACGATAATATGCGCGACCGTTTGGTTCGTTTATTTACCGATGCACAAGCCGATGCAAGTTTCTCGGATGAATTGAAAGCTTTGTTTACCGAATGGATTGAAAAACGTGAAATTTCTGACGAAACTATGGTTCTCGAAAGAAAAATTACTCCATTGGTAAAAGCTATTGATAGTCCGTTGGCTAAAAGAATTGCCGATATGACTCAATACATTGTAAAAAAATCACAATGGATCATTGGTGGTGACGGTTGGGCTTATGATATCGGTTTTGGTGGATTAGACCACGTAATGGCTTCAGGTAAAAACGTAAACATTCTGGTATTGGATACTGAAATTTACTCAAATACGGGTGGACAATCTTCAAAAGCTACTCCGGTAGGTGCTGTTGCTAAGTTTGCTGCTTCGGGTAAACGTGTTCGTAAAAAAGACCTGGGTATGATGGCTGCAACTTACGGTTATGTATATGTAGCTCAAATAGCTATGGGTGCTAATCAGGCTCAGACATTAAAAGCACTTCGTGAAGCTGAAGCATATGACGGACCATCTATCGTAATTGCTTATTCTCCATGTATTAGTCACGGTATTAAAGCCGGAATGGGCAAAGCTCAGGACGAACAACAACGTGCTGTTGAATGTGGATACTGGCATTTATATCGTTATAACCCTGCTTTGGCCGAAGAAGGAAAGAACCCAATGACTCTGGATTCGAAAGAACCACAATGGGATAAATTCCAGGACTTCTTACTCGGTGAAGTACGTTACAACTCGTTGTTGAAACAATTTCCTGCTGAAGCTAAAGAATTATTCGTAGCTGCTCAGAAAAATGCAAAATGGCGTTATGACGGTTATAAACGGTTGGCCGATCAACAATACTAATATGTACTACTGACTTTTTCAAAGTTTAAAAAATTCGAAAAAGACAGCTAATCAATAAAGAGAGGATACCCCGCAAAGGTATCCTCCTTTTTTATATCCACACTGACGAAAAAAAAATCTAACGCCCTTCGGATATATCGGAATAAATAGTTGGACTATACATTGGCACCGTATCTAAAATTATAATAAGCCATTATAGAAGTTATAGAAACATTTTAAAGTCGTATTCTATCCTCATTTCCTTTTAGATATAATTATACGGCATTATATTTGACTAACTACTTATATCCACTTACTCAGGCATCTGAAAATAAGCAACAAAGAACTTCCGGAAATTTAGGAGTTATTGAAATTTAAGTTCTAACTTTGTACAATCTCAAAACAAGACATTAAACAAGGATTAATTACTATAAAATGGGATTTTTTTCATTCAATCAAGATATAGCCATGGACTTAGGTACGGCTAATACCATAATAATTTACGATGATAAAATTGTGGTTAACGAACCCTCCGTGGTTGCGTTGGATAGTCGTACGGATAAACTTATTGCTACCGGCAAAAAAGCGCTTCTGATGCGGGGCAAAGAAAATGAACGGGTTCGTACGGTGCGACCATTACGTAGTGGAGTAATTGCCGATTTTTCCGCTTGCGAACTAATGATACGTAGTATGATTAAAATGGTTCCTGCAAGACAACGTTTGTTCTCACCTACATTGAAAATAGTAGTATGCATTCCTTCGGGAAGCACGGAAGTCGAAATTCGTGCAGTACGTGATTCGATGGAACATGCCGGTGCCCGGGAGATTTACCTGATTTATGAACCAATGGCTGCTGCTATCGGAATAGGTCTCGACGTAACTGCTCCCAACGGATGTATGATTGTTGATATAGGAGGTGGTTCAACCGAGATTGCCGTGATTTCGTTGGGGGGAATTGTTTCCAATAAATCTATCCGTATGGCCGGCGATGATTTAACCGACGATATTATTGAATTTATGGGACGCATGCACAATATCAAAGTGGGCGAATATACTGCCGAAATGATTAAAATTCATGTGGGTGCTGCCCTGACTGAGCTTGAAAATCCTCCCGAAGACTATATAGTTTATGGACCAAATAGAATGACTGCTCTGCCTATGGAAGTGCGTGTTTCCTATCAGGAAATTGCCCATTGTCTGGAAAAATCAATTTCTAAAATTGAATCTGCCGTACTAAGCGCTATGGAACAAACACCTCCCGAACTATATAGCGATATTGTAAAAACCGGTATTTACCTGGCTGGTGGTGGTGCATTACTTCGTGGATTGGATAAACGCCTGACAGACAAGCTGAATATTCCGTTCCATATTGCCGAAGACCCCTTGCTCGCAGTAGCACGCGGTACAGCTATTGCTTTAAAAGATATAGGCAAATACCCATTTATGATGAGATAAGGGTTTCGAAGCTCAAAGCCCAAAACCAGCAAGCCCCGAAGGGGTGATGTTGGTTTTGCATAGGCTGAAAGCTTATACATTGAAAAATGAATCTTCATAAGCATTGGATTTTTCCCATTGCTTATGATATACATCTTCCATAGCAATGGGTTTTACCCA
>DAIQOQ010000216.1:0-5053 GCA_036787795.1 Paludibacter sp. | reverse complement strand
AGGTCTTCCGGATCTTCAATCTTGTTCTCAATTATGTAACGAGCCATTAAGCCCCGTGCCTTTTTGGTGTAGATTACTATTTGTTTGAGTCTATCGTCCTTTAGTTGGTAAAACTCAATGTGGATAACTCTGGTCTTAGTACCTTTCAGGTTAAGTGTTTTGAAGTATTCGCTTGATGCCAGATTAATCAAAATCTCCGGTTTACCTGCCGCTTTGAGTGCCTTCAGCACTGACAAGGTTATCTTTTCTCTCCAAAAAGCATACAGATCATAGCCTTCAGAGTTTTGAAGTTTAGAGCTAACTTCGAGCCGATAGGGTTGAATTAGATCAAACGGGCGCAACAAGCCGTACAGTCCCGAGAAAAGGCGTAGGTGTGTTTGTGCATATTGGCAGTCTTCATCCGAAAGGGTTTTGGCATTGAGTCCCCGGAATACCTCACCATCGAACACTAGTGCAGCTTGTTTGGCGTTCTGGAGTGAGAATGGGAGGTGCCAGTTGAATATCCTGTCGAAGTTGAGCTGAGTGAGTCCGGCATTAATGTCGAGTAGTTTGCTTAGCTCCGAGGGCGATAAATCGCGCAAAAGCTCAATAAGCTGTTCGGCTTCGTGGATATATTCAGGTTTGCTGCAGTATGTTATTTCCGGTTGAGGCGCGAAGTTCATTATTTTGGCAGGCGAGAGAAGTATAAGCATGCTGTATTTTTTAGTTTGATGATGGTGCAAAAATACATATTTGTAACTGATAAACAAAAAAAACGGACTTGTCATTTGACAAATCCGTTTCTAATATATCTCGGAGTACTGAGCTTTATTATTCTTGTTCCAACTGTAATGTTTTAGTAGGTTGGTCGCAGACTTCGGTTGGTCCGTAATATTGAACCGGTCCCGGATAGATGTAACTTGACTTTTCGTCGGCCCAGCTTACGCGGTGTTTTTCGAAGTATTTGAATGGTGCTCCGTTCAGCAATACCAATGCTTTCTGGATTACCGGTTTCATTTTACCATGACGTTTTTCCATGTTCATCATCATGGTGATTGGCACACCACCTGCAATCCATTCGGCGGCAGGAGCAGTGAGGTTACGAACCGATGACATGTAACCGGTCTTTCCTTCTGAAATAAGAATAGAAGCAGTATATCCCAATGAATAGGTATAGTCAGCATCGAAGTTAGAAGGAATAGCGCAACGTCCTTCGTAACCGAAGAAGTGGTTGATAGCAGAAAATTTACCTTTGTAAGTGCCTTCGGCTTTTAGTTGAGCCAAACGTTTAGCAACCATCTCGATCAATAGTTTTTCGGTTTCGATCAATGAAACCTGAACATTTCCGTGCGGGTCGCGATCCATGGTTAATTGTTTAGCGATACCTTTTGGAAGACTGCGATATACATCAGCACTAACCGGTGAAAGCATGCCCTTTACATATTGACGTTTTTCTTCGTCCGTATTCATAGCGTTGAAGTCATCATTGTGAGCTAATAAATCGTTTAGCTCGGCAATCAGTGATTTCATTGCAGGAATGAATTCAATCAGACCTTCGGGAATCAGAATAGTTCCGAAGTTCAGCCCGTGTTTAGCCCGGTTTACAATCACCTTAACGATGTCATTCACCACGTCGTTGAGTGTTTGGTTTTTTGCTTCCACCTCTTCCGATACGATACAGATGTTTGGTTGGCTTTGCAATGCGCATTCCAGTGTGATGTGTGATGCTGAACGACCCATCAGGCGGATAAAGTGCCAGTATTTTTTAGCCGAGTTGGCATCACGTTGGATGTTACCGATCAATTCGGAGTACACTTTGCAAGCAGTATCAAAGCCAAACGATGTTTCAATCATGCCGTTTTTCAGGTCACCATCAATCGTTTTAGGACACCCGATTACCTGAAGGCCTGCTTTTTTCTGAGCGTAATACTCGGCAAGTACACAAGCATTGGTGTTCGAATCATCGCCACCGATAATCACAATGGCTTTAATGCCTAATTTATTGCATATTTCAGCCCCTTTTTCGTATTGCCATTCTTCTTCAAGTTTGGTACGTCCCGAACCGATAATGTCAAAACCACCGGTGTTGCGGTACTCGTCAACAATTTCTTTAGTTAGTTCAACGTATTCATGATCAACTAATCCGCTGGGACCACCAAGGAAACCATACAATTTGTTGTTTAGGTTTAATGCTTTTAATCCGTCGTATAATCCGGCAATGACATTGTGCCCGCCCGGGGCTTGTCCACCTGATAAGATAACACCTACAGCAAGTGTTGGGTATTCTTTTTTTGCACCTGTTTCAAATGTTACCAATGGCATACCATAGGTGTTTGGAAACAAGTTCTTGATGTCAGCCTGATCGGCAACCGATTCGGTAGCTGCACCTTCTTTGAGTACTACATTGCCTTTGAGTGCAGCCGGCAACTTAGGTTGATAGCTCGCACGCGCAATCTGCAAAGGACTTTTAGTCATTGATTTCATGTTTGATAATATATTATAATAGTTTGATATTCAACGCTGTGTTTTTGTAATAATTCTTCCGCAAAATTAATGAAAAATTTCAATAATACAAGGAATAATCAGTTTAGAATATCTCAAAAAGGTGGAAGTCGGGTGTAGATTCCGATCTTTAACGCAAGTTTAATACAAGTATGTTTCGTGTTACTATGTTTCCATGATGGTGGGTTGTTTTTGTTTCTGCATTTTTTAGCTTGTGTATAACTTGTTGGTGGCTCTGTGAGCAATGCGTGTCGCGACTGTCCAGTTTAAGCCGTCCATTGTCAGAATGAAAACAATTCGTTTGCATAGATATAAATTCATTTTAGGACGTGGTGTTGTCGCATCGAATATTTTTACTACCTTTGCACCCGATTTATAAACAACTATACGTTGTGAGTAAATATCCGATTTATACTGTTTTAACCAAAGCAGTCTGCTTAAAAGAGGGTACACGTTTGTAATTACGAATGTAGCCCGAATCCAATTTTTATTCTTTCGCTTACTTTGAAAGATAAAATGTACATGAGGGTTCTATGAGATACCGAACTGATTATTGTTGTTCGAACTCATAAATATATCGCCGGATGACTACTCGAGACGTGTACTAAAACAAACAACATGACATTTAGAGAATTGAATTTGAAGGACGAGATCTTATCGGCCATCGAAGAACTGGGCTATGAAAATCCTATGCCCGTACAGGAAAAAACCATTCCGTTTATGCTGGAACAAACTGCTGATTTAGTGGCTTTGGCACAAACCGGAACGGGTAAAACAGCAGGCTTTGGTCTGCCGGTATTGCACCTTATTGATGCTTCACGCAAACAAGTGCAGGCTTTGGTGCTTTCGCCAACACGTGAATTGTGTATTCAGATTGCCAACGACCTGAAAGGTTACGCCAAAAACATACGTGGAATGCGTATTGTGGCGGTATATGGTGGCGAAGACATTCGCACACAACTTCGTCAGTTGGATACGGCTCCACAAATCATTGTGGCTACTCCGGGTCGTTTGATCGACTTGATTGAACGTGGTAAAGTAGAATTGGGAGCTATTGACTTCCTGGTACTGGATGAAGCCGACGAAATGCTGAACATGGGTTTCAAAGAAGACATTGAAACTATTTTGGAACGTACCCCCGAAACACGTCGTACCATGCTTTTCTCGGCTACTATGCCTAAAGAAATTTCTACGATTGCCAAAAGGTATATGAAAAACTACGAAGAAATTACCGTAGGAACAAAAAATGCCGGATCGGAAAACGTAGAACACATATACTATGTATCGCAAGCCCGTCAACGCTACCTGGTGTTGAAACGTATTGTGGATTTGAATCCCGATATTTATGGTATCGTATTCTGTCGTACCCGTCAGGAAACCAAAGAAGTTGCCGATAAATTGATGCACGATGGCTACAATGCCGATGCATTACATGGTGACTTGTCGCAGGCACAACGTGATAACGTGATGCAGAAATTCCGCATCCGTAATATTCAATTGCTGGTGGCTACTGATGTGGCTGCACGTGGATTGGATGTGAGCGACCTGACACACGTAATCAATTATAACCTGCCCGACGATGTGGAAATTTATACACACCGTAGCGGACGTACAGGTCGTGCCAATAAAAAAGGTATTGCCGTATCAATTATCCATTCTAAAGAACGTTTTAAAATAAAAGATATAGAGCGCATGCTTCGTAAGACTTTTATTCAGGAACAGATTCCTAACGGATTGGATGTTTGTAAGAAACAGTTGTTCTTTATGATCGACCGTATGGAACATGTGGAAGTGAGCGAAGAGCAAATTGAGCCCTACATGCCACAGATTATGACTCAATTGGAATACCTGAGCAAGGAAGAACTGTTGAAACGTTTTGTTTCATTAGAGTTTAACCGCTTCCTGAGCTACTATAAAAATGCTGAAGATCTTAACTTGCCAGAACGTAGCGAGCGTGGTGAACGCGGTGAACGTGGTGAGCGCAGTGTAAGACCGGGAGGACGTGTACGTTTGAAAATGAACGTAGGTGAACGCGAAGGCATCGACCCTAAACGTTTGTTGGGTATTATCAACGATGTGACAGGAGATAAGTCTATCAATATTGGTTCTATCGAAGTTACCAACAAGTTTACTTTCTTTGATGTTTTTGCCGATCAGTTGGATGCAGTGGTGACAGCCTTTGCAGGTCAATCGGAAGTGGAAGTATCGGAAGCTAAAGGCAGCAAATCATTCGAAGGCGGTGGCAGTCGTAAACCGGAATACCGCTCACGTGGTAGTTATGGTGGTGGCGAATCGCGTGGCGGTGGTGGATACCGTGGTGGTGACCGCGGCGATCGTGCTCCCCGTTCATCAGCTGGTGCTGGAGGAGAAAAACCTTGGCGCAACCGCGACCTTGGCGACAGAAGCAGCCGTTCATCTTCTTCGGAAGGTGGCGAACGCAGAAGCAGTGGCAGTTCAAGCTATAAAGGTGGTTCTTCATCATACAAAAGAAGATAAGCTGATACGATATAAAATAAAAAAACGGATAATTCGGAAACGGATTATCCGTTTTTTTTTGTGCGTTTATGGTTGT
>DAIQOQ010000048.1:0-15554 GCA_036787795.1 Paludibacter sp. | reverse complement strand
GCCGTATTGTTTGTCAATTCATCTTGTGGAAGAGGAATACGATAAAGCTTTGCGGGGAAATAGCGATTTTGTTTATCGGAGTCGACATAAGTGTACGTGAAAGATCCATCAAGATTTTTAATGATCTTTAATCCATGTACCCGGTATCCGGTATATTGGGTTGCTGCTAATTGCCAGCGGCGCATATCCCAGAGCAGAAGTCCTTCGTAAGAAAGTTCTACTTTACGTTCCTGACGAATGGCAGCCATTAAATCTGTTCCACTTTTGCTTGTATAAGGCAGTCCAACCCTGTCTCTGATTGCTTTTACAGCTATATTGGCACTGTCTGTATTCCCGGTATGGTAACACGCTTCAGCAAAGTTTAATAATACTTCAGCGTAACGAATAGAAATCCAGGGTTGTGTGCTTGCTGTTCTCACTGACAGATCATGGGTTTCATCAACAAGTTTTCTCAAATAATAGCCGGTAGTGGTACGTCCTGCCGGAGCCGGATCATCGCTATACTGGCACCAACCGTCTTTGCCACTTACATATGGTTCGATGGTGCGTCCTTTCCATGAAGCTCCATTGAATAAAATTGAAGCCTGAAAGCGTGGTTCTAATTTATCATAAGGAGGAGTAGTAGTTGTACCAGTACTGGTATGCCATTCCGACCAGTCGGGAAAACCACCGGTTGCTAATTCGTATGACTCTACCATTTCTTGTGTTGGAGTTCCTAATCCTCCTAGTTGGATGCCCGGGTCACCTCCGGGTGAAAATTCATCGTCAAAGTTATGGTAAATTCCACTTGCACTATAATTGTATTCAAGAATAGCTTCTTTATTGCCTGTACTGCCTGATTTGAATGCATTTGCATAGGAGCTTGCCAGTGCATAATTGCCTGATTTCATAACTTTGGAAGCGGCACTCTGAGCAACATCCCATCTTTCGGCATAAAGCATTGCCCGCGATAATAATGCATAGGATGCTCCACTTGTAATTCTTCCAAGATCACTTGTTGCCCAAGTGGCAGGGAGGTTTGCACCGGCAAACTTCAAATCAGCTTCTACCATATCCCAGCCTTTTGCTTCGGTACTGATTGGCGTGTTTGCACTTATGTTATCAAGATTTTCATCGTACAAGATCACATCTTTGTAGCGTTTCAACAATTCAAAATAATAATAGGCGCGGAAAAAACGAAGCTGACCTGCAAAGTGAGCCGTAGTTTCACTATCAAAAGAACTGTATTTATTCATGTTGCTGAGCGCTTCGTTTACTCTACGAATCCGGGTATATAAGTCGCTCCAGGCTCCCAAATCGTAAGATGCCGAGCTGGCTGACATAACACTGGCAAATACAAACAGATTACATCTGTCCATATGGGTAGCATTGGTTTTAGAGCCATATTTCAGAGTTTCTGTAAACCCTTCGGTCATACCATCTACCGATTGTTTTATGTCGAAGCTACCATACAAATTAATTGAATTGTAAAAATCATTTACGGCTAATTCGGCCAAATCCGATTGACTCCAAATCAATTTATCAGAAACTTTATTGGTAGGTGTCAGGTCAAGATAATTACTACACCCTATAAAGCTAAGTGAGCAACATATCATTACTACACTTACTATTTTTTTATTTATACTTTTCATATCTTCAAATTTAGAACGTGAGGGTAATACCTGTCATAAATGTTTTCTGTTGAGGATAATATCCGTTATTTACACTTGGAGATTCGGGATCAATACCCTGAGGTAATCCGGATAATGTAAATAAGTTAGATCCCTGAACATAGATTCTCGTTTTGGTGATTCCTACTTTCCTCATCAATGAAGTTGGTAGTGTATAACCAATCTGGGCTGATTTCAGACGAATATATTTTCCATCCCGAAACCAAAATGTAGAAGCTAATCCATTGTTATTATGTGGATCATTGACGGTTAATCGTGGATATGTTCCGCTTGTATTGTCCGGACGCCATGCATTTTCAACCAAATAGACAGGTGAATTTGCTCCGTTATTGAATGTTTTTGTGTAGATTGTGTTGTCATCATATCCATTATAGTAGGTACCTGTAAGTGATACTTCGCAATCGGCAGCACCTGTGAATTGTACATTGAAATCGAAACCACGCCAGTCTCCGAAAAGATTTAAACCGGCAACGAATTTTGGCTTGTTCGATTTGCCAACGTAAGCTTTGTCTTGATAATCAATAGTTCCATCTCCATTTAAATCTTTGTATTTAATATCACCAAGGCGTGGCTTTTCTCCAAATGGCCATGCTGAATTATCAATTTCTTTTTGTGTTTGGTAAAGTCCCTCGGCAACCCAACCATATAAAGTTCCAACATCTTTCCCTGTTAGTTTTGCGTAATCAGGGGTATTTGGGCTGTCGGGATATCGCAGCCAACGGGTTTTAGCATAAGTGAGATTGAAACTGCTACCAAAATTAAAGATGTTTTTACCTGTTCCAATATGGTTTCGGTGGGTCAGCGTAACTTCCAAACCTCTACTATCTGTCCTGTCGTAGTTCTTGTATGTTGGGTAATAACCTCCCATTGAGGGTGGATAGTTTGTGCCCATGGTGGTGAGGATATCATAGGTAAAATTGTAGAATGCATCAAATTCCACACCCAGTAAGCCTTTCCACATAGTAAGATCGAAACCTCCATTGTAAGATAATGTTCGTTCCCATGTTAAACTGGCGTTTGCATAGCCGGTTGTCGACATTGCATTTACAAGATTTCCTCCGATATTTACTGTAGTTGCATCTGTTGTGGATTTATAAGTGTTCAAATAAGAATAAGCCGGAATCGTTCCATCATTTCCCAGCATACCTACTGATCCGCGAATTTTCAGATTATCGATACTCTTAATATCTTTCATGAAATCTTCTCCGGAGGCTCTCCATCCGACTGAAAGCGAAGGAAAAAATCCCCAACGTTTTCCACCTACATTTCCTGAAAATTTATACGAGCCATCATAACGTCCGGTAAATTCAGCGAGGTATTTATCATTATAATCATATTTTGCACGGAAAACATAACCAAGACTTCTTGTTTCATCGCTTGAACCTGAAATAGGACTATCAGCAGATTGAGCATAGCTTAGTTCCGGTAATGATGGAAATACAGCACTTGTGCTTTTACCATAAGCTGCTAAACTATTGGTCTTGTAATCGCGAATTTCTGTCAAAATCATAGCGTCAATATGATGCTTCTGAGCAATTGTGGTTGTATAGTTTATGCTTCCCTGTCCTACCAATTGAGTATACTCAGTGTCACCTTCGCCTAATGAATAATAGGTATTTCCACGTGCGTCAATTACTTTGTTGTACGTAATATCGGAAGTCGAAGAGTCTGGAATTCTCGCCATCGATACATAATAGGGAGTGCTTAGATTCTTATTCCTTGAAGTTTCAAAGTCATAAGATCCTGTAGCTTTAAAGCTCAAACCTTTTAGCCAGGGTGCATTGTATTGTAAACTAACGTTTGATTGTAAATCCATACTGTTAGTTTTGTATGTGCCTGATTCGTTTATTGCAGCTAAAGGGCTGTTTGGCTGGTTACTGCCATTTGGCGTTGCTACATACAGTCCGTTGTGTGTTTCAGGTAGGTAAGGGTGACTGGAGATGGCTTGATTTACAATGGTCATCCATGAGTCTCCATCTGTACCGTCTGTGTCTGTTCCTGCTGAACCTGCTTCGTAGCCGGGTCGTTGTTTCCGACCAACCTGACCGGCTATACCAAGCGAAAATTTCCAGTTGTCCGAAATATCAGCATCAATATTTGAACGCAAGTTGTAGCGTTTGTAGGTGTAATTTTTAATGTTCCCTTCTTGATCAAGGTAGCCTAAGGATGTAAAATATTTCAACTTTTCGGTGCCACCTTGTACTGTTACACTGTGCTGTTCATTTTTTCCTGTCCCAAATATTGCGTCCAACCAGTTGGTGTTTCCCCAACCATCGGAGTCGTCGCCATTGGTCATTTTTGCAATTTGAGATTTGGTGAAAACGGGACTGCTTCCGTCCATTTCCAGAGCCTTATTGTAGTAATAGGCATAGCTGGGTCCATCCAGAAATTTTGGAAAGTTTGCATTTACCGAAATTCCTACTGAGCCGTTATAAGTAATCTGCGACTTACCCACATGTCCTTTCTTCGTAGTAACGATGATTACTCCACCGGCTCCTTTTAATCCATAGACTGCAGCTGCAGCTCCATCTTTTAAAACAGATATTGTCTCAATATCATTCGGGTCGATGTCGTTGATAGACCGCGGCATACCGTCAACAATATAAGTTGCACTATATATTGAACCACGAATAGTTAATGCTGCCTGATCGGAACCAGGCTGACCAGAAGTTTGCACGGACTGGATACCGGCTACACGACCTCCCAACAAACTCGAAACATTGGTTGATGGGGTTGTTAGTAATTGATCTCCCTTGATCTGAGAAACAGATCCGGTCAATGTGCTTTTCTTTTGAGTACCATAACCTACCACCATCACTTCGTCAAGAAGTGCATTATCTTCTTGCATAACGATTGTAAGTTCTTTATTTGTTCCAACCGGAACAAATTGCTTAACATAGCCTACAAATGAAAAGGCCAATACGGACTTTTGATTTGGTGCTTTAATGGAGAAATGGCCGCCTGCATCGGTAGTTGTTCCAACTGTTGTACCTTTAACCATTACGCTAAGTCCTATAAGTGGCTCGCCATTGGTATCTTTCACTTTTCCCTGAATGTTTATTTGTGCATCTACAATAAATGCACAACACAACATCCATAGCAGAACGAGACATCTGTTGCCTCGTAGGTGCAGTTTTGATAAGTTGAAGTCTTTCATAAATTTGAATTAATAATAATTATTTAAAGGAAGTTTATTTTTATTCTTCTAATTTGTTAATACCAACACTTAAATCTGCTTACAACCTTTTACCTTTTTTTTTGTCTTATTGTTTTATTTTCTCGAGTACCTGCCAACATTGGTACATTCCGCGTGGTACATGGAAGCAACCTTTCCATTTCCCGCCTTTTAAATTAAGTAGTACTTCACCTTGCCGATTCAGATAACCAAACCATTCCGGATTTTCTTTATCCTTAAAGTGCGACCATGCATAATCATGGATTTTTTCGAACCAGTCTAAACATTCTTTCGAACCTGTCAACTGGTAACCTTTTATCATTGTTATTAAAGTCTCTACGTGAACCCACCAAAGTTTCTGATCCCATTCCAATTGCTGGGGTGGACAACCTTTTCTGTCCATGAAATAATAGATACCTCCGTATTTTTCATCCCAACCGTATTTTACCATTTTCAATGCAATATCGGTTGCTTTCTGAATCAATTCCGGGCGATGTAATCGTTCTCCTAAATCCATAATAAACCACATAGCCTCAATAGCGTGTCCCGGATTTAGTAGCCGCCCGTCAAATGTGTCAGAGAGTTCACCATCAATAGTTACATTTTCAACGATCAGACCTAGTTCTGGACGATAAAACACTTCAATTACTTCATGTATACAGGTTTCAATAGTCTCTAATAGAAAATCTTTATCTAACAGATATTCAATTTCTAATGCCAGATTACAAAGAATCATAGGTAGTGCAAAATTCTTTAGGTTCCGGGTTCCGGCATGTGCTTTATTCCATTTTCCTTTAGGATTTTCTACTTTTGAAAGTATTTTTTCAAATGTGATTTTTGCAATTTGTTCATACTCTTTGTTCCCTGTGGCTAATCCTAATTGTCCGAAAGCCATAGAAGCAAATGCGTAGGAGAAAATATTGTATGGCTCCACCAGAGGCTCCCCTTTTTGTGTAACCGAAAAATACCAGTTGTAATCGCCGTCATGCCCACATTTTTTCAGAAACTCTCCACCTTGTATTGCACAATCTAACCATTCCTGACGTTTTTCAACCTTGTTGTATAGCATGGCAAACATCCAAACCTCTCGACCTTGTAGCCAAATGAATTTATCTGTGTCAAAGACTTTTCCGGTGTCATCTAAACAACTAAAATATCCACCGAACTCACCGTCTTGTGAGTTTTCGAGCCAGAATGGCATTACATTATTCAGTAATTCATCTTTGTATTGTTCTGCTAATCTCTTAAAATCCATATTTATCTCATGTTTTATTGTTCAATATATTCTCGATACCTATTATACAAATGTCCGGCTTGCAAATAGGCCGATTGGGGACTCATAAAATGTGAGAACTCGAAAGTAATTGCATTCTCGATACCGGCTTCAGCTGCTAGTTCTAATTTCAATTTTAATTTCTCCCACTTAATTGGTAAAAACTTAATTGGCATGTCCCGGTCGAAGGTTTCTGAATTGGTCCAACAAGCTAGACCGTACTTGTCGCATAAACGCTTGTTTATTTTTAGAAAATCTACCAATTCATCGTATTCTACGTGACCATCTTGAAATGCCACAATATCTACAGCTCCTTGTATTCCTGCAAATATTTCGTCCCATTCTTTTTCATGACTTTGAAAAGTGACTGCTTCGGTCCGCGACGTTTCATTGGTATATTGACTGATATTCTTTTTTCCATCAATATAGGGTGAAATAAGTACAGGCAACCCGGAAGAGGCATTCTTGCAATATCGCCCCAACTGAGCAAACATTTCTATTATTTTACCATTGTTACGGCTACATTCTTGCGACAAATACCATCCTGCAAATGACTTGTGATGTCCGTATGCGCTCCATACCTCATCTATAAGTTCTTTATTTACTTCTACTTCTCGTTCATAATTCCCATCTACCCAAAATTCAGAATCAACCCAATATCTACCTGAGTCATATAGCCCAAAGTAAAATTGCATTCCGTACTTATCACTAAGGCTTAGGAAGAGCTCTACCAAATCAATGGGTGGTGTATAACACTTCTCTTTTTTGCTAAGTACCTTCGATGGAAATGTTTGCCAGCGCTTGTAGCCAGATCGAATGAGAACGACCATTTCTATGCCGATGTCTTTCATGTATGCGAAATCAGCATCCCATTCTTTTGGGCCCCAGTTTTGGTGAGGTATATCATGACTGATTTCATCTAAAAATGTGGCTTTGATTTTCATTTCTTTTTGTATTTGTTATATGGTTAAATGTTGAATTAATGTAAATACAGAATAATATTCGCTGATTTTTTTTTTGTCTGGTGCAACATGTCTTTTCTAGTTCCGTAAAGCATGAAATTGAATTTGTTGATTCCTGATTCCTGATTCATTCTCATTGTGTTTTTTTAATAACAAGAGTCTGACGTAAGATCAAATAGAATGTTTGAATTAGGAGTTTGTTTAAAAATGTTGTTTTGATTGATTAATTCCTAAATCATAATATTATTTTATCAACGAAGCAAAAGTAATTAAAATATTTTACTAACTATCGTGTTTTTACAAAATATTTTTCGTATATTTGTAACCGATTGATTTTGTGATTTATATTTATTTCAAGCTTGCAAATTAAATTTCAATCTGGAACATATTTGTTTGTAATTATTAAAAATGAATTATATTTGCACGTTCATTAAAAAATATATTATCTATGAAACATACATTTATTGAAGAAATTGAACTTGGATCGAAGAGTGCCATATTCAAAATTAATATTATACGCTACTATATTAATAATGGTGAGAATACTTTGGCTGATTTAGGGAAAGAAATGGACCTAAGTGTGCCTACAGTAACGAAGCTAGTTGGTGAACTGATAGATGAAGGATATGTTGTTGATTTTGGGAAACAGGAAACTAATGGTGGGCGTCGTCCTAATGTTTATGGAGTTAACCCAGACTCTGGCTATTTCTTGGGGGTTGATATAAAGCGTTTCAGAATAAATATAGCTTTGATTAACTTCAAAGGAGATATGGTTGAATCGAAATTAAGTATCCCCTTCTATTATGAAAATACACAGGATAGTTTTGATAAACTTTGCATTATCATTAGCGATTTTGTTGATAATGTTTCTGTACCCAAGCCTAAAATATTAAGTGCCGGAATAAATATGTCCGGAAGGGTTAACACGGAAACCGGACACAGTTATAGCCTCTATTTCTTTAATGAAAAACCATTGACCGAGATATTTCAGGAGAGACTTGGTATGCATGTAACGATAGATAATGATTCACGTTCAATGGCTTATGGCGAATATATAAATGGAGTGGTGAATGGCGAAAAAAATATCATTTTTGTCAATGTTAGTTGGGGCCTGGGTTTGGGCATATTTATAGACGGTAAATTATATTATGGTAAATCTGGATTTGCCGGTGAGTTTGGACATTTAAATGCATTTGATAATGAAATTATTTGCCATTGTGGTAAAAAAGGTTGTCTTGAAACTCAGGCTTCAGGTTCGTTTATTCATCGTCGATTTTTAGAGAAAATTGCAGAGGGGAATACATCTATTCTCGAAGAGCGAATAAAAAAGGGGGAAACTATTATTCAGGAAGATATAATTGAAGCTGCTTTAAAAGAAGACATGCTTGCTATTGAGCTGGTTGAGGAAGTTGGTAATACATTGGGCAAGCACATAGCCGGACTCATAAATTTATTTAATCCGGAACTTGTCATTATAGGTGGGGTGGTGGCCCTGACTGGAGATTTTTTACTTTTACCTATCAGAAGTGCTGTAAAAAAGTACTCATTAAACTTAGTAAGTAAAGATACTTCGATAAAATTGAGTAAACTTGGTGATAAAGCAGGCGTAGTCGGAGCATGCATGCTTGCGCGTGCCAAAATGTTAGGATTGATATAAAAATTAGAACGGTGTAAATTTCGGGGGAAAAGTAATTCTTCTAGATTGGAGTTCAAAGAAAATTGCCGTTGATACACTTTTTGCTAAATATTTAAATAATATTTCTGATATACTTACCAACTTACATATTTTTAATAGAAATGGACGAAAAAGAAAAACAACACCCTGCTACATGGGTACCTTCGGTTTATTTTGCGATGGGGTTACCCTTTGTTGCATTGGCCTCAGCCTCATCTTTGATGTTTAAAAACTTAGGAATTTCTGATTCCAAAATAGCATTCTGGACATCATTAATCATGCTCCCTTGGACGCTTAAACCTTTGTGGAGTCCTCTTTTGGAAATGTTTAAGACTAAGAAACATTTTGTAGTAGCTACTCAAATGATAACTGGAATTACTTTTGCATTGGTTGCTTTTTCGTTGCATTTGCCAGATTTCTTCGCTTATTCAATTGCTTTTATGGCAATTATTGGTTTTAGTGGCGCAACCCATGATATTGCGACGGTAGGAATTTATCTCAATGAACTTTCACCAATAGATCAGGCAAAATATGTAGGTTGGCAGGGAGCTTTTTATAATATTGCTAAAATTTTATCAGGAGGTGCTTTGGTTTATTTAGCAGGAGAACTCGAGCAAAAGTTTGGTGTAGTAAATGCGTGGACAATTGTTATGGGAATATATGGAGTTATAATGGTTCTTTTGTCCTTTTATCACTTAAAAATGCTGCCAACCGGTGGTTCTTCAAATGATGTAAAATCATTTAAGGCAGGTTTGAGCACATTAAGGGATGTGGCAATTACATTTTTTCAGAAGAAAAATATTTTAATGAGTATTCTTTTTGTGATTTTTTACCGCTTTGCAGAGGGATTTGCAATAAAAATAGCTCCGTTATTTTTCAAAGCGGCTAGGGATCAGGGAGGACTTGGACTTAGCACTTCGCAAATCGGACTTGTTTATGGATTATTCGGAGCTATAGCTTTTGTGTTTGGATCTATCTTAGCCGGATACTACACTTCTAAAAGAGGTTTAAAAAAGACATTAAAGGTACTCTGTTTTTGTTTTAACATTCCCTTTGCTGTTTATTGTGTCTTGGCAATCATTCAACCCGAAAGTCTTTTTGCCATTGGAGCAGCTGTTGTTCTCGAATATTTCGGTTATGGTTTTGGTTTTGTAGGGCTCACTCTTTATATTATGCAACAAATCTCTCCTGGAAAATATAAAATGGCTCATTATGCTTTTGCAGATGGTATTATGGCGCTCGGTTTTATGATTCCATCTATGTTGAGTGGCTATATCAGTGACTTCTTAGGGTATAAACTATTTTTCATTTGGGTCTTGGTAGCGACAATTCCATCATTTCTGATTACGTTTCTGGCTCCTTTCACTAATGCTGAAAACAATGAGGAAGTGGGTTTATCAGAAAGCCAAGCAAAATGAAACTGTCATTTAACGACAAAAAGCCACTTCTGAAATTGAAGTGGCTTTTTGTATTGATCTAAATATTAAAAAGGAAGGTCATCTTCGGCATGAGGAGGAGCCAGATTGGTTTCGGTTGGTGTTGCAACCGTATTAATTGCATCGTTGCTTTCAGCTTTTTTCCCAAGAAGCTGAATGGTGTCGGCATAGATTTCAGTTGTATAACGTTTGATTCCATCCTTTTCCCATGAGCGGGTTTGAATTTTTCCTTCGATGTACAACTGACTCCCTTTTCGAATATACTTCTCGCTTAATTCGGCAAGACCCCGCCATGCAACAATATTGTGCCATTCAGTACGTTCGGGAACTTGTGTACCATTTTGCATAGTAAAAGCTCTTTCTGTGGTTGCTAATGTAAAATTGGCAACAGCCACATTTTTGTCTAAATAGCGAACTTCGGGATCTTTCCCGGCATGACCGACTAAAATTACTTTATTCACTGACATAGATTTTGTTTTTTTAGAGTTAACAGCTAAAATTAATTGGCGTAAAAATAAATATATTTTTTTGTATTGCAAGTGCAAATCGTCAAATATTTTAGTCCAAACTGAAATATTAGATAACTACGAACTGCACTTACGAATAGGTTGTTGATAATAAGCTGTATATTTGGGCCGTGAAGATTGGCTGTTGTCAGACTTCATAATCTACGGCAGCCCGGGATATTTTTACTTTCCCAATATAGGCCGCTACTTTTTTATGTGCAGGATGTTCCTGATAGATATCAAGAGCTTTCAGATTTTCAAACTCTGTATATAGTGCTATATCAAAGTTCGTTTTAGGAGCATTCGGGGTGTTAATACCTACCTCTATTTTTTTGATTTCGGGTATTGAATGGATTAGATTTTCCAGTTCGTATTTGATGATTTCGGAATTTTCAGCCTTTGATTTACCTTCGGCATTCTCGGCCAAGCCAAAAAAGACAATGTGTTTGATCATAACTTGTGTTTATTTGATTATTTTATTCCTTGATGATTGTGATAATTCACTGCGTTTTATGCACAGTGATATAGGTAATAATCGGCATCAAGAATAGTTGCGTAAATATTCTTTTTATCGGCCTAATTGGAAGAAGATTCTCTTCGAAAAAGATCAAAATTCATTTCTCATCCGGTCTGGGTAATCTACTGTATAATGTAAGCCCCGACTCTCTTTCCGCAATAGAGCCTGCTTGATGATTAGATATGCAACACTAATCACATTTCTGAGTTCGCATATTTCTTTTGAAACTACAGACTTGTCAAACAGATGTTCTGTTTCTCTGTAGAGGATTTCCAATCGGTTCATTGCCCGAATTAGTCGTAAATTAGATCGAACGATCCCCACATAAGTACTCATAATTTGTTCTACTTCTCTGAAGCTTTGCGTTATGAGAACCATTTCCTCGGGGAGGGAGGTACCTTCATCATTCCATTCTGGGATAGATTCATTGTACGTTAACTTATCAATTACCTTCACAGCATCTTTTACGGCGGCATCTGCATATACAATTGCTTCGAGCAATGAGTTTGAAGCTAATCTATTAGCTCCGTGCAGACCAGTGCAAGAGCATTCGCCGGCTGCATATAAGCGGTTAATGGAGGTTCTAGCATTCAGATCAACCACTATGCCACCACATAAATAATGTTGAATAGGTGAAACCGGGATGAAGTCTTTTGTTATGTCAATTCCAACCTCGAGACATTTCTTGTAAATGTTTGGAAAATGTTTTTTAGTTTCCTCTGCATCTTTCTGGGTTACATCAAGATAAACAAATGCATGTCCGCGAATCTTCATTTCGTTGTCAATGGCACGTGCAACAATATCACGAGGTGCTAATGAACCACGTTCGTCGTATTTTTGCATGAACTCTTTTCCATCTTTTCCCCGCAATACAGCTCCATAGCCCCGTATCGCTTCTGTGATTAAATAAGTAGGACGTTCGCCTGGTTGATATAGCCCTGTTGGGTGGAACTGAACGAATTCCATATCTTTGATTACGCCGCGTGCCCGATGTGCCATTGCAATTCCATCTCCTGTAGCGATTTCCGGGTTTGTCGTTGTGGAATACACACTTCCGATGCCTCCTGTTGCAAGAAGGGTTACTTTTGACAGAAAAGTGTGAATATGGTTTGTACTTTGATTTAATACGTAAGCTCCATAACATTCAATGTCCGGTGTGTGATGCGTCACAACCTGCCCCAAGTGATGCTGAGTCAGGATCTCAATAGCAAAATAATTCTCAAAAACTTCAATTTCAGGATGTGATTTTACCTGACGAATCAAGCTTTCCTGTATTTCATACCCTGTATTGTCCTTGTGATGCAGAATTCGATGTTCTGAATGTCCACCTTCTCGATGCAGGTCAAAAAGTCCGTCTTCATTTTTATCAAAATCAATTCCCCAGTTTATAAGTTCATTAATCTGCGATGGGGCTTCTCTAATTACTTTCTCTACAGCAGCTAAGTTACAATGTCCATCACCAGCTATCAATGTGTCTTCAATATGCTTTTCGAAAGTGTCTGGCTCATAAGTTACCGAGGCAATTCCACCTTGAGCATAAGAAGTATTCGTTTCACTGAGCGTTGTTTTACATAGTAAAGCAACTTTACCATACTGAGCGGCTTTTAAAGCAAAGCTTATGCCCGCCATGCCACTACCAATAACTAAAAAATCAAATTTGCGTGTCATCTTCTTAATTTAAACGAAGAAAATTTACTGTACTTGTATGTAACAGATACAGCCTAAATATGTTGAAAAAAAATATGAGCAGTAGTGTTTACTTACTGCTCAATTTTAATATTAATCTAAATGTCTTTGATATAAACTCTCCTTTTTTTGTGGTTGACGTTCTCAAAACTTCCCCATTGAGAAGACATTCTCGTATTGTCTTCAAGTTCCGGATTACTTTCGGCAACCTTATACCCGTTTTTAGCGAAGTTTGGCATCAAATCGGCAAACATGATAGAATTTACACCTTTACTCTGGTAATCCGGATGTACTGCCATAAGGTAAAGATCGACTACTGTGTTTTTCCGTAAAGCACCCAACATGTAATACCAACCGAATGGAAACAGACGTCCTTTAGCCTTCCGCAATGCTTTTGTGAAACTAGGCATTGCAATTCCCAAAGCAATAACATCGTCTTTTTCGTCTACTACTATTGATATAGTGTCCAACCTGAAGACACTAAAATACAATTTAATATAGAATGCAATTTGTTTTTCATTTAGCTTGCTAAAGCCATATAAATTCTGATAACATAAATTTAACAAATCAAATATCTTTGATGCGTATCTGTCAACAACTTCTTTTCTGGTATTGAAATATTTTGGCGTTAAATTGTATTTTTGCTTAACTATTTCAGCGATTCTGAAGTATTTTTCAGGAAAAACATCTGGAATTGTAATCAGAAATTCGTCCCAATCCATATCCTTCACAAATCCATATTTCTCAATGTGTTCTGGATAATATGGATAGTTATAAATCGTTGCTAAAGTACCGGGTTTATCATAACCCTCAATTAAAGTGCCTTCTTTGTCAAAATCAGTAAATCCAAGCGGACCATGAATAGAAGTCATGCCCTTTTCTTTTGACCATGCTACCGCTGTGTCAAATAGTGCTTTTGAAACTTCTAAATCATCAATAAAATCAATCCAGCCAAAACGGGCATGTTTTTGATTCCAAGTTTCATTTCCTATCGGATTAATTATGGCCGCAATTCTCCCAGCAATTTTATTCTCCTTATAAGCCAAAAAATATGCTGTTTCGCAAAAATCCAATGCAGGATTCTTCCCTTTTGTCAAGTTCAGCAAATCATCCATTGCAAGTGGAGGGGCTGCAAACTCACAATCTTTATAAAGATTAATACCAAACCATATAAATTTTTTTAATTCTTTCTTTGATTTTACCTCAAGGATTGATACAGACATATTTTATTTGAAATTTAATTTTACTTGAAAAATCATGTAAAATAACAGAAAATAATTGCAACTGGCAAAACTTTAAAGCTATTTTCACAATTTTGAATTTTACAATCGGTTTGTTAATCAGCAGTTTCCGCTTCAGTCGCCGTGCCGATACTATGGTATAATTACCACCAGCTAAGCAGATAAAGAAGACGCGTCTAAATAACTATTCCGAAACATTTCCGGTTCTTTTCAATACTCCCCAACTTACGAGTTCCCCCTTTATTGCTCTCAAATATGCTTTGAGCAAAACAAAGAACAATATCTGGCGATACGCAAACCGCTGAACGAACAGATACAGTGCCTTCTTTAAAGTAAATTTCTGATTGTCATAATGGTATGCTAGTGAGGCAATGAGACAATCAATAAAGTAATAAAGCAGGTAAAAGAATATGTATTGTTCAGCATCGTGTGTAAACAGACCGGCTATAAACAAGATGTCAATCAGTGGCGAAAATACAGGCATTATAAAGTTGAAAATAAGCAAATTAGGCAATGCTATTAATCCAATGTTGGGCTTTTTAAAGCTGAATAATAAATCCCTGTGTTTCCAGAAACTTTGCATCATCCCAAATGTCCAACGTGACCGTTGTTTCATGAACATGTTCAATGTCTCAGGGGCTTCGGTAAGCGCCAGTGCGTCGTTGCAGGTCTTTATTACATAACCGGCACGTAACATACGCAAGGTGAGGTCACAATCTTCAGCTAGGGTGTCGGTAGTGAAACCTTCAATTTCCTTCATGGCTGTTTTTCTGAAAGCACCAATGGCTCCCGGCACAACTAAGACCGAATTTACAGCATCATAGGCACGACGGTCAAAGTTCTGACTGGTGGTATATTCTATCGATTGCCAGTTTGTAAGCATGTTCAGCGTGTTACCAACCCGCACATTTCCGGCTACAGCACCTACTTTCTCGTTTTCGAAGAATGGGATCATTTTCGGAATAGCATTTGCCGGCAGAATTGTATCAGCGTCTATGCAAACTAAAATATCTCCAGAGGCATATTCAATCCCGAAATTAAGTGCAGCGGCTTTTCCTCCGTTAGGCTTAGTCAGAACTTTTACTTTGCTGTTGTTTTCAAATGTCGTTTTTACAATGTTGAAAGTGTTATCTTTAGAACCATCGTCTACAAATATGACTTCAAAATCGGGATATTCCGACTTAAGCAGATAGTCTACTGTTCGTGTTGCATTTATTTCTTCGTTGTATGCCGGAACTATGATGCTTACTTTCGGTTTATAATCCGGATTCTTGAATTCATATCGTTTCTCTTTTTGCCTCTGGATAATAGCCAATAAACCAATAGCCAGAAGTCTGAATATAATGAGTATAATGGCTACGACGAAGAATCCATCGAGAAAATGTTCCCAGATAAATGTCAGTATAAAGAATA
>DAIQOQ010000215.1:0-5068 GCA_036787795.1 Paludibacter sp. | reverse complement strand
AGAAACAGTTGGTAGAAAAGCATTACTGGTAATTGATATTCAAGAGAATTTGGTCAATCCTGACTCCAAATTCCATATTGATACAACCGGAATTGATTTACTCTTTGATAATCTCAATGAGTTGATTGTCAAATTCAATAATAATAAGGACTTCGTGCTGTATGTAGTAAACGAATGGACAAACCCTTTGCTGAATTTGGTAACCCGTAATACTTGTAAAAAAGGTGGAGCAGGAGTGGGGCTTGATAAGAGATTGGTACTGGTCAATGACACAGTTTACTCAAAATCGAAACCAAACTCGCTGACAAATAAAGAGCTGTTGAAATGTCTGAGAGATAATAATGTTGAGACCGTCTACGTCATGGGCTTGATTGCTGAAGAATGCGTTAAGGCTACCGTTAAAGGGTTGATAAAAGAGCAGTTTCAGGTCATTGTCGTTGAAGATGCATTAGGGTCAAAGAGTGACCGGAATAAAAATAAAGTGATTGATTATTTACATGAAAATGCTATCCGAACAATTAAAACAAAGGAATTCCTTGTAATTAGTTACAAGTAACTAATTACGGGGAACAAGACTGTCTATCTGTGCTTTGCTTTCGGAAAAACAGATTATTAAATGTTATTTATTACTTGTTTGGTTCCAAGCAAATTACAGTCTATTTCCGAAGATTTGAAATATTGACCAACGATAACAGGCATTTATTTTCGTCGCCTATAAATACGGCTTCCATATAAAAATGGCCCAATGGTTTCTTATCATATCCCAACTTTACTTCGCAGGTTTCTTTGGAGTTCTCCACAAAAACCCGACGGAAAAACTCCCCGAACACCGGTTTTGATTCATCGGCAACGTATAACTTAAAGTTACTGTTTATCAAACTAAAACGTCGGTCACCCAGCATTTCGGCACCTGTAAAGTTTAGCTCAGTGATGGTGCCGTCGTTCAGAAGTGTAAAATAGCCCATCGGTGCCAAATCATACAACATGGTATACTTTTTCAGTGCCGTTTCGGCTGTATCATTGGCTTGACGTAGTTCTTCGTTTTGCATCTCCAGCTCTATCTGGTGTACCTGCAATTCGTGAAGTAGTCTTTGTGCATCCTGATCTGTATGAGTGCTATCGGTATTGAGTTTTTTGTTTTTTAGTTTTTCTTCCGCTTTCATGCGGAGTCGTTGTGCCTGTGTATAATCTTCTTCTTGACTCATGATTTAGTTGTATTTTTTGCAATAATAATTATTCCTGTCGGAATATCCAGACTATTAATCAGTGTATTTACCGACCATTCTACTTTTATCTGTTCACCGTTGGCTGTTAGTACAGGCATTGTATAGTTAGTGTCTTCTCTGCTTTTCATCAGTTTAGAAAGTTCCTTTTCCACCTTTTTTTGATTGGATTCGGGAACGAATAACTGAAAATAGTTTTGATCCAGTACCTCTTTTCGTTTTCGTCCAAAAAACTTTTCGGCTCCGGTGTTATATTCCACTATTTCCCAATTGGTGGATAGTTTTATCACTACATCAGCCGACCGGTTTAAAAGTAAACTATGCATTTGGCGTGTTTCGTTCAGTTCCACTTCCAGTTGTTTATGGTCGGATATATTGAAAAAAGTAATCACCAATCCATCAATCCTGTCGTCGAAGGTGCGATAAGGCATAATGCGTGTGGAAAACCAACGTCCATCGGAAGTGGTAATCTGCTTTTGAATAAACACGAGCGTGCGTAATACTTCACGGGCATCATTGGCCAGGTTGGGATATTCCAGGTCGGAAACCTGATCGGTAAACGGACGACCGATATCACTCTTTATAAGTTTAAAAATCTTAGTTGCCTGATTGGTATACCGACGAATGTTCAGATCTTTATCCAGAAACAAGGTCGCAATGTCGGTGCTGTTCAACAGGTTTTTCATATCGTTGTTTACCCGCGAGAAATCTTCTACTTTCGACAACAATTCGGCATTCACGGTTTGTAATTCTTCATTCAGGCTTTGCATTTCTTCTTTCGAAGTCGTCAACTCTTCGTTGGTTGATTGCAGTTCCTCATTGGTTGATTGCAGTTCCTCGTTAGTCGATTTCAGTTCTTCCTGCGAAGTCTGCATCTCTTCCAGCGTGCTTTGCATCTGTTCACGGACGTGCTGCAGTTCTGTTTCCAGTTCCACTTGTTTCAGCGTATTCAGCGATTTTTTATCTTTTTCATCCGGTTCTTTGATTCCGGCTGTTTTGGGGATGTCGCTGAAAATGATCATCACCATACCATGTAAAGCTTCGGGCTTGTCAATCCACTGAATGCTAACGTTTATATAGTGTGTTCCGCCATTAGTACCTATTTTGATATTATGTAGGGTCACCGGTTCTTTCTTTAAAAGAGCCTGACGGAATGCCGACGGGAATTCATTTTGTAATCCGTCACGCAACATGGCGAAAATATTCATGTTGGCTTTTCCTACAGCAGGTTCCAGGTATTTACCGGTACGTCCGCTGATGTAAATAATGTCGCCTTTATCGTTGACCAATACACCCGGTGGCGAAAAATACTGCAACAGGAGTTGATCTGCCAGGGTTTGAATATTCGAAGAGGCTTTCACCGGAATCATAGGCTCGGTATTGTTTAGTTTGGTTCGCGAAAATGAAGAGGGAAAATCAAATAGTTTAGGTGTCTGGGAGGTTACAGTTCGCTGATAAATCTTTAGTTTATTATCCTGTACATGAAAAAAGTGGCTTTGGGTTCCAAGTGTTTCGGCACTGCCCAGCACCATATATCCTTTGGGGTTGATGCTGTAGTAAAATAAACCTAATAACTTCTTTTGCAATTCAGCATCCATATATATAAGCAGATTGCGACAGGTAAGAATATCCAGTTTGGTAAAAGGAGGGTGCAGTATAATATTGTGTTTGGCAAATACCACCATTTCGCGGATTTCATTATTTACACGATAACCGCCTTCGGTAGCATGAAAAAAACGATCCAGACGTTTAGCCGAAACATCACTTGTAATCTTATCAGAGAAAAGTCCTTTACGGGCAGTTTCTATTGCTTCATCGTCCAGGTCGGTGGCAAATATCTGAATGGAAACTCCTCCGTGTGGATTGTTTTTTTCGAGTGCCTCTTTAAACACTATGGCAAGCGAATATGCTTCTTCACCTGTAGAACAACCCGCCACCCAAGCACGTAATACCGTACCTTCGGGTTGGTTTTTAATAATGTCGGGAAGAATGGTTTCTTCCAACATATGCCATACTGCCGGATCGCGAAAGAAACTGGTAACTCCAATCAGCAATTCTTTAAACAGGATATCCACTTCCTTAGGGTTCATCTGCAGAAAGTTCAGATAGGTAGCTATCTTATCAATTTTATGAACGTCCATCCGACGTTCAATGCGACGATAAATTGTATTCTTTTTGTACAATGAAAAATCATTGCCGGTTTGCGCACGCAGAATAATAATGATTTTATCTAAAGTGCTTTGGTCTTTTAGTTCAATGTTTGTATCCGATGCCACTACATGTGTTTGTTTTAAATATTCGAATAATTTTACAGCTAGTTCATTGGCCGGAGCTACAATGTCTGCCTGTGTGGAATCCATAGCATTACGTGGCATACTGTCGTATTTGGCATCAGCAGGTTCCTGTATCAACACAATTCCGTTGTTTTGTTTCAATGCACGGACTCCGGTACTACCGTCGGAACCCATGCCCGAAAGAATAACCCCCACGCCATACTCTTTTTGATCGTCGCCCAATGAGTTTAAAAAGAAGTCGATGGGCAAGCGAAGACCACGTGTCTCCACGGGATCAAATAAATAAAGAACACCTTTTAAAATGGACATGCTTTTATTAGGTGGAATCACATAGACTTTGTTGGGCTTTACCGTCATCCGGTCTTTTACCTGTGAAACTTGCATCTTGCAAATTCGCTGGAGTAGTTCGGGCAACATACCTTGTTGTGTCGGGTCCAGATGCTGAATGATAATATAAGCCATTCCACTGTTTTCAGGCACATTACCCAAAAATTGTTCAAAAGCATCCAATCCTCCTGCCGAAGCCCCAATACATACAATGGGAAATTTACCGGCATTCGAATCAGAAGTCTTGACTTTTGAAACATTATCCGATTCTGTTTTTGGAGGTTTCACAATGTATGTATTTTAGAATGGAAACTGTAAATTATTTCGCTTCAAAAGATAAATCTTATGCGTATACAAATGTAGATATAAAATAATCATTCTGAGCATGTATCGTGATTATTATCAAGAGAGAAAGTTGGTAGTTGATAAGTAGTAAGTAATGCGAATCAGGAGTTACAGACATACACATTCTATTTATAATGAGTCATTTTCCGTAGGGAATACAGACCAATAGAAAATAAAACAACCTCAATTCATTCCCCATAGATAAACAGAAAAAATGTGAATATTCTGCGGACTATTGAGTTACAAGACTTTTTATTTTGTTCCAGAAATGGAACGTTAACTCAGGAACTTCTGAAACCTAAATTCGGGGATACAGAAAACAAGCATCTACGCATTCACTATACTGACAATTTTCTTGGCAATATCTTCGGGCGAAAGGATAAAATCAATACATCCGCTGGCTATAGCACTTTCGGGCATATCAGGCTGTTTTGCTGTTTCGGGTTTTTGAGCAATGGTAATGCCGCCCGCTTCTTTTATACTTTTCAGAGCATCGGCTCCATCACCATCGTAACCGGAAACAATGACTGCAATGAGTTTACCATCCCAGTTTTCGGCCATCGAATGCATAAAGACAGTAATAACATCGGACCAGCCTCTGGGTTTGGATATTGGTTTTAAGCGAAACTCTCCATTCAGCACATGCAAATCGCGCTTTTCAGGAATGATGAAAACATGATTGGGCTTAATATCCAGTTTTTCGGTAATAAGTTCCACCTGCATGTTGGTGTATTGCGGAAGAATTTCGTGAAGTAAGGTAGCTACTGTACGCAGATGATTGACTATAACAATAGCCGCGCCCATATCGGCTGGTAAATGTTTCAACAAGCGGATATAAGCATCTAATCCGCCGGCAGAACCACCCACGCAAACGACAGG
>DAIQOQ010000001.1:1826-40967 GCA_036787795.1 Paludibacter sp. | reverse complement strand
CCTTTTGACCTTTTTTTTACTTATTCCCAAGTTTAAATTGTATATTTTTGTCTGTTTTATAATGATATTTAAATTAACACGAACTAAACTAACTTTATAAATAAAATTTCAAAGGACCTTAAAACTCAAAATAGAATGAAACAAACACTAAAACTCACATTGCTTTTATTTTTTACTGCCACAAATTTGATCTCTATTAAGGCTCAAAATATTATTGAACATGGAAAGAATGATGCCAGTAAACAACAGATATTTCAGCTTGATCAGCCCGACTACAAATTGAGCCCGTTTACAGGCATGACTCGTCAACATTGGAAAGATGCAGCATTATATCTACTAAAAGGAGCATTTGGCTATATTCATAATCTGGACGATCCGATGAAGTTTCCTAAACAGGTTGGGGTGAGTTATCCGAGAAATGACGAACAAATACCTACCGAAAAACTCGAAGGATTGAGTCGCACCCTATTTGTAGCTGCTCCATTGCTGAAAGAAAATCCTGATTTGATAGTCAATAATATCAAGGTAGCCGATTATTACCGGCATCAATTATGCAACCTGATCAACCCTGCAAGCCCATCATTCATTAAACATCGGGCTAAAGATGGTGGTCCTCATCAAAATCTGGTGGAGTTTGGTGCTATAGCCATCTCAATGACCGCTATTCCCGATGTGCTTTGGAAGCCCCTTCCGCAGAATCAAAAAGACTCATTAGCCGCGCTAATGCTAAGTTACGCCGATGGACCCACTGTTGACTCCAATTGGAAGTTTTTCAATATTTTCGTTCTAAGCTTCTTTAAAAATCAAGGGTATACCGTAAATGAAAAGTTACTGGTCGAATATCTCAACAGAACATTAAACCATTATAGCGGCGAAGGTTGGTACAACGACAGCCCTGCTTACGACTATTACAGCATGTGGGCTTTTCAGATGTATGGCGTGTTGTGGAGCGAATATTATGGAAACAAATACTATCCGGAGCTAGCTAAAAAGTTTATGAACAATTTTAGCGATTTAAAGCATAACTACCCTTACCTTTTCAGCCGCGACGGCAAAATGATTATGTGGGGGCGTAGTATCTCGTATCGCTATGCATCGGTTACAGCCTTTCCGCTCATGGGCTTTGAAAACTCCGGCGAAACAAACTATGGTTGGATGCGACGCATTGCTTCCGGCACTTTGCTACAATTTTTTCAGCACCCCGATTTTCTGAAAGACGGAGTTCCAACGCTTGGATTTTACGGACCTTTTGAACCTGCCGTTCAGATGTACAGTTGCCGGGGTAGCGTGTATTGGGGTGGAAAAGTCTTTCTTGGATTATTAGTTCCTGAAGATAATCCTTTCTGGACATCAACAGAAAATGAAGGAGATTGGGAAAACAAACTGATTAAAGGAAAAGTATACAACAAATTTGAACCCGGATCAAAAATTTTAATTACAGATTACCCTAACATTGGCGCATCGGAAGTGCGGGCATGGTGTCACGAAACTGTAGCCGCCGACTGGCAAAAGTTCCGCAGCACCGAAAACTACAACCGATTATCTTACAACAGTGCCTTCCCCTGGCAAGCCGATGGCAAAAATGGTGAAGTTGCCATGAATTACGTTGTCAATAATAAGGATAACAAATGGGAAGCACTGCGCCTTTTCACCTTCAAAAAATTTGAGAATGGCATCTACTATCGGGATGCAGAACTCGAAACAAACAAAAATGTCCAATTTAAGCTGGCAGACATTCCACTACCCAATGGAATATTGCGCGTTGACAAAGTTATGAGTACCGATTCGCTAAAACTACGTCTTGGGCACTACGCACTACCTCAATTGAAAGGATCAATAAAAGAAGAAATACGCAACGTAAAAGGACATCAAGTTCATATAATTAATAATGGAATTTACCAGTTGGCTCTAATTTCACTAGAAGGTTGGAACTCCATAGAATTTGTGCGCTCGAATGGATTACACCCAGAGAGTGATCAAAGTGAAGTGATCAATGCTTCAGATCGGTTTTCGCCGGCTAAGCGTAGCCAGAAAATGTACATAAGCTTGATGCTTTGGAAAAAGGCTGACGAAAAGTGGACCAACGATGAGTTAGTACCAGTAAAGGGAATACAACATTCCGCAGCTAAAGATCGCGTAACAATATTATTTAAGAATGGAGACAAAAAAGTACTAAACTTTGATTAAACCAATCTGAATTGCATATGCGAAGTAATGCGGAGGGTGTCCAAAATGATTGGTCACCCTCTTTTTTTTCAAATTAGCGATCAACAATCCATACTAACAATATCGATTGTCTCGATAGCCTAATGTCGAGAGTCTCGACAGCCTAATGTTGAGAGCGTCGATAGCCTAATGTCGATTCATTCGACATTAGGCTATCGAATAGTTCGAATAAATAATGTGGGGGAAAATTGATATCCACTCAATAACGTTGTTACCTGATTGAAAAATACAATTTAGCTCAGCCTACAACCAGAAAGCTTAGCATTGAACTTCGATTAAATACATTGTTTTGCATTTCGCTGTTTAAATTAATCAATAAAAAATGAGATAAAATAAAATATCGAATTCATTCAAGGCTATAAGCAAACCTCAGAATCAGCACATTCAACAAACTGTATAACAACCAAATAAATACCATGAATGAATTTTGAACCTATTTGAATGAATAGTTATCCACCTTGAATGAGCGATATAATACATTTGCATTCGTTAAGCAATATTCTCCGAAGATATTGTAAGATTATTCTCTAACTAAAATAAATATATGAAGAACGAAACCAGTTAATCCTAATGTGGCGAACCAATATGTTTAATCGCCGTATTTCAAACAACATTTGTATTATTCTAATATTAATTAAATCTAAAAATCATGGATGTAAAAAAAGTTTTATGTATCCTGACTTTAGTTACTGGATTAACACCAGTATTCTTAAGCAATGGAAATGAATTAGTCGCGCAAAATTCAGCGACACAGCAAAAAAACAGGACTGTTTCAGGTAAAGTAACCGACAAGAATGGGGAAGCTTTAATTGGAGCCAGTGTAAAAATAAAAGGTAGCAACGCGGGAACAATCACTGACGTCAACGGTGGATTTTCGCTTAGTAACGTAGAACCTTCAACGGTACTGGTGCTCTCTTATATCGGAATGAATAATCAGGAAGTTAAAGTAGGAACTCAAACTCTGTTGAATGTAAAACTTGAAGACAACTCAGTTAACATGAATGAAGTTGTGGTTGTTGGTTATGGCACAATGCGGAAGAAAGACTTGACTGGTTCTGTTGTACAAATCAACCCCAACAAGATTGCCGACCAAAATCCCGGATCTGTCCAAGACATTCTTCGCGGAACTCCAGGACTGCAAATAGGCTACGATGCGTCGGCTAAGGGTAGCGGTGCATCTATTCTGCTGCGTGGGCAAAACTCATTAGGCACTAAATCGGCTCCTCTTATAGTGCTGGATGGGATGGCGTTCAATGGAGAACTTTCAGAGATTAACCCCGACGACATTGCTCAGGTCGACATTTTAAAAGATGCTTCTTCTGCAGCCATTTATGGTGCTAAAGCGGCAGCAGGGGTCATCATCATCACCACAAAAAAAGGTAAAGTAGGCAAACCGGTTATTAACGTAAGTGCCAACCTTGCAGTCAATTCAAAATCCGCTTATCGCGATTATTTTAACGCAAGTGATTATATGCGTTATCGCGAAGACTGGTATATGATGAACTATACGTATGGAAAAGGCTCCGACGGACTTTACGGTTATTATCAAGCCGTTGATTCTAAAACAGGCCTATTATCTTACCCCGCCGGTTATTTCAACAATCCCAGTAACCGCAGTACCGCAGATCAAGCCACATGGGCCAGCTCTACTGGGAAAAGTGGATTCGGACCTTCAACAGGCGAATCAAATCTGAGTTTGTATGCCCGTCGTTTAGAGATGAACAATTCCAAACTTGTATTTGACAACTTTTTGGCTGGAAATACTTATGACTGGAATGATGCTACATTCCGCACGGGTCTTAATCAGGATTACAATGGTAGTATTTCAGGTGCAACCGATCGCGTAAACTACTACATGTCGTTTGGCTACATGAACAATCAGGGTGCAGTGCGAGGAAACGACTATCATGCGTTTCGTTCAAATCTTAAATTGAATGCCAAGGTTACTAATTGGCTTGAAATAGGAGCTAACGTTAATTTTCAGGATCGTTCCGATGGTGATATTGCTGTGTCGCTTGGCAGTAATTATTGGGACAATAATATGCTCCGCAATTCACCGTACGCTTCGATGTACACTGCAACCGGGGGCTACCAGCAATATCCTATGGGTGGTCAGGCCACTAAAGGCGGTTACAACTATTATTTCGATCGTCAATATTATGATCTGGAAAAGGGGTACACAGTATTGAATACCATCTTTAATGCCAAGGTTACGTTACCATTAGGATTCTCCTATCAGTTCAATATCGCTCCGCGTTATCAATGGTTTTACGACCGTTACTTTATGTCGGCCGAGCTGCCTGATGCTTCTGCTTCATCCCGAGGGGTTAATCGTGGAAATGGAAAGAACTTTGATTTGAATCTGAACAACACTCTTATTTGGGATCGAACCTTCAATGATATTCACCACTTCACCGTTACTATGGTTCAGGAGGCTGAAAACCACCGTACGTGGAGCGATTACATCTATGCTCGCAATCTTGCCCCGACCGATATTCTCGGATTTCACTATACAGATAGTGGTAACAAGGAACAAAGTTCGTTTAATACCTACGACAGCCACTACACCGGAACTTCGTATCTGGGACGCGCGTTCTACAGTTATGACGACCGTTACATGATCACAGGTACTTTCCGTCGCGATGGTTATTCCGGCTTTGGAGCCAATAATCCATGGGGTAACTTTGGTTCAGTCGGGCTAGGTTGGACATTTACCAATGAAAAGTTCTTAGAATCTACAAAAAAATGGTTAGATATGGGGAAATTACGTCTTTCCTGGGGAACGAATGGAAACCGCGACTTTAGTAGTAAAGACCCTGTTCCTGATGATGTCTATAAAACATTGGCAAATCTAAAATTAGGAGATCCAATGGTTTATTACAACAATGGGACCTCTACTGTTATTAATTCTTTGAACATGGACCGTCTGGCAGCACCCAATCTTCAATGGGAAAAGACCAATGCTTATAACGTCGGTTTGGACTTCTCTGTATTTAATCATCTTCTGTCCGGTAGTGTCGAATACTACTTTAAGAAAACAAAGGGCATGATTATGTCTCAACGCCTGCCAAGTTTCACCGGATTTAGCTCTATTACAACCAACCTCGGTGAAGTCCAGAATCAAGGTTTTGAAATTTCGTTGACATCGAACAACATTCAGATGAAAGACTTCGCATGGAGTACCTCTGCCGGTTTCTCGTTGAACAAGAATCGCATTAATCACATCTATTATACTTATGATGCGAATGGCAAAGAACTGGATGACACCTCGAATAAATGGTATATTGGTAAGCCGGTTGGTGAAATCTGGGATTATGAAACTGATGGTATCTGGCAAAACAATGCCAAAGATATTGCAGAAGCAGCTCTTGTAGGGCAGAGACCGGGTGATATCAAGGTTAAAAATCTCTATACTGCGGATGACAAAATCCTTGCAGACGGAACACATGTTCCTGTTTACAATGATAAAGATAAAGCTTATCTTGGCACAACTGCGCCTCCGATCTACTGGAATATGCGCAACGACTTTACCCTTTGGAAAGATTTCACATTCTCATTCTCGTTCTATTCCTATATGGGACATAAGAGCACAGCCGGATACTGGCTAAACCAGGATAACGGTGGATCTCAAGTTACGAATGCCTATAATGTTCCCCAAAAAGAATATTGGACACCCGACAATCCAACCAACAAATATGCACGTTTGAATGCTGTAGGTCCTAACACTGGCTTGTCTGGAGGTGTGAACAAACTCTACAATCGTAATTTCGTTCGTTTTGATGAAATTTCAGTAGGTTACACCCTGCCACAAAAATGGACACGCAAGTACCAGGTTGAGAAGATTCGGATAAATGCCAGTTGCCACAACATCGCCACTATTTCAAGTTGGGAATATGGCGATCCTGAAACTGAAGGGTTGGCAACCCGCAGCTTCAATGTTGGTCTAAACATCACTCTTTAAATGCTGAGATTCGAAATGAAAAACAATATAAAGAAATTCAAAATGAAAAGCAATATATATAAATTGTTCAAGGGTTGCATGGTATTCGCTTCATTAACCATGCTGTCAAGCTGCTCTGACAGCTTCCTCAAACAAGACCCGTTGTCGTTTTACGAACCCAAGACAACGTATGCTACTGAAGCCGGTTTGCAAGCAGCTCTCGCAATGTGCGATTTGCATTATAAAACCATGCTTATGGATGGTAACGGAAATGTACTTCCCATTGCGTCCGTTTACTTTATGAGTGACTTAGGCCTTTATGCAAAAACGGATGCCGGAGGTGGTATCATGGATGACTTTGCTAACAAAATTACTCCAACGTCAGGCATGGCCGGAGGTGGCGATTCCAACGCTATGACCCGTTTCTGGGATGAGGCATGGAACGGGATCAAGTATGCCAACACGGTTCTATCTTACGTAGACCAGGTTAAGGGACTTGACGATGCCACGCGTGATGCCTACAAAGGACGTGCTTATTTCCACCGTGCCTACAAATACTATCATCAGGTACTTCTGTTCGGTGATATACCTCTGGTCACAAAGATCATTGAAGTACCGAAGCAGAATTATAAATCAACCAGCAAAGAAGCAATCTTTAAGATGTTGATTCACGATTTGGAATTTGCTGTTGCCCACGTTCCAGCTCAAAAGAGTATGCCTTATCTTGGTGCAGTGAATCAGGAAGCTTGTATGCAACTTTTGATCAAATGCTATTTAGTGAACGGCGATTTCAAGAAAGCCGAAGACATGGCTACCGACCTGATTCAAAATCATGGACTTGCTCTGATGACTGCACCTTTCGGAACGAATGTTCCTTCAGGAAATCCAACCACTTGGGCTGTACAACGTAATGTGCTTTGGGATTTGCATCGTGGAGAAAATATTACCGCGGTAGCCAACAAAGAAACCATACTTCCTATTTTGAACTATAATGACCAGAACTTTACACAGTATCTTACCATGCGTGCTTTGGGTGTTCATTGGTCTAATGGCGATATCATGGATCCAAGCGGTATAGGTTCTCCTACATTCAATTGGGCTCGCAACACTAGCTCATACAATTCTCAACTTGACTGGTTACGAGTGCTGGGTCGTGGCATCGGATGCTTCCGTACCTCTTATCACTACAACAAGACCATCTGGAGTTATAATGGCGAAATCGACACTCAGGATCTGCGTCATAACCGTGCTATGGGCAATTGGGTAGAAATGGAAGATATAAAATACAATAGACCCAATTCTCCTTTTTTTGGCAAAAACATGCAGTTATATGCCACTGAAGATTACAAGGATGCAAACGGCAAAGTGATTGTTGCCAAGGGTACTCTTTTGTGTAAGGACACTATCCGTAGTTGGTTCCCTATACCACTGTATAAAATGTACATTCTCGACGTTGCTGCAGAGCAAAACATGGGTGCTAACCAATTCAATGGGGCAACCAAAGGTACTTCCTGCTCTAACGGTAATATGTACCTCTTCCGTCTAGCTGAGACTTATTTACTCCGTGCGGAGGCCAGATTTTATCAGGGGAATGCCGCAGGTGCAGCTCAGGATGTGAATGTCGTTCGTAGTCGTGCCAATGCCAAGAAAATGTTTACAACTGTCACAATTGGAGATATATGCGATGAACGTGCTCGCGAACTCTATATGGAAGAATGGCGTCAACCCGAGCTGACCCGTATCTCATGGTGCCTGGCCAAGAGCGGTCAACCCGACGAATGGGGTAATGTGTACGACATAAAAACTTGGGACAAACAAGGCGGTATCGACCTCAGTGGTGGCAGTTATTGGTTCAAACGCCTCACCCACTATAGTCTTTTCAATCATGGAACGATTCTTTCCAAGGTTAATTTGAACTATCAGGTTGACAAACACAATCTATTCTGGCCTATTCCTAACGGTGCCATTACAGCTAACATTGGTGCCAAGCTTAGCCAAAATTTTGGATATGATGGTTACGATGCGAACACATCCAAATGGGACAACTGGGAAGATGCCGTGGCTGACGAAAGTAAATCTAATTAATTGGTTTATCGTTGAAGTTTTATAGATTCATAAATTAAAAAAAAAGATTAAGTATTGTGCCGTTCTGAAGAGGCTGTATCAAAAGTGATACAGCCTCTTTTTTATCTAACGATAACAAAACAGTTACTCATCGTTTGTTCTATTCATAAAATATATCTATCTTCACGGCAACAAAAGTCTGTATTATGAGCTATAGCACATACAGCATTGACGAGAATAAAAAAAATAAATGAACATTACAGAACCCACCATACAAGTAGGCATACTCTCTGCCAATGAAATTGAATTTGTGCTGAATGGAACTTTCGCATCAAATGGCAAAAACTACTCTGGGAAACATAAAGTCACATATCGCGATGGAGCTATTGCTTTCGATGGTGAATATCTGAAAGAGATAATCTTTGAACCTGCCAGTAACGAAGCATCATTCGATTTAATAGATGTAGTGATTGGCATTAATTTTCATTGGGAACGTAAGGAAAATCAACGATTCAAAGGTGCATTGAAAATTATTATTGAAAATTGCATTTTAACCGCTATCAATTGCATTTCGGTCGAAGATTACCTCACCAGCGTAGTTTCCAGCGAAATGAGTGCCACCGCATCGGAAGAATTATTAAAGGCACATGCGGTTATTTCGAGAAGTTGGTTGTTGAACCCCATAATGAATACCGTTACAACAAAAAATGGTGATTCAACGAATGACGCGCATGCAACGCATGCCGTAGAGACAACGCATGCGTTGTCTCTACAACAAAAAACCGACAAATATATTAAATGGTACGAACGCGATGCGCACACCCATTTCGATGTATGTGCCGATGATCATTGCCAGCGTTACCAAGGCATTACGCGAGCATCGACTGCTGCAGTAGAAAAAGCGACTGAATCAACCCGCGGTGAAGTATTGATGTACGATGGAAAAATTTGCGATGCCCGTTTCAGCAAATCCTGCGGCGGAGCTTCCGAAACCTTTGAAAACTGTTGGGCACCGGAGCATCACCCCTACCTCACCAAGGTCATTGACAACCCAACAAATCCGGTCGGATTCGAGTTGGATTTAACCGTAGAAGCCAGCGCCGAAAAGTGGATACGCCAATCGCCTGAAGCATTTTGTAACACTGCAGATAAAAAGGTATTGGCACAAGTGCTCAACAATTACGATCAGGAAACCACCGACTTCTATCGCTGGAAAGTAGAATATACGCAAGCCGAATTATCCGAAATACTCACCGGCCGCTCAGGCATTGACTTTGGACAGATCATTGATTTGATTCCGGTAAAACGCGGCGAATCGGGACGCATTATTGAACTCAAAATTACTGGCACGAAACGATCCATTATTGTTGGCAAAGAGTTGGAGATACGCAAATGGCTATCGAACTCGCACCTGTACAGTTCAGCCTTTGTAGTGGACACATCGGATATTGTAGACGGCATTCCGCAACATTTTACCCTCACCGGAGCCGGCTGGGGACATGGCGTGGGACTTTGCCAGATTGGTGCTGCCGTGATGGGCGAAAAAGGATATTCGTATGACAAGATTTTGTTGCATTACTTCAGAGGGGCTGAATTGAAGAGGATATACCTTTAGCTACTACCCCCAACCCCTAAAGGGGAGTCAGAAATATTTTTATTAATACATTATGAAGAAAAAAAACAGGATAGATACAACAAACCTCAACTCCACTTTAGGGGCTGGGGGTAAATCTCCCTGGTCGTGGATACCGACCCTCTATTTTGCCGAAGGAATCCCCTATGTGGTAGCTATGACAGTTGCGGTAATAATGTACAAACGCCTCGGTATTTCCAATACGGATATTGCCCTTTATACAAGTTGGCTGTATCTGCCATGGGTCATCAAGCCTTTTTGGAGTCCGTTTGTAGATATTATCAAAACCAAGCGTTGGTGGATAGTTGCAATGCAATTGCTTATCGGAGCCGGATTGGCAGGAGTCGCTTTTCTCATCCCAATGCCGTTTTTCTTTCAGGCTACACTGGCGGTATTGTGGCTTATAGCTTTCAGCTCGGCCACGCACGATATTGCCGCCGATGGATTTTATATGTTGGCATTAGATAGCCCGGAACAATCTTTTTTTGTAGGAATCCGAAGCACATTCTATAGGTTGGCCATGATTTCAGGCCAAGGATTGCTGATTATTCTGGCCGGCATGTTAGAACATTATACAGGTAATCTTCGGCTGGCATGGAGCATCACCTTCTTTGTATTATCGGGACTTTTTGTGTCATTCTTCGTTTATCACCGCTTTGCACTACCTTATCCCGATTCCGATTCGACAAAAGCAGGCAGCACTCCAAAAGAGATTTTCCGTGAATTCGGGCTTACCTTTGCTTCTTTTTTTCAGAAAAAAGGAACCCTGCTGGCCATCATATTTATGTTGCTTTACCGATTGGGTGAAGCTATGCTGGTAAAAATGGCTTCTCCTTTCCTACTCGATGCCCGAACTGTTGGCGGACTCGGTCTCAGCACCGAACAAGTGGGACTGGTTTACGGAACGGTAGGCATCATTGCATTAACGCTGGGCGGAATTACAGGTGGAATTGCAGCCTCACGCAAAGGATTGAAATTCTGGATTTGGCCCATGGCTCTGAGCATTACACTACCACATTTGGCTTACGTGTATCTGTCGTGGGCACTCCCTACGAGTTTTATCCTTATAAATATCGCAGTAGCCATTGAGCAATTCGGCTACGGATTCGGATTCACCGCCTACATGCTTTATATGATTTACTTTGCCGACGGAGAGCATAAAACGGCTCATTATGCCATTTGCACCGGATTTATGGCTTTGGGTATGATGCTTCCGGGCATGATAGCCGGTTGGTTGCAAAACATCTTTGGCTACCAACATTTTTTTATCTGGATTATGATTTGTGCCATTCCTACATTAGCAATTATTCCATTTCTGAAAATTGATAAAGAATATGGAAAGAAAAAGGATGTGGCGATGTTATAATGTGATAATATGATGATGTACCGATGGAAAAGTTGTAGCTTTTTTATTTACCTTTGCTGTCTGAAAAACAAAATATTTACAAGCACAATTTTGTAAGCACAAATAAACTTTCGTTCCCAGTCAACACGTTTACTTGTTTACTAGTTTACTCAAAAAAATGAAAATATTAATTCTTGGTGCCGGAAAAATGGGCACATTCCTTACCGATGTTTTGTGCATTCAGCACGAAGTGGCTTTATTTGACACCGACCCGAAACGGTTGCGCTTTGTGTTCAACACCTATCGCATGACCGATTATGAAGAAGTTCGGGCTTTCGAGCCGGAGTTGGTAATCAATTGCGTAACATTAAAGTTTACCATTGAAGCTTTTCAAACCATATTGCCGTATCTGCCTAAGAACTGTATTATTTCAGATATTGCTTCGGTAAAAACCGGTTTGCAGGCATACTACGAAAGTACCGGTATGCGTTATGTTTCTACTCATCCTATGTTCGGTCCCACCTTTGCCACACTCGATAATCTTAGTACTCAAAGCGCCATTATTATTTCGGAATCGGACCATATGGGCAAAGCTTTTTTCAAAGATTTGTACGGATCGCTGCGGTTGAAAATATTTGAATACAGCTTCGACGAGCACGACGAAACGATAGCCTATTCATTATCCATTCCATTTGCATCAACGCTAGTTTTTGCTTCGGTAATGAAACCACAGGAAGCACCGGGAACAACATTCAAACGACACATGGACATTGCCAAAGGGTTGTTGTCGGAAGATGATTATCTGCTAACGGAAATTTTATTCAACCCGAACACGCCCAAACAAGTTGAGAATATCCGGGCGGAGTTGAAAGTTCTATTGGACATTATTGAAGAAAAAGACACCGACCGGATGCAAGCTTTTTTGAAGAAGGTGAGAAAGAATATTGAATAAACCCCTAACCCCTAAAGGGGAATTAAATTACTTCATATTCAATAAGTGTAAACTAATTTCAAGACGATACTATATTTTAAACAGATATTTATAAACAAAACTAACCTAATTCCCCTTCAGGGGTTAGGGGTAATTAAAATTTTTATGGAAGCAAAAGAACAAGTATTAGATGCAATGAAAAAAGCCGGTGTACCTTTAAACGCAGGTAAAATAGTAGAACTAACCGGTCTTGAACGTAAAGAAGTGGACAAAGCAATGAAGCTACTGAAGGCCGAAGAAGCTATAGTATCTCCTAAAAATTGCTTTTGGCAACCGAAATAATTCTTAATCCAACGAAAAGAAAGGTCGTTTTGCAGATTTGCAAAACGGCCTTTTTTATATTTAATTTACGTTCTATACCTGGCAAAAAAGCTTTCCATCGACAAAAACCACCCATTCGTCTAAATTAATTGCATTCCATAATTATCTGTTCTACTTTTGCCTTCGAAATTAATCCATTAGAAACAGATGAAAATTCGAATTATTATAATCAGTCTACTTGCGCTGCTCACAATGAATCTTGCAGCTCAGGAAAAACCAAAGCAATGGGATTTAACCAACTGTATCAACTACGCGTTGCAAAACAACATTCAGGTTCAGAAGAGTAAAATCACATTTGAAACCAACTCCGTCAGCACAAAGCAAGCCAAGGCAGCGTTATTTCCGAATCTATCGGCAACTGTTAGCCAAAGTTACACAAATAATCCGTTTGTTCCGGCAAACACCTATGGCGGAACATACAGTATTAATAGTTCCATGACCCTGTTTGATGGTGGAAAGATAAAGAAAAATATAGAGCAGCAAAAACTAGCCGAACAAGCCAGCCAATATGACCTGCTGAATTCTCAGAAAAACATTCAGATGTCGATATTGCAAACCTACCTGCAGATTCTTTATGCCGACGAATCGGTAAAAATCAATCAGGCAACGGTGAAGGTTTCGGAATACCAACAAACCCGCGGCGAGGGATTACTGAAAGCCGGAAGTCTTTCGAAAGCCGATTTCGCCCAACTACAGTCGCAATACAGCACTGACAAGTACCAGCTGGTAGTATCTGAAAACACACTAAGCACAGATAAATTACAACTGAAACAATTGTTAGAATTGGGAGTGGCAGACGAACTAAACATCGTTATTCTTGAGTTGACCGATATGGATGTTCTGAAGCCGCTACCAAGTTTACAAAACATATATACAAATGCGCTGAACGCTATGCCAACAATTAAAAGCAGCAAGCTAAGCATTCAGATGGCAAGTTTGGAAACCGAAAAAGCAAAAACAGGTTATCTTCCCACAATCAGCCTCAGTGCAGGTGTAGGAACTTCCCACGGTTCTTCAGGCATCGGAGATCAGTTGAAAAACGGGCTATACGAAGCCATTGGCGTCTCAGTAAGCATTCCGATTTTCAACAACAGAGAAACAAAATCGACGGTAGAAAAGGCGATCTTGAGCGAAAAAACAAGCAAACTTAATTTGCAAGACACAGAAAAAACGCTGCTGAAAGACGTAGAATCGGCCTACCAGGATGCATTGTCGGCACAAAGCCAATATGCAGCAGCCGAAGAAAAAGTGAAAGCACTGCAAACAAGTTACGACCTGATTGATCAACAGTACAAGCTGGGAATGAAAAACACGCTGGAACTATTGACCGAAAAAAACAACCTGCTGACAGCGCAACAAAACATGATACAGGCCAAATACCTGAGCATTATGAATACGCAATTGCTAAACTTATATCAGGAACTGCCCATTGAAATCAAATAAAAATATTCGTAACTAAAAAGATATGAAAAAGAAGAAAATCATTATTATCTCGGTGATAGGCGTAGTCTTATTGGCCATCTGTGCACACTTTTTTCTAAAAGCTTCGCCAGCTGATAGCTTTCAGTTGATCACAACGAAGCTTTCCACCAACAAAATAAGTACAACGGTAACCGCCACAGGAACTATTAATCCAATTATCTCTGTAGAGGTTGGAACACAGGTTTCCGGGATTATTTCCAAGCTTTATGTTGATTACAATTCCGTTGTAAAAAAAGGACAGATTATGGCCGAGCTGGATAAAACAACCTTGCAAGCAGCACTCAGATCGAAAGAGTTGGAACTAAGATCGGCCAAAACAGAGTACGAATATCAAAAGAAAAACTTTGAGCGGTCTAAAGATTTGCACGGAAAAAATCTGATTAGCGATACCGATTACGAAACAGCAAAATACACCTATGAAAAGGCAGAATCTGCTTATAAAAAAATTATTTCGGATTTGGTAACCGTGAGAACCAATTTGAGTTATGCCACTATTTATTCACCCATCGATGGTGTAGTACTATCAAGAGCTGTGGAAGAGGGTCAAACCGTAGCTGCCAGTTTCAGTACGCCTACTTTATTTACCATTGCCAAAGATCTGACCAAAATGCGGGTTATTGCCAAGGTGGATGAAGCCGACATAGGTTCAGTAAAACAAGGGCAACGCGTAACTTTCACCGTAGATGCATATCCCAATGATATTTTTGACGGGCAAGTGACACAAGTGCGGTTAGAAGCAACTACCACGTCGAATGTAGTAACCTATCAGGTAGTAGTAAATGCACCGAATCCAGATCTGAAGCTAAAACCGGGATTGACAGCTAACATCACTATTTTCACGTTAGAGAAAAACGGCGTTTCGGTATTACCAAACAAAGCGCTGAATTTTAAACCCGACACCGAGACTATGAGTCATAATGGGTTCACAGTTTCTGAAAACGTACAGATAAGTAAAAATCTGGGGAACGACGAAAAAGTTATTTGGCAGCAAGATGGAAAAACGATCCGAAATAAACGCATCAAAACCGGTGAAACCGACGGAATAAACACAGAAATACTATCGGGCGTAACCAGCAGGGATGAGATTATCACTGAAATGAAAACTATAAGTAAGAATGATGCTTCACAAGCTAAGTCTTCCGAAAGTAGCCCATTTATGCCGAAACGTCCGGGATCAGATAGCAGCAAAGCTCCGAAGAAGTAATTGGAGGTTGAGTGGTTAATTAGTTAATTAATTGGCTGATTAGATAATTAGTGGATTAGTTATAAAAAAACTGATGACATATAATCGGGATTGAGACCGGAGACAAAAAAGATAAAAAGATGAGTAAATCAATTATTCGATTAGATAATATAAAGCGAAACTTTCAGGTGGGAGACGAAACTGTGCATGCTCTGCGTGGCGTTTCGTTCAACATCAACGAGGGGGAATTTGTGACCATCATGGGAACCAGCGGATCGGGAAAGTCGACCCTGCTGAATTTGCTCGGATGTCTGGACACACCTACCGAAGGTGAATATTATCTGGATAACATTGCCGTAAGTACCATGAATAAAGATGAGCGATCTACTTTGCGAAACAGAAAGATTGGCTTTGTATTTCAATCGTACAATCTGCTGGCAAAAACCACCGCACAAGAAAACGTGGAATTACCATTGCTTTATAATCCTACTATCAGCACCAAAGAGCGAAGAGAAAAGGCAGAAAAAGCGCTGGAAGCCGTAGGACTAAAAGACCGGTTACACCACAAATCGAACCAAATGTCAGGAGGGCAAATGCAACGCGTTGCCATTGCACGGGCATTGGTTAATGATCCGGTGTTGATTCTGGCCGACGAAGCTACCGGTAATCTCGACACACGGACTGCTTACGAAATCATGGTATTATTTCAGGAATTGCACAAAAAGGGTAGAACAATAATTTTCGTTACACACAATCCAGAACTAGCAACCTTTACGAGCCGAAACATAGTGCTCCGCGACGGAAAGGTAATTAAAGATGAAACCAACCAGCATATTGAATCGGCAAAAAAGATGCTGGACAGTTTACCGAAACTAGATGATTAATTAGTAAACGAGTAGACAAGTTTACTGGTTAATTGGTTTATCAGTTAATTGGATTATTAGTTAATTGGATTATTAGTTAATTAGGTTACTCGTATACTTGCTTACCTGTTTACTTGTCTACTCGTTCACTAATTAACTCATCAACTCTGAAACATATAACACAAAGTAACAATGAATATAGGAAATCTGATCAAAATATCATTCCGGGCACTCAGCAACAACAAACTGCGTGCATTCCTCACCATGTTGGGAATCATCATTGGAGTGGCATCGGTTATCACCATGCTGGCTATCGGCCAAGGCTCCAAAGAGAGTATCCGCTCGCAGATTTCGGAAATGGGCTCGAACATGATTATGATTCAACCGGGTGCCGACATGAAGGGCGGAGTAAGACAAAGCAGTGATAATATGCAGACGCTGAAATTACAAGATTTCAACGACATAACATCCAAAACAACTTATATCGCCAAGTGTTCGCCATCGGTTAGCAGCAGTGGACAGTTTATTTTTGGGCCAAACAACTACCCGAGCTCCATATCGGGCGTGAATGCCGACTATATGGACATCCGTAAACTTACAATCGAAAAAGGTACCATTTTCAACGAACAGCAAATTGCCGGTGCAGCAAAAGTATGTATTGTAGGCACGACGATTATTAAAAATCTGTTTCCAAACGGCGAAGAACCTATTGGAAAAATAATCCGGTTCAACAAAATTCCGTTTACCATCATAGGAACATTAAAAGCAAAGGGTTACAACAGTATGGGCATGGATCAGGACGACATTGTACTGGCTCCTTACACCACCGTGCAAAAACGACTGTTGGCCATCACATACATCCAGGGTATTTTTGCTTCGGCAATATCGGAAGATGCCACCACCAATGCCACAGCAGAAATTAAAGCCATGCTACGCACAAATCATAAGCTAAAAGCTACTGACGATGATGACTTTAATGTCCGCTCGCAACAGGAACTCAGCACCATGCTTACTTCCACCACCGACATGATGACCATTTTGCTGGCTTGTATAGCCGGAATATCGTTACTGGTGGGTGGTATTGGCATCATGAACATTATGTATGTATCTGTCAAAGAGCGTACCCGAGAAATAGGACTACGCATGTCTATCGGAGCCAAAGGGCGCGACATTCTGTCTCAGTTTCTGATCGAAGCTGTTCTCATTAGTTTCACCGGCGGCATTATAGGAGTGATACTAGGCATAGGTACATCGTTCATCGTAAAACTTTTATTCTCATGGCCTATATCGATACAAACTTATTCTGTATTTTTGTCATTCTTAGTGTGTACAATCACCGGTGTATTTTTTGGTTGGTATCCAGCCAAAAATGCTTCGGAGCTCGATCCAATTGAAGCATTGAGATATGAATAAATAGCAAGCATGCGCCAAAATAGCTTTACATTATGAATAAAACAACAAAGATAAGAAGCCGGAATTTCATTCAATTTCTCATCCACTTTATTGCATGGGGATTGGTTTTCGTCTTACCATTTATTATTTTCGATAAAGATCCTGATTTTGACATAATGGATAAGATGTCTCACCATGCCGTGTGGGTTTTGTCACTGTTAGTTGTGTTTTATTCCAATTATTTTCTGTTGATAGAGAAAATTCTGTTTAACCGGCAAATTGGAAAGTTCGTCTTATATAATGTTACTTTGGTTTTATCAGTAGCTCTGGTAATTCATTTTTGGCAGGAATCTACTATGATACTTCGCCACCCCATGCCACACGGAGGCAAGTTTCCTCCCCAACAGATACTACCATTTGGAATTTCTTTTGTGGTGAGAGACATATTAACTCTATCGATGATCATAGGACTAAGTGTGGCTGTAAAAATGACTGCGAAATGGTACAAAACAGAGGTGGAACGACAAGAGGAAGAAAAAAAGCACACCGAGGCCGAGTTGACTAATCTACGCCAGCAACTAAACCCGCATTTTTTGTTTAATACACTCAATAATATTTATGCACTGATTGCTATAAGTCCAGAAAAAGCGCAGAATTCGATGTTGGAACTAAGCAAATTGCTCCGCTATGTGTTGTACGAAAACAACGACAACTTTGTGTCGGTAGAGCACGAACTGAGCTTTATCCATAATTATGTAGAGCTGATGCGCATCCGGCTGAATGCCGATGTGGATTTGAAAGTGGAAATTAATATAGACCAGACAGATAAAATGATAGCACCACTACTTTTCATTGCTTTGATAGAAAATGCATTCAAACACGGAGTCAGCCCAAGTTCGCCTTCATTTATTCACATCGACATCCATGAGCTGAACAGCAAACAGCTGACATGTATGATACGCAACAGTTATTTTCCGAAAACAGAAATAGACAAAAGCGGATCGGGCATTGGGTTGGAAAATCTGCGAAGACGACTCGAAATTCTGTATCCGCACAAACATATAATCCGCACCGAAAAGGACGGCGACACATTTATTTCTGAATTAATTATTCCACTAAATAATCAAGAACAATCATGACACTTAGCTGTTTTATTATCGACGACGAACCCCTGGCACTCGGATTACTTGAAAGTTACGTTGACAAAACACCGTTTCTAAAAGTTACCGGTAAATTCTCATCAGCCATAGCCGCCAGTTCGGCAGTAAACCAAACACCACCGGATGTAATATTTCTGGACATTCAGATGGCCGAACTCAGCGGAATGCAGTTTGCAAAATTAGTGCCCGAAAAGTCGAAAGTTATTTTCACCACCGCTTTTCAGCAATATGCCATCGAAGGTTACAAAGTCAATGCACTCGACTATCTGCTAAAACCATTTAGTTATGCCGACTTTTTAGCATCGGCCAACAAAGCCATGCAATGGCATCAGTTGTACACCAAATCTTCTACCGAAATAACGGACGCATCTAAGGATTGTATTTTTGTAAAAGCCGATTACCGACTTATCCAGATAGAACTACAAAAAGTGCTGTATATTGAGGGATTGAAAGATTATCTGAAGATTTATGTAGAGGGAGACGACAAACCGATTGTGTCGCACATCACCATGCGAGCCATGGAAGAAATGTTGCCCAGCAGACTGTTTATGCGCGTTCACCGGTCATTCATTGTGCAAACCGATAAGATTAAAGTGATTGATCGCAACCGAATCATCTTCGGAAAAGCTCATGTTCCCATATCCGATTCGTACAAAGAAGCTTTTCAGGAATTTTTGGAGAAAAGAATGCTGGTGTAAAGCATTTATTAATGGTCAATGATCAGTGATTAACGATTAATCATTAGACCATATTTGTTTTACAGAAATTTTCTGAAGCATTTTTCTTTAAAGGAAAACCCTGCAGAAAATTTCTATAACACTTTCCTTCGTTGGAAAACCCTGCGGAAAATTTTTCTAACATTTTTCCCTGTCGGAAAACCCTGCAGAAAATTTTTCTAACATTTTTCTTCGTTGGAAAACGCTGCAGAAAATTTTTCTAACATTTTCCGTGGTTGGAAAATCCTGCGGAAAATTTCTGTAACATTTTTCTTAGTGAGAAAACCCTTCGGAAATTTTCTCAAATACTTCTCAGCATCGAATTGACGAACATTTCAACCATTTAAAGCACAAAACTCTGTTGTTTGATACGAACAACAGAGTTTTGTGCTTTAATCACTGATCGTTAATCATTAATCGTTAATCACTAATCGTTGATCATTAATTTATATCAAGATGTTCCGCTTTTACTTCTTCTTTCAAAAATATAGAAGCCGAAGAGGAAAACTTTTCAACCGATTCGGTCGAAAAATAGCGGATAGAAGCATTCTTAGTGCAAAGATCATCCATTTCCGGATGCCGTTGCAGATAATCCACCAGACTTGCAGACACAATATCGCCTTGCGACAGCACACGCACCCCGGCGGGTAACAAATCCTCTATTTTTGCCTCCAACAGGGGGTAATGCGTGCAACCCAACATGATGACATCAATCAACGGATCGGCAGCCAACAGATGCTCTACATTTTTGCGTACAAAATAGTCGGCACCCTCAGTTTGGTATTCATTATTTTCGATAAGCGGCACCCACATGGGGCAAGCTTCGGAAGTAACCACTATGCCTTCGTGCAACTTTTGTATTTCCAGCGGATAAGAGTTCGACTGCACCGTGCCCACCGTAGCCAGCAACCCGATATGCTTACTAATGGTCATAGCCCCAACTGCTTCTACGGTAGGTCGGATCACCCCCAACACGCGCCGACGAGGATCGAGCAGTGGCAGGTCGCGCTGCTGTATGGAGCGCAATGCCTTTGCTGAAGCAGTGTTACAAGCCAGCACCACCAGCTGACAGCCCATTTCGAACAATTGTGTCACACACTCCAACGTGTACTTATACACCACGTCGAATGAGCGCGTACCATAAGGAGTCCGGGCATTATCGCCCAGGTATATATAGTCGTATTCAGGCAACTCCGTCCGGATTTTTTCCAGAATAGTCAACCCGCCATAACCCGAATCAAAAACGCCAATCGGACCGGGAACATCCGGTAATTTCAGATTCTGTTTCATTTTAATTAATCAATATTTATATAAATACCCTTGTAACTCGCAATCTACGAGACCTACTTGTAACTAACTGCTTGTAACTCGTAACTATTTTTTGGCTTATTCAGATTTCCGGCTCTGAATTCCGGATTCTTATTTCGCAAAATCTTTATTCGTGGATTTAGCGGTTCTATCCAGCCATCGTTGTCAATTCGTATCACCTTATCCATTTCCGGGAAATCGGTTTTTGTAAGCTTTTGAATGACAGAAATAGCTCTTTTCTTCTCGTCGTAGCGCGGTGGATGAAACTTTTGCTGATAAGTCGGAATAATCTGTGCCCGGATAAATTCTCCGTCGTTACTGGTATAAATCTGAAACAAAGGAGCAATACCACACTGTCCCGCCACACTCACACAACTGTATGTACAAAAGTTACCCATGCTGTAAGTGATAAAACGCTTTTTATATACCTCCACTGCCCGTGTCACATGCGGACCATGGCCCAGCAACACGTCGGCACCGGCGTCTATCATTTTATGCGCAAACTGGTATACGTTTCCACGGTCTTCGCCAATATAAAACTCTTTTTGGCGACTCACATGCTGCCACTCCACTCCTTCTCCACCGGCATGAAACGACACAATAACCACATCGGAAATAGAATCCAGGTAATGAACTATTTTAGCAGCTCGCTTTATATTTTTAATGCTTACAGTTCCGGCATTGGGCGCAAAGGCACAAAAGCCGTACCGCACTCCATCTTTGGTAAATGTATCTATCGGGCATTCAGTCAGTCCGGCAAAATGAATTTTCTGATTTTTCAGACTCCTTCGGGTAGACTTTCGCCCAATGGATCCAAAATCGTTTATATGATTATTGGCCAAACTCAGCATATTAAAACCGGCATTCTTCAGACTCACAGCAGAAGCAGTAGGCATCGCAAAAAAGTAACACCGTCCGTCAGTATAGCAGTTTTTCACCTCCGACAAATCGTCGGTCAGCGTCCCTTCCAGATTTCCAAAGCTCACATCCGCATTTTTCAAGTACGGATACAAAGGTTTAAAGAGATAAAAGCTGTTGTATTTAGGTAGAAAAGAACGATCGGGATAAGCCGTACCCAACATGATATCGCCTACCGCTGCTATCTTCACCATATTCTTCTTCTGTGCCGATACATTTAAAAACGTCAGCCCAACAAACAGATAAATAAATTTTGCCTTCATATCTCTAGTCAAACATCTGACCGGCATTGTTACTCATCTGAACCATCCGGTCATAATCAGCCGGCGACAAATCGAGATAATAATAATTTTGCGGATTCATCACAGTGCCTTTATAATGCACTTCGTAATGTACGTGCGGTCCTGTCGATTTTCCGGTACTACCTACCAGTCCAATCACGTCGCCGCGTTTAATTTTTTGTCCGGGTCGTACCTTGATGGCGCTCATGTGCCCGTATAAAGTCAGGTATCCGTAACCGTGATTGATCTGTACACAATTTCCGTAGCCCTGTTGCCAACCGGCACTTTGCACTGTTCCGTTAGCAGTTGCGTAAATATCTGTTCCAATGGGAGCCGTAAAATCCATACCGGCATGAAACCGTCGGGAGTGATATACCGGATCGATACGCCATCCGTAACCAGATGCCATACGCGTTAAGTCTTTATTTAAAACCGGTTGAATGGCCGGTAAGCATTGAAGCATGACTTCTTTGTTTTTAGCCAGCAGAATCAGTTCGTCGTACGATTTAGACTGTATATAAAGTTCTTTTTTCAATTCGTTCAGCTTCTTGGTAGTCGACACCACCACCTCTGAGTTTGTCATATCCAGCATTTGCTCGTAGTACTCCGTATTTGCCGAACTACCCCTTCGTACTGCCAACGGAATCGGGTCAGCCTGAAATACCACCCGGTAAAGATTATCATCCCGCTGTTGTAAATCGGTCATTACATATTGCATTTCTTCAAACTGGCGCTGTAGCACTCTGTACTGAGCTTCCATGTGCGTTTTATCCTGACCAAGCTTTCTTTCTTGCGGCGACTGAATAGTGAAAACAAAAATAAAGAAAAATATAAGGCCCAGAAATACTCCCGAAAGCGCATGTATGAGGACCTGCTTCAACCAGTGAGTTATAGAGTGCTCTATTTGCTCGTAACTGAGAGTTTCAGGATTAAAGTGGAATTTCTTCTTAGCCATAAAGGAAAATCGTTTTTTATTCTGCGCGTTAAACTGTAACTCACAAGCCTACAATTTGAGAAAAATGGAAGTCTATCAATCGTTTCAGGAAGGAAATCTTCAAATCATCACAATTTTTATATCATCAATTGCTGCAAAAATAATAAATTTGAGCTACTTTTGCAGTCTTTATTTGATATTATTAACCTAGAAAGGTTATTTGCTTCGCGTTATTTGTCACTGGCGTTATTTACTTTGTGTTATTTGCCTTCGGCGTTTATTAATTTAAAGAAATACAAATAACGCACAGTAAATAACGATCAATAGCATAAGCTAATAATAACAATTGTATAACGCGTAGCAAATAACAATTAATAACGCGCGGCTAATATCTATCAATATCGCATAGCTAATAACATTTTAAAATATGACTTCACAAGAAATTCGTCAGTCTTTCCTCGACTTTTTTGCTTCGAAAGGGCATAAAATTGTGCCTTCCGCTCCCATGGTTATCAAAGATGATCCGACTCTGATGTTTACCAACGCCGGAATGAACCAATTCAAAAACATCATTCTGGGTAACGATCCGATTAAATATTCGCGCGTGGCCGACTCGCAAAAATGTTTGCGAGTGAGTGGAAAACACAACGATCTGGAAGAAGTAGGACACGATACCTATCACCACACCATGTTCGAAATGTTAGGCAACTGGTCGTTTGGCGATTATTTCAAAAAAGAAGCCATTGAATGGGCCTGGGAATACCTCACCGAAGTATTAAAGCTGGATAAAGATCGTCTGTATGTCACTGTTTTCGAAGGTTACGCACCCGAAGGACTGGAACGCGACGACGAAGCAGCTGCTATCTGGGAACAGTTCCTACCCAAAAGCCGTATTATAAACGGAAACAAAAAAGATAATTTCTGGGAAATGGGCGATACAGGTCCCTGTGGTCCTTGCTCCGAAATACATATTGATATCCGCAACAACGACGAACGCGCCAAAATAGACGGTTTGACTTTGGTAAACGGCAGTCACCCGCAGGTGATTGAGATTTGGAACAACGTGTTTATGCAGTACAACCGCAAAGCCGACGGATCGCTCGAAGGACTTCCGGCTAAGGTTATTGACACAGGTATGGGCTTCGAACGTTTGTGTATGGCTATGCAAGGTGTACAATCGAACTACGATACCGACGTTTTCACCCCCATCATTACCGAAATAGGCCGCGTATGCGATGCCAGCTATGGTAAAAACGATAAAACCGACATTGCCATGCGCGTAATTGCCGACCATATTCGTACCATCGCCTTTTCCATCACCGACGGTCAGTTGCCATCAAACGCCAAAGCCGGTTATGTGATTCGCCGCATCCTGCGTCGTGCCGTGCGTTACGGTTACACATTTCTGAACCAACGCTCGGCTTTTATGTACAAACTTATCAATGCGTTGTGCGACAATATGGGTAAAGCCTATCCCGAATTACTGTCTCAGAAAACATTGATTGAAAAAGTAATTAAAGAAGAAGAAGAATCGTTCCTACGCACACTGGAAACGGGTATTAAATTACTTGACAAGGTAATGATCGATTCGAAAAAAGAAAAACAAACCGAGATCACAGGTAAAGTAGCATTTACGCTTTACGACACCTTTGGTTTTCCATTAGATTTGACAGAACTGATTCTTCGCGAAAATAATTTCACGGTCAACATCGACGAATTTAATGCCGAGATGTTGAAACAAAAAGAGCGTGCCCGCCATGCCGCTGCCACCGAAACCGGCGACTGGGTAACCGTTCGCGAGGGCGACAGTAAGTTTGTTGGGTACGACTTCACCTCATTTGATACCGAGATTTTGCGTTATCGCAAAATCAAGCAGAAGAATCAGGAGTATTACCAACTAGTACTATCTAATACGCCTTTTTATGCCGAAATGGGTGGACAGGTTGGCGATAGTGGCTTTCTGGTTTCGGAAGACGAAAAGGTAGAGATCCTCGATACAAAAAAAGAGAACAACCTACCGGTTCATATTGCCAAAAAACTTCCAAACGATGTTACGGCAACATTTACCGCTACCATAAATACAGAAAACCGCCAGGCTACTTCCTGCAATCACTCGGCTACACACTTGCTTCACGAAGCGTTGCGCGAAGTGCTGGGCACGCATGTAGAGCAAAAAGGATCGTTTGTAAGCCCTGATGCACTTCGCTTCGATTTTTCCCATTTTCAGAAAATGACGAAAGAAGAAATTCGTGCTGTAGAAAGCATTGCCAACCGCAAAATCCGTGAGAACTATGCGTTGAACGAAATGCGCGACACCCCGATTGCCGAAGCACAGGCTATGGGTGCTATGGCTTTGTTTGGCGAAAAATACGGCGAATCAGTTCGTGTTATTCAGTTTGGTACTTCTACCGAGCTTTGCGGTGGAACGCACGTGCAGGCTACCGGCGAAATAGGCATGGTACGCATTACATCCGAATCATCAACGGCAGCAGGCATCCGTCGTATTGAGGCAATCACAGCCAAAGAAGTAGAGAAGCAGCTTGATGATCAACAAGATTTTATCTCCGATGCCCGCGAGTTCTTCAACAATACACCCGACCTGATGTCTGCTATTCAAAAATCAATTGAAGAAAACAGCGACCTGAAGAAACGGGTGGAAGATTTTATGCATGAAAAGATCATGAACTTACGCGACATTCTGATCAACGAAGCTAAAGTAATTAATGGCATAAAGGTAATTCGCGTTGACGCTGAATTGCCAACCGATGCCGTGAAAACACTGGCTTTCCAGATACGGAATGTAGTAAGTGAGAAACTATTCTTTGTTGCCGGATGCGTATTCGACGGCAAACCATCGTTGACCGTGTTGCTTAGCGACGACCTTGTGGCAGGCGGACTAAATGCCGTGAACATTGCCCGCGATGCCGCTAAAGAAATTCAGGGTGGCGGTGGCGGTCAGCCTTTCTTTGCATCGGCCGGAGGTAAAAATGCCGATGGAATAAAAAAAGCAATAGAGAAAGCATTGGAAGCTGTTTAATCAGAGATAGAGAAGAGAGCTTATTCAAATAAACTCTCCGACAATCGTATACTGACGGGGTAACTTAACATTACTTCGTCAGTTGTCATATAAATCTGTTACATTTACCGAACAATACTGTTATGCAAAACAAGTACGTTGTTATACTTCTTATCGGCCTCACACTGCTGTCGTGCCACAGCGGAAGAAAGCTGCAGAAAGGAAACACGAAAGAAACTACCAAAGAAAGCATTAAGGAGATAACCAAACAAGAAAGATTGTGGGGTATCGACATTTCCCATTATCAGCTGATAGAAAGCTGGGACAGAGTAAAAGAACAAGCACCCGACTTCATTTTTCTGAAAACCACCGAGGGCTCCACCCACCAGGACAGCAAATACGCAACGTATTATCAGGAAATCAGAAAACAAAAGATTCCCGTGGGCTCGTATCACTTCTTCACGTATATGAGCAGTGGAAAGGATCAGGCTAAAAACTTTTTATCGATGGTGAATTACAAAAAAGGCGATTTACCGCTGGTACTCGATGCCGAGTTTGCCCGAAAGATGCCTGATAAAGCAACTATCATCAAAGAAATACAAGCATTCATCAATGCCGTGTACGAAAAAACCCAGTGTCAACCCATTATTTACTGCGACTACAAATATTATCTGCTTTACCTCAAAAACGGCGTGCCTGATAAATGTAAACTGTGGATAGTGGATTACAGGGGCATGCCCAATTGCAGCTGGACGTTTTGGCAAACCACTGATAAATACAGAGCAGCAGGCATAAAAGGGTACGTAGATTTTAATCTGTTCAACGGCACGAGAAAAGATTTTATGAATCTGCTGAATTAGAGCAAAAGTATTCGTTTAACCAACGACTAAATCAGGCAGCATACAGTTGACTTGTCGCTTCGACACCCAATAAATCAAAAGAAACTGAAATTTTACCAATAAAAGCGCAAGATACTTTCAGGATACCGTGACTATTCATATATTGCAGCCTCTATTTTTGAGTATACAGCTTTTATACTTAATTCAACTTCATTGTTATTCATTCAAATTATCATGCAAAAACGCCTTATTTCTATATTTTGTCTTCTCTTGCTCATGCAGTTTACTGTTTTTGCGCGGAAATCACACAAATCGCATGGAGGACGAAAATCGCATAAAACACATAAAACCGCTAAAGCAAAGCACCTACATCAAGAACTACCCTCGATAAGTCTTAGCGACATAGTTGGTCCGGACAATGTGTGGGGCATTGATGTTTCGCATTACCAAAGTGACATTAACTGGGCTGAGCTGGACAGAGAAAAACCGAATTTCATGTTTATCAAAGCATCTGAAGGACTAACCTTTCAGGATGTAAAATACATGGAAAACTACAGTGAGGCAAAAAAACTAGGTATAGTGGTAGGTTCGTATCATTTTTTCTCGTACGAAAGTAGCGGAAAAGAGCAGGCAACGAACTTTTTATCGGTGGCTCAACATAAAAACGGCGATCTGCTGCCGGTGCTGGATGCCGAGTTCCGCAAAAAGATGCCGGAAAAAAGTCTGGTGACTACCGAACTCACCAATTTTGTGAATGCCATTTACGAAAAGCTGGGGCACTACCCCATCATTTATTGTAATTATGCTTACTATAAACTGTATCTGGAAGAACACATGCCTCCGAAATGCAAATTATGGATAGTGGATTATAGAGCAAAACCCAGCTGCGAATGGGCTTTTTGGCAAAAGACGAACCGATTTAAACTGGCGGGCATACGTGGGCATGTAGATTTGAATATATTCAACGGAACAGCATTGAACCTGCAAAATTACTTATACAAGAACCCAACCGATTAATTGTTCCTGTAACTTTTCCAAAGTTTAGAGCTTTGGAAAAGTTATTGGTTTCAACCTGATTAGTGCTTGCTAAAATTACTCAGCAGGATTGATTTTTGTTTTGGCTATCCGTTCTTTAATCGCATCGTCAGCATCAAAAATCAGCCTGATGTCGGTAATCAGGTTAGCGGTCACTTCATCTTTGGTAGCTACTCCTTCGCTCGAGAATGACAAACGGAACGATCCGAATCCATCCAGTTTCACACTGTCGCCATTCATCAGCCACTTAGGCATTTCCTGAATCATGTTGACGATTGCACTTTGCACATCACCTGACGAAAGCGATGATTTTTCAGACAAATCAACACTGAATTCCTTTAGCGTACGTTTACCGGTCAACTTGGGCGCTGCATACCACTTCTTTTCTTTTGTTTGCGGATTGACTCTTTCAACCGCGTTGAATTGTAAAGCCATAATTCTTTCATTTTTTAAATTGTTTTACTTTTGGTTATATATAAATTGCAAGGCAATCTATGCTAATTTTGTACATGCGCATCGACGCGTTCGTGCATGCGCACCGAAGAAAACATAGATGCGCATCGATAAATTTGTGCATGCGCATCGACAAAAAGCCACGTAAAGAATAAAAAAAGAAAACAAACTTTTTGCGCGTTAAAGATAGAGCATATAAATAAATATTATAGACAATGAATATTAAAATAAATTATTTAGTTCTAAAACAAAGAGTAAATACCACAAATACTCAGATGTAAGGACAAATACTGAGAACTGCTCGCTTCATGGCTGGTGTATTTATACCAAAAAGAGGAACCTCCTGACCGGAGACTCCTCTTTCTGTATAACAAATTTATTTCTTAGAACTTATAGCGAGCACTCAGGCAAATGCCATCATACAATCCGTCAATCCGTGGAATAAGGTAAATGCCCGGACGGTAATCCACCGAAATCTGCAAAGGAATATTGAAATTATATTCAAGACCAATTTGCCCCAGGGCACCGATGCCAAAATCATGTTTGGTATCATTGAAATCATACGATCCCAAACTGGCACCTACACCGGCATACCAGTTAAAACCGGGAGCCAGATCGGACAAATCCCAAACCCATTGATAAACTCCACCCAGACCAAATCCGTAATGATTAACACCCAGATCTACTTCCAAACGGTTAGCTTTACCCAGCGGATGTTGATAACTGACTTCTGCACCATAACCATCAAAACCTCCGAAACGAAGCCCGATAGCTTTTCCATCCACTTGTGCACTCAATCCGACAAACACACTTACGATTAATGCGAACGTAAGAATAAATTTCCTCATACTTTTTATTTTATTGTTTAATACTCTGACAATCGGTTTATAAAAGGCTGATTAAAGTATTCAATCAACTATTTATTCGTGCCAATCGCCATTTTGCTTTATCAATCCGATCAATTTATCAACGGCTTCATCCTCGGGAATATTGCGTTCTAAGCAGTCTTTTTTCTTATAAAGGCTCACCTTACCGCGTCCTGCACCCACGTAACCATAATCAGCATCAGCCATTTCGCCCGGTCCGTTCACCACACAGCCCATAATACCAATCTTCAAGCCTTTCAAATGCGAAGTGCGGGCTTTTACGCGAGCAATCACAGTTTGAAGTTTAAACATGGTTCGCCCGCAACCCGGACAGGAAATAAATTCCGTCTTCGTCACACGAACGCGCGAAGCCTGCAGAATGCCAAAAGCCACCGAGTTGATAGCTTCAGCCGAAATGTTTCCTTTGTTTTCCAGCAAAATACCGTCGCCCAAACCGTCAATAAATAATACTCCCAAATCGGCAGCCGCTTTAATTTGCAGATACTGAAGATCGTTTTCGGCATAGCTCCGTGCCAATACAACCGGAACCGTAGAACCGGCATTGAGCAATGCATGGAAAAAGGCACGTTGTTCGGCCACTCCGTTCTGATGATCGGTTTGCAGCAAAACAACCAGATCGGTTCTTGTTTTCAGCACATCAATCACAGTCGGATTCAAATCCGGATAATTCAATTTCAGGAATTTCATCGCCGATGCATCCCCTTGTAGAGCATTTAAGTCTTTAACCGCATAAATGGGGAATAACTCACCGCTTGCTCCCTGCACCTTGTTGTCCGACAAAATATAATCGGGCACCACAGCATAGCCTCCGTCCGACGGAGCAATAACCACCGGCACATTCTCGCCGCCAATATTTGCCACAGCATGAGTTTTTCGTCGACGATATTCAAACCGCGAGACTTCAGGACTTTCAACAGCCTGAATAGGCACATGCCCTTTTCGGGTAGAGACATACGACACCAGCAAACGTCCCACCGGAATCTCGGCTTCGGGCTCTTCGCTCAACGAAACACGAATGGTGTCGCCAATGCCATCGGCCAGCAAAGCACCTATGCCCACAGCCGATTTTATACGTCCATCTTCACCATCGCCGGCTTCGGTAACACCCAAGTGCAAGGGAAAGTGCAAATCAGCAGCTTCCATCTCGGCAACCAACAGTCGAACGGTTTCCACCATCATCACCGTATTAGACGTTTTCATCGAAATCACCACATTAGTGAAGTTCTGTTCTTTACATATATTCAAAAATTCCAGGCACGACTCTACCATGCCCCGCGATGTATCTCCATATCGGTTCATCATTCGTTCGCTGAGCGAACCGTGATTTACACCTATACGGATAGCCGTACCATGTTCTTTGCAAATATTCAAAAAAGGAATAAACCTGGCCCGTATCTTTTCATATTCACGGGCAAATTCATCATCCGTGTAGTCGGACGTATCGCCTATCTTTATACTTCCCACGTAGTTTCCGGGATTGATACGTACCTTTTCCACCTGCGTAGCTGCTACATCGGCAGCATTAGCATTGAAGTGAATATCGGCCACCAAAGGTACTTCGCAGCCCTGATCACGCAACGCTGCATGAATTTTACCGATGCTTTCGGCCTCACGAATGCCCTGCGTTGTAAAACGCACAATTTCACCTCCGGCTTCAACTATTCTTAAACATTGAGCCACCGAGCCGGCAATGTCATTGGTATCGGTATTAGCCATCGACTGTACCCGAACCGGCTGATCACCACCTACCAGCACTTTTCCTATCTGAATCCTGTCTGAAGGACGACGCGTATAATTAAATTGATTGAGTTTCCACATATTTTAGTTAGAAGTTGTGAGCTTGAAAAGCAATTAAGTAATCAAGCACAAAATTACACATTTTAGACTATCTAACACAGAACAAAGAAAAAAGTTATTTACAAACAAGCCAATCTACCAACAAAAAAGAGGAAGAAATAGCCGGACAAATATGCAAATTAGCTGATAACTAATAATTAAATAACAGATCAATCCTCATAAAAGTCACTATTCTTTAGGCTCTTTTAAGCGAAAAGCGTACCTTTGCAACCGTTTACAAGACTAACCAAAATATGAAGATTCAATTTCAACCCAAATTACTAAGTACACTTAAGACCTACAACAAAGAACAGTTTTATGCCGACTTAATGTCCGGAGTCATTGTAGGTATTGTGGCTTTACCACTGGCCATTGCATTTGGTATTGCATCGGGCGTAACTCCTGAAAAAGGTTTATTCACAGCCATCATTGCGGGTTTTATCATTTCTGTTCTGGGAGGTAGCAAAGTTCAGATCGGGGGCCCTACCGGTGCCTTTATCGTTATTATTTATGGCATTGTGCAGGAATTTGGCGTCGCCGGACTAGCTATTGCAACTATGATAGCGGGCGTAATGCTTATTGCCATGGGAATTTTCAAACTCGGAAGCGTTATTAAATTCATTCCGTTCCCGGTAGTTGTCGGGTTTACGAGCGGTATAGCGCTCACCATCTTTGCCACTCAGGTAAAAGATCTGTTTGGAATGCATATCGCCAAAGTACCCGCCGACTTTATTCATAAATGGATCACTTATGGACAGTTCATCAATACCATTAATCCATGGGCGGTAGGAGTTGGCATACTCTCCATCGTCATTATAGCTATAACTCCAAAGTTCTCTAAAAAAATACCCGGATCGCTTATTGCCATCATTGTACTGACGGTGATTGTCTACTTCTTGCGCAATAAATTTGGCATACAAGGGATCGAAACCATTGGCGATCGGTTTACTATCGACCCATCCCTGCCAAGTCCGGTAGCACCGGAAATCAATTTTGCTGCCATTAAAACATTACTTCCAACGGCTTTTACCATTGCCATGTTGGGTGCCATTGAATCATTGCTCTCTGCAACTGTTGCCGATGGTGTGATAGGAGATAAACACGACTCAAACACCGAGCTAATTGCTCAAGGAATTGCCAACATGGTAGTGCCTATTTTCGGAGGAATTCCGGCTACCGGAGCCATTGCACGTACCATGACCAACATTAACAACGGCGGACGAACACCTATAGCAGGTATTATCCATGCCGTAGTGCTGGCACTTATTCTTCTGTTTCTCGGTGGACTTACTAAACACATTCCAATGGCCTGCCTAGCAGGTGTACTGGTCGTTGTATCTTATAACATGAGTGAATGGCGTACATTCAAGGCATTGATGAAAAATCCAAAGTCGGATGTAGCCGTACTGCTCACCACCTTTGCGCTGACAGTTATTTTCGATCTGACTATCGCCATTGAAGTAGGCTTACTTTTGGCCGTTCTATTATTCATCCGTCGAATCTCCGAAACATCTTCCATCTCCATCTTCAAAGAAGATATTGATGAAGCGGAGTATGTGGAAGGAAGTACTGACACGGAGAAACTACACTTGCCCACAGGAGTGGAAGTTTATGAAATTGAAGGTCCTTTCTTTTTTGGTGTTGCAAACAAATTTGAAGAAACCATGAAAGTGATTGGTGACAGACCGAAGGTTCAAATTATCCGTATGCGTAAAGTTCCGTTCATAGACTCCACCGGTGCACACAACCTGCAGAATCTGATTCAATCGGCACAAAAAGAGAAAATCCAGATACTTCTTTCGGGTGTAAATGAGAAGGTACATGCCGTGCTGAACCAAAACGGCATTGAAGAATTATTAGGCTCAGGTAATGTTTGTAGTGATATAAACAAAGCACTTGCAAGAGCCGAAGAACTGCTCAAAGAAATATCAAAACGAGATAGGTAAATTTATATTTTATCGAAAAAAGGAGAAAACATTTTATTAATTCAAAGCAAAAGAGTATTTTTGTGTAGATTTTTTTGAGAAATGACAAACCGCTACGAAGAACTTATACACGCATTTGAAACAAGACTGCGAAAATTAATTTCGGAGTACAAATCATTGCAAGAGCAGAACTCCCTATTAAAGGATGAATTAGAGCGAAAACAAACCGATTTAATGCATGCTCATCAAGAAGTTTTGGAACTTCGAAAAAATTACGACCATTTACAAACAGCAAGAAACTTGGGGAGATCTGAAACAGAGAGAGCCGAATCTAAGCAACAAATAGCTAAAATGGTGCGGGAAATAGACAAATGTTTAGCTCTTTTAGATGAATAGAGCTTATGAAAGACGATATTTTTTTAATAAATGTGCAAATTGGAGGTTTAAGATTACCTCTACGTATTGCTCGCAAAGACGAGGAACTGTACCGTAAAGCAGAGAAGCTACTGGTAAAATTTTTAGATGACTACCAGCAGAAATTCAGTCAACGGCCGACAGAAGAAATCCTTATTTTGGTAGCATATCAATTAGCAGTTATGGTGTCAAAGCAAGAATTTGCCGAGAACATAGTTCCTTTAGCCGAAAAAATTCAATCTCTTGATCAGGAATTGAAAGCATTGCTTTCGAGAGAATAAAATCGTTTCTAACATTATTTTCCGCATTACATTGATCAGAAAATTCTTTACAATAAAGGATTTTACTCTTTTCGATGCAATGCGTTTTTTATTATTACAAATCAAAATAAAACTAACTAAATTATATTTTATTACTTACATTCATTAAACCCATAAAATGGAAAACATAATAATAGGATTGATTGCATTGATTGCTGGAGCCGGTGGGACATTTGTCTTACTCCGCTTTGTCAACAAAAGAGCAATACAAGAAGCTGAGGCTGAAGCTGAGTTACTCAAGAAAAATAAGCTTATTGAAGCAAAAGAGAAATTTATTGCATTAAAAGCCGAGCACGAGCAACAAGTACAGGAACGTAATGCAAAAATACAGGTGGTTGAAGTCAGATTGCAACAAAAAGAGATGCAACTGAGCCAGAAACAAGGAGATGTGCAACGAAAAATAAACGAAATCGAAGCTCAGAAGGAACATTTCGAGTTGCAACTAGGAAGCGTAGAGTCAAAGAAAAAAGAACTGGAACATTTACATCGTCAGGCTCAGGTAGAACTTGAGACAATTTCAGGTCTATCAGCTGATCAGGCAAAAGAACGCCTCATTGAAGCATTGAAAGAAGAAGCCAAAACAGAAGCCATGTCGTATGTAAACGACATCATGGAAGAAGCGAAAATGACTGCTAATAAGGAGGCGAAAAAGATTGTTGTGCAAAGCATCCAACGCGTCGCTACCGAAACAGCCATTGAGAATTCAGTGACCGTATTCCATATCGAATCGGACGAAATAAAAGGACGCATTATTGGGCGCGAAGGACGAAATATTCGGGCATTAGAAGCTGCAACAGGTGTTGAAATTATTGTTGATGACACCCCTGAAGCTATCGTACTTTCAGCCTTCGATCCAGTTCGTCGCGAAATAGCACGTTTATCACTTCACCAACTGGTTACCGACGGACGTATTCATCCCGCTCGTATTGAAGAAGTCGTAAACAAGGTTCGCAAACAGGTGGAAGAAGAAATTGTTGAAATTGGAAAACGAACTACTATCGACTTAGGTATTCATGGATTACATCCGGAATTGATTCGTATGGTTGGTAAAATGAAATACCGTTCATCATACGGACAAAACTTATTACAACACTCACGGGAAACAGCAAACCTTTGTGCAACGATGGCTTCAGAGCTCGGATTAAACCCCAAAAAAGCGAAACGAGCCGGACTCTTACACGACATTGGAAAGGTGCCGGACGACGAGCCAGAATTACCACATGCAATTCTTGGCATGAGACTTGCAGAGAAGTACAAAGAAAAACCGGATATTTGCAACGCTATCGGCGCTCACCACGATGAAGTGGAAATGGAAACGCTTATTGCACCTATAGTTCAGGTATGTGATGCTATCTCCGGGGCACGTCCTGGGGCACGTCGCGAGATTGTAGAAGCTTATATTAAACGATTGAACGATCTGGAAAATTTGGCACTATCTTACCCTGGCGTACTTAAAACATATGCCATTCAGGCAGGACGCGAATTACGCGTAATTGTAGGAGCTGACAAGATAGATGATAAAGAAACAGAATTGTTATCTTTCGATATTGCAAAGAAGATACAAGATGAGATGACTTATCCGGGTCAAGTAAAAATTACCGTTATCAGAGAAACGAGAGCGGTAAGTTACGCAAAATAGTTCAAAGTTACTAGTTGATAGTTGATAGCGAAACTGTCAACTATCAACTGACAACTATCAACTAAAAAAAGGGGCTGTTTGGTTTTGACAGCAGGTAGAACTGATATGTAAGCATGTCGAGCTTTGAGAAAACAGCTCGTAAATCCAGAGTCTCAAAATTATAACTGGCGAAAATAACTACGCTCTTGCTGCTTAATCGAATCACAGTAGATAAGCTTAATTTCGATACTAGGTATTGAAACGAGACATTTCCCGGCGGCCGTCGCTTCGAGGCCAATGATTAGGAGATGCGGATAAATCGAAGATAGTCACGCTTAGCCTTGGAGGCGTGATGAAATAAAAAGGATAAGGTGTAGGTTGGTGGCTTTGGTCTTGCTTACGCACGAAAATCTAAGCGAAGATAAACATGTAGAAAGCTTATTATTTCCTTGTTTGGACGAGGGTTCGACTCCCTCCAGCTCCACAAAAAAACCAAGACGTTTAGCCAACACATTTGCTAAACGTCTTTTTTTCTAAAAAAATTAATAATTAGTGCCCTTACGCGTTAAAAACAGATAATGTAATGACATACATGCCCTAATTATAGCATTTAAATGCTGAAAAAAATCTATCTTTGCTACCGAAAGAAATTATATAATTTTACGTCAACAACATGAAACCAGCATTAAGAATCTATTTAGTTATCACTCTATTAGTAGTAGTTTGTATTGCAAATGCTCAGACTTACCGCTTAGAAATCGGTTATAACAACCCTAAGCGGTACGGCTCTGGTGTAAGTTCCCCTACGTATTTTGACGGAATAAAATTTGGAGGGAGCGCTGAATTCAAACTAAAAAACAACTTTAGTTTACTTACTGGTGCACTTTATAACTTTGTGTACTCAGATAAAATTCAGGGTTATCCAAGCGATGCTAGCGTCAAGTACCATTCAACCGGGCATTCCCTAGATATTCCGGTTCGGTTAATGTATACACTTCCAATGTCCAAGACTCTCAAAGTTTTTGGATTTGCTGGACCTAACTTAAACATAGGATTATTTCAAAATATGAAGATTACTTCAACTCTAACTTATCCTACTACAAGTTCATTGTACATACAACCCCGTTCAATCGACTTATATGGCGGATCAGACGCTGATTATCAATTAAACAGATTGAATCTACAAATTGGAGTTGGTGGTGGTGTTCAGTGGAAAAAATATCAGGTTAAAGCAGGGTACGATTGGGGCTTAAACAATCTAAACAAAACAAGCTCGGGGAACATATACCAAAAAGGATTGTATATTTCTTTTGCATACGACTTTTAAAAGAAATAATATTGCAGGAAATGACTAAACCCGCTCTATGGATTTAGTCATTTTTTTTTCAAAAAACAGTAATAAATCACGTATAAAATCTTTATTTAAACCTAATTAGAATTATTAATCGTTCATTATTAATTATTAATTGATTAGTATGACGTTAAATTATGGGATAATGATTATTTTTGTAGCAAATTAAGTCCAAACTTACCTTTGAAATGCAACTTTACCAGATATACCTCCAACATTCCACAATTTGTACAGACAGTCGCATCTGTCCGACCAACTCGCTTTTTTTTGCATTAAAGGGGGAAAATTTCAATGCGAATGCATTTGCGCTTTCGGCTCTTGAAAAAGGTTGCGCTTTAGCAGTTGTTGACGAAGCTGAGTATGCTATTGATGATCGTTTTATATTAGTAGAAAACACATTAGATACTTTACAGCAATTGGCTGCTTACCACCGGAAACAACTAGGAACAAAAATCATCGGAATTACCGGAACCAATGGAAAAACCACCACTAAAGAGCTAATTGCTGCAACACTTGAAGAAAAATACAACATCCTCTTCACTCAGGGAAATCTGAACAATCACATTGGTGTCCCTCTCACCTTACTGCAATTAAAACCAGAGCATGAAATTGCGATAATCGAAATGGGAGCAAATCATCCAGGCGAGATCAAGACTCTGGCTGAAATAGCGGCGCCTGATTACGGTATAATTACAAACGTGGGGAAAGCTCATCTCGAAGGTTTTGGATCATTCGAAGGGGTGAAAAGAACAAAATCAGAACTTTATCAAAATATATTCAACTACGGAAAAGCAATCTTTATAAATAAAGATAATGCCAACTTAATAGAAATGGCGGGGAAAACAGGTTTTGCAATCGGGCAAACAAATGTTTGTACCTATAGTTTCGATCAGAAAAAGAAAGATACTTTTGTTTTAGGACAAACAACAGCATGTTCTCCATTTCTGAAAATGCAATGCACTACCGATGGTCAGTCACGGTCATTCGAAGTTAGCACCAACTTAGTTGGGATCTATAATGCGGAGAATGTATTGGCAGCAGTAGCTATCGGTAAATATTTTGGGCTAACTAATGAACAAATAAAGGCAGGTCTTGAGCAATACATGCCTCAAAACAACCGTTCACAATTAACCATCACAAAATTCAATAAGTTAGTCGTCGATGCGTACAATGCAAATCCAACGAGTATGCAGGCAGCCATTTTGAATTTTGCTCAAATGGATGTAAAAGCTAAAACTCTTATTTTAGGCGACATGCTTGAACTCGGCGAACAAAGTACAATTGAACATCAGAACATAATTGACTTATTACAACAAAATAAGCTGGTGAACGTTTTGTTGGTTGGAAGTGAGTTTGGGAAAACTCGCAGCCACTTTATGCACTTTAAAGATGTGAATGAACTTATAAACCATCTAAAAGAATACCCTGTCAGAAATGAGTATGTACTAATTAAAGGTTCGAGGGGCATCAAGCTCGAAAACATACTAACTGTACTTTAATAATTGATAATTATGGATCCTATTAAACGAAAAAATTTTATAATTATAACAGCAGCAACAATTATAATTATTGCTTTGGGAATTGCCGTGGTATATTTTGTACGAAAGGCAAATCAAAAAGATGCTGAAATGGCTGAGGTTGTTGAACAAATGAACTTTGAAAAACAACAAGTAGAAAAAGAATATTCCAACATAAATCAAGAGTTTGGAGGTTATACTTCAAACATTAAAAATGACTCGCTTGTAAAGTTACTTGACAATCAAAAAACAAAGGTTCAACAATTATTGGACGAATTACGTGTAACAAAGTCGACAAATGCAAGACGTATCGCTCAATTGAAACAAGAATTAGCTACTGTACGAAAAGTAATGATTCAATATGTAAATCAGATTGACTCATTAAATTCGGCAAATAAAGTACTAAGAACCGAGAATGTAGAAGTGCATAAGAAATATCAGGCAGCAACAGAAACTGTTCAACAGTTATCGAAAGATAAAGAGTCGCTTAATCAGGTTGTCAACCGGGCTGCAATCCTGGAAGTCATTAATTTCAGCATGACACCACTCAACAGTAAAGGGAAAAAGACAGGTTGGTTCTCGCAAACGGCCAGTTTGCAATTCAACTATACAGTTGCTAAAAATATCACTGCACAACCGGGTGAAAAAACAGTTTATTTGCGAATTACCCGTCCGGATGATGATGTATTGACTAAAAGCCCAGGTAACGTATTTCCATATGAAAATAAAAATATAGCCTACTCAGCAAGTAAACATTTTGAATTTACTGGTGATGCCAAAAGCGATGTTATTTATTGGAAAATTGGTGAAATTTTACCAAAGGGAAATTATCGCGCCGAATTTTTTATTGATGGAAATCGCGTTGGGAGTTTTTCTTTTAAATTTGAAAAATAGCATTTAGAAAAAGACTATCAGCAGTAAGTAGGTAGTTACAAGTAAGTAGTTACGAGTTACAAGACTATTTCTCTGAATATAGTCTACAAAAAACATATTATTAATTACTTATATTGAAACTTACAAGCTACGAAATTTTCAAATGCAAAATAAAACAATCAATGTCAGTCCTTGCAAATAAATCATTTTCAACTCAATTTGAAAATAAACAAAAGATAATATCTCATCAAAAATAACAACAAACATGAAACGAATTTCAATTGGCTTCTTACTTACTTT
>DAIQOQ010000001.1:0-1726 GCA_036787795.1 Paludibacter sp. | reverse complement strand
CATCAAAAATAACAACAAACATGAAACGAATTTCAATTGGCTTCTTACTTACTTTTGTTCTTTTAATCATCTTTTCAGCCTGCAAAGAAGATAAATATCTGGACTGGAAAAACCTAAATGATGAATGGTATGCTAAACATAAAAATGACAATGGATTCCATACTACGAGCTCTGGACTTGCCTATCAGATTATTTATGCAGGTGCACCAACCTTAAGAAAACCAGATGCTAATAGCATTATTGTTGTTAGTTACAAAGGATCACTAATAGACGGATCTGTGTTTGAAACGGTTCTAAACGACAGCACTGCAACTCTTTATTTACCAAATGCAATTAGTGGTTGGCAGGAAGGACTAAAGATGGTACATAATGGTGCTCATATAAAACTATATGTCCCTAGTGACTTGGGTTATGGTACATCAACGTCAAATTCACTCATACCTCCACATTCAGTTCTGATTTTTGATATTTATTTGAAAGACTCATATTATTACCCGAAATCAAATTAAGACTTATTTAATACTGCATTTATGAAGAAACTAATTCTCATATTTCTTTGCTCACTTTCAGCCGTTGCTTTTGCAACAGACTATACAGTGACAAGCATTCCAAATCCGAAAACAACAAATGTACATTCTTTTGTTAGTAATCCGGATGGAATTTTGAAAGTTGAGACCGTTCAACAAATAAATGTATACCTGGACTCACTTCAGGCACAAACAGGAGCCGAGGTCGCTCTGGTTGCGGTTAACTCCATCGGAGGAAACGAAATTAAGCCTTTTGCAACTGACCTGTTTAAAGCATGGGGAATAGGGAAAGCAAAACAAGACAATGGCTTGTTAGTGTTGTTTGTGCTTGGCGATAAAAAAGTAACCTTTGAAACCGGCTATGGGTTGGAAGGCATATTACCCGATGCTATTTGCAAACGAATCCAGTATCAGTCAATGGTCCCCGAATTTAAAAAGGGCAATTACGATGCTGGTTTATTAGCCGGAATTCAACGCATAGGCTCAACCATTCGCAAAGAACCTATTGCCGAGGCACCCAAAGAAACAGTTGCTTGGAATCAGATTTTGCCATTGGCAGCGGGTGTTTACCTACTCATAGCCATTTTTGCCTGGATGTGGATGGCAAACATAGTACAAAGTGTACGGAAAGACCCAAAACTAAAGAGCAACATTGCACGATATAAAGTTTTGAAAAGTCAGAAATCCGGGATTATAAGTTTACTATCTATCCTATTGCCAATTGTAGGATTTGTATTAATACTTCTTTTCTCCAATCCGATCTTCATGCTTCTGCTTATTCCTGTACCCCTGGCTACCATTCCAGCCAATGTATATGGTAGATTGATGATGATAAAAATTAGACGGCACCCAATTCCTTGCAATGTTTGCGATGGAGAAATGCATATTTTGTCCGAAAAACAAGAGGACACACACCTGAAGCTGGCACAACAATTTGAGGAGAAACTACACGCTGTTGATTACGACGTTTTTGTTTGTAACAAATGTGCTAACGAAGCTATTTTTACACTAGACAAACCCAGTGCTTATTCAGAGTGTCCAAAATGTGGAACAAAAGCTTTTATTCTATCAGACAAACGAACACTTATAGCCCCTACTTATATTAGTTCAGGGACTGAACGAACCACTTATCGTTGCAAGTTCTGTGGCTACGAAGAAAACGATAATCATAATATTCCACGTTTATCGCGTACCGAAGG
>DAIQOQ010000047.1:1903-15602 GCA_036787795.1 Paludibacter sp. | reverse complement strand
TGTCTTCCCGCAGTTTTGTAACGCTAAAAACTTTTCACATAAGATTGCGCCGAAGAGTTGCGCGGCAATATTATTTGCAAATAATGTCTTGCTGCAGTTTTGTAACGCTAAAACTTTTCACATAAGATTGCGCCGAAGGGTTGCGCGGCAATATTATTTGTAAATAATGCCTTCCCGCAGTTTTGTAACACTAAAACAGTGTGCCGGAAACCTTGCTGCAACTTTGTAGCAACAAAAACGGCGCGCCGGAAAGCTTGCCGTAGTTTTGTAATGTCAAAACGGCGCACCGGAAACCTTGCTGCAGTTTTGTAATGACAAAACGGTGCGCCGGAAACCTTCCTGCAGTTTTGTAATGATAAAAAGGTGTCCCTGAAACCTTACTTTGGTATTTCTATTGGACTATTTCCCAAAAAAAATACAAGATTGTTTGCTGAGTAATAATACCAGACAAACAATCTTGTAATTCGTAACTATCTTCTTGTAACTCTCCGTGTAAGATTACTTATACGGCCAGTTCGTAAATCTTACGCGCATCGTCGGCGTTCAGTTTTACAAAGTTGCCAAGGGTTGCAGCACCGCTCGAAAACAATGTTTTTACCAGCGTTGGAATATCTTCGGCTTTTGCTCCAAGTCCGGAGAACCGCACCGGCATTCCCATTGTGCTTAAGAACTGTTCTAATTTATAGATTCCCTGCAATGCTGTTTTTTCGGGTTGCTGAAAATCCATTTCGCAGCCCCACACCCGTACGGCCATCTGTGCAAAACGCATCACATCGTGGTTCATCACATATTTCATCCAGGCCGGAAACATCACTGCCAGACCGGCTCCGTGCGCCACATCGTACAAAGCCGAGAGTTCATGTTCCAGCGCATGTGTGGACCAGTCCTGCTCGCGACCCACGCCGCAAACATCGTTGTGAGCCACCATGCCAGCCCACATCAGGTTGGCGCGCGCGTCATAATCGGCAGGATTAGCCAATGCTTTGGGAGCTTCTTTTATAATGGTTAGCAAAATACTTTCACACAGCCGGTCGGTAATTTCCACCTCCTGCGTGTTGGTAAAATAACGTTCCATTACGTGTGCCATCATATCGGTGCAACCACAGGCCGTTTGATATGCCGGCAAAGTGCAGGTGAGTTCAGGATTTAAAACCGAGAATACGGGACGAAGCGCATCGCCTCCGCAACCGCGTTTGAGCATGCCGTTTTCGTGCGTAATCACCGAATTACCGGAGCCTTCGCTGCCTGCCGCCGATATGGTGAGGATGGTAGCCACCGGCAATGCCTTCGTCATAGCTTTACCCTGATAAAAATCCCAGAAATCACCGTCGTAAAGTGCGCCCAATGCAATAGCTTTGGAGGAATCAATAACGCTTCCGCCACCCACAGCTAAAACGAAATCGATTTTCTCGCGTTTACATATTTCAATACCTGTGTATACCAATCCGCTGCGAGGGTTGGGCATAACACCGCCCAGTTCGACAAACGAAATATCTTCGGCTGTAAGTGACTGTTTCACTCTATCCAGCAGACCACTTTTAATGACCGATCCGCCACCGAAATGGATTAATACTTTTGTTCCGCCAAACCGTTTTACCAGTTTTCCGGCTTCATTTTCGCGCTCTTTGCCAAATACAAAGAGTGTAGGACTGTAAAAATTAAAATTGTTCATGTTTAAGTAATAAATGAATAGATAACAACTTCAGTCAGTTGTCAGGACTTTAATATCTCGATTAGCTGATCCGCCACCGCCGTGCTTTTATCCAATCCCTTACTCATGTCCTGGATAAAGGCATTTTCCTCAACCGTTCCGCGCACCGCTTCAAAGTCCAGCTGCACTTCCTCCTCGTTGCCATCCAGTCCAAATCCGGTTCGGGCAATAGCATTGAATTCTTTTTTAGCATCGCGTATAATCAAATCGCTGAACGTTGCCGCTGCTTTTTTCCAGTTTTCAATGAGGGGAATCAAATCCTGTGCTTCTGTTTCAGCCAGTGCTTTGCCGGTAAACTGAGGCAATAAGGCTTTAGTCCAGTTCCACGCATATTCGTCATAACCGCTCTGCAAGGCGTTTAGTTTTTCCTGAATGGATTTAAGCGAATAAGCTTCGTCGGTCACCTGAACCAGCAGCTTGTCAATTTCCGATTTTGGAGTAATCAGCCCAACCATATCCACCCAGTCGCCGGTTCCGGCAGCGTTATCAGCCTGTTTTAAGTTTGATAAATCTGCTTTAGATTTTATATGGGCTGCTATTTTTTCACCGATAAACTGGTCGATGGCCATTTGGTATACCTCAATGCCTTTTTTTATCGATGAACGTTTGATTTTGCAGTTCTGGTACCACACGAAAGGCGTGTTGGCGCTTTCCAGCAGTTGTTTCAGTATCTCAATTCCTTTTAAAGCTTTTCCCAATGTGTAGGGCGACAGAAAGTCGAAGTTTATCGGATCAAGTTTTAGGGCGTCAGTGCGATTGTCGCGCTTCGGCCATTTCAGCACATCGCGTATTGTTCCGGCGCTGTGCAGGTTTACGCCCGGCAGCAGGTTACTTTCTCCGTTGTTTTCTATCAGGTAGGAAAATGGCAGATCCGAAATATCCGGGTTGCCTTTATGTCGGCCCAGTACCATGGTAAACGCTCCTATTTTGGCAGGCCACATCATGTACGAGTCGCTTGATGTTTTCACTCCACGTTCGGTGATGCCCTGGTGTATAGGTCCCAGCTTATACATGTGGTTGCTAAAGTTGGTGCCGCTTCCCGCATTCATAAACGAGTACAGGGCGGTAAGCATCAGGGTCGATTTATGATGTGTCACCGTGTAGGGTCCGGCAAACACCGAAGCCGCTTCGCCGTGCAAACCCTGACAGTTGGCAAAAAAGAGCGAATCCATAGCCGAGAACTGCTTCCCGAGGATACAGCCCTGCCCAACAAAGCAGTTAGAAACCAATGCCGCTTCGGAGATAGTCGTCCCCGAGTTGATTATAAAATTAGTACACTGTACGCCTTGTCCGATATAAACCGGAGCCTGTTCGTTGGAGTTTATCGTACCGTTTTCAAGTCGTAAAGCTCCTTCTACTGTGGTAAAATCGCCCACCCGCACGTTTTTCAGTGTGTCGCAGTTTACAATCCGGGCATTTTTACCTATTCGTCCTTTGTCCGATTTCTGAAGGTCGGCATAAGTATTTATTTTGTGTGTGATAGCGTCAATGGCTTTACTGTTGTATTTATAAAAAGTAAGCATGTAGGCCATTGGTGCCGAAAGCCAATCAAAAATCGGGATGGTACGTCCACCCGATTCAACCAACACAGCCGCTTCCGTTCCGTTTCCAAAAGCAGATTCACCTTCGGTCAATAACAGATTGATGTTTTCGATATAAGCGCCGTCGGCTATCTCGTAGTTGGCAATGTAGTTATTTATCTTGTCGATAAATACGTCGTTACCTACTGTACAATTGTGGAGTAAGCAATTACAAACTCCGGCATGTTTTCTCACGCCACCGGGCAATTCGAATATTTTGTTGTAACTACCCAGAAAGACCTGACCCGAAAAGTGTACATTGTAAAAATAGGAAGGCGAAAAATCTTCTACAACCTGTACCTGTTTCCAGTCTTGAGCCGAACAGCCGTATACAGTCAGCGTAGCTATCTCTTTATCCAGTAAAGGACGATAATTTGTCATATAGTAAGTAAGCAATAATATTTAATGATCTGCTGCTTGTCTGAAACTCATCTACAAAGCAAGCAAACTTGTAACTCGTAACTATTTACTTGTAACTGATTACTCGTTTTCAGATTCTATGTCGGAATATCGCTGAAACAAAAAGTCATTGTACGGATACCGTTCCACATGAATGGCTTTGATTTTTTCGTACATCAGTTCTTTTAATTCATCGATATTTTGTTTCTCGCGGGCCGAGATAAAAATGCAGTTGTCGTGCATCTTAGCCATCCAGGTGTTTTTCAGTTCATCCAGACTCATATTCTCCCGTTTTACCGGCGATAAATCGTCAGCATCCTTCGGAGTATAGGTAAATGCATCAATTTTATTAAATATCAGAATCATTGGTTTCTCTTTCGGATCAATATCTTTCAGAGTCTGATTCACAACATCCAGCTGCTCTTCAAAGTTGGGGTGCGACACATCCACAACGTGAATCAGCAAATCGGCTTCGCGCACTTCGTCCAGCGTCGATTTGAATGACTGCACCAGGTGATGAGGCAGTTTGCGTATAAACCCTACCGTGTCTGAAAGCAGAAACGGCAGATTTTCAATGATTACTTTTCGTACGGTAGTGTCCAGCGTTGCAAACAACTTGTTTTCTGCAAAGATATCGGACTTACTGATCAGATTCATCAGAGTCGATTTACCGACATTGGTATAGCCCACCAGAGCCACCCGCACCATTTTGCCACGGTTCTTCCGCTGCGTGGTCATTTGCTTATCAATATCTTTCAGGTTTTGCTTTAGTAGCGAAATCTTGGTCAGGATAATCCGTCGGTCGGTTTCGATCTGTGTTTCACCCGGTCCACGCATCCCGATACCACCCTGCTGACGTTCCAGGTGAGTCCACAAGCGGGTCAAACGAGGTAATGTATATTGCAACTGCGCCAGTTCCACCTGTGTTTTAGCATTGGCGGTTTGAGCGCGCTTGGCAAAAATGTCGAGAATCAAACTGGTTCTGTCCAGAATCATCACCTTCAGTTCCCCTTCAATGTTGCGCAGCTGTTTCGGCGACAATTCATCGTCGAATATAACCACTCCGATTTCATGTTCGTCAACAAAGCTTTTTATTTCAATCAGTTTTCCTGGTCCTACATAAGTCTTGGGGTTGGGATAATCTACCCGCTGAAAGAATAGTTTTTCGGGCGAAGCTCCGGCTGTTTCAGCCAGGAAAGCTAACTCGTCGAGGTATTCCCGCGCTTTTTCTTCAGTTTGAGTCTGGGTGATTAGCCCTACTAAAACGGCTTTTTCTTCGTATATTTCTGTTTTCATTCTTTTTATTAGTTGCTATACAAATCGGTTATTGCGTACAATTTGCAAAAGACTTTGGTTTGGTAAGTTACTTTTGATAAAGACAGTGTGATTTGCCGAACAAAATCGGTTATTCGAAAGCTCATTCCTGGTCTATCTATAGAAATCATTTTGATTCTCAGACTCTAACTTATTGTCAATTTAAGAAGCAAATGTACTATTTATTTCTCAAATCTACATTTTATACTTCTCGAAAATAAATATTAATCTGACGATCAGATTAATTGCTTAAATTCATTTTTTCTGTCTGGCATGTCTTTTTCCTTTTTTTTGCCGTTATTAGTCTTGTGGAAATTCAGATTTCTAACTTTCGGTTGGTAAAAATAGTGTATCTTTGAATGCTTTTTTGAAAATTAAAGTTTGGAATCCATCAGATCAGGATTTCAACAAATTAGACTTCATGACGAAAAGAATTTTTATATCATACATCCTTTTTGTACTTGCTTTGCCTGCTTTTTCTCAGGCTGGCTATGGAGTTTATCAATTTCTGAGTTTACCCGCGTCTTCCCGTCTGGCAGCGCTGGGAAGTGCAAATGTATCGCTGCGTGACAACGATATAAATTTTGCTTTTGAGAATCCGGCTCTGTTAACTGCCGAAACAAATAATATGATCGGACTTAGCATGGCTAATTATTTGGCAGATATTAAGTTTGGAACAGCCATATTTGGCAAAACCATTGGACCCAAAAACTATTTTGCCGTTGGAGTTCAATATGTAGATTATGGAACGTTTCAGGAAACTACGGATTTAGATGTTTTTACCGGGCAGAGTTTTACAGCTAAAGATTTCTCTTTAAATATTGCGTACGCTCGGCCTGTTACCAATCAGATCACTGTTGGTGCAACACTTAAACCGGTATATTCCGCTTATGAAAGCTATACAAGCTATGGCGTAGCCGTGGATTTGGGAGCAAGTTATAATGATTCTGTCAATTTATTTTCGGCCGGATTGGTGTTGAAAAATATAGGCACACAGTTTAAAGGTTATTATTCCGATACCGATGGACAACATCTGGAGCCACTTCCGTTTAATATTCAAATGGGTATTTCTAAGAAATTAAGTCATGCTCCGCTGCGTTTTTCATTGACATTAAATAATCTTCAAAAGTGGGATTTAAGTTATCAGTCAACCAATCAGGATGCAACTAATTCAAGCACCACTACGAGCTCCACAAATACGACCAAAGAAATCGGATTTGCCGATATGGCTCTTCGACATACTATTTTTGCAGTGGAATTTGTTCCGTCGAGGAGTTTTTATCTGACGGCAGCCTACAACGATCGCCGTCAGCAAGAAATGAGTATGTCGGGTTTTAAAAGTATGGCAGGTTTTTCGTTTGGAGGCGGGATAAAGCTCTATAAATTTCATGTGGGATTCGGCATGACTCAATTTCAGGTAGGAAATTATGCCTACCAATTCTCAATTAGTACTTCGTTAAATGAATTTAGATTATGAAAAAAATAATTGTTGCCATTGATGGCTTCTCTTCGTGTGGAAAAAGTACCATGGCCAAAGAACTGGCACGCCAGGCTGGTTATGTTTATGTTGATACCGGAGCTATGTATCGGGCTGTATCGCTGTTTTGTATTCAAAACGGATGGATGACCGACTCGGAAATTAATGCTGAAGAATTAGAAAAACATATTCACTCCATCCGCATAGAATTTAAAACAAATGCGGAAGGTGTTTCCGAAACTTATTTGAATGGTAAGAATGTGGAACGTGAAATCCGGTCGTTGGAAGTAGCCAATGGAGCAAGCCGCGTTAGTACCCTGGGCTTTGTTCGCCGGGAGTTGGTTCGTCAGCAGCAGCTTATGGGTGTTGAAAAAGGAATTGTGATGGATGGACGGGATATTGGAACGGTTGTTTTTCCAACAGCAGAATTGAAAATATTTCTGACAGCTTCGCCCGAAATCAGAGCCAAGCGACGAATGGATGAAATGACCGCCAAGGGTGAAATAGTGAATTACGATGACGTGCTGGCCAATGTCATTGAACGGGATGACAGGGATCAGAACCGTGCTGAAAGTCCGCTTCGTAAAGCGGATGATGCTGTAGTGATTGATAATTCTTCTTTATCACGCGAAGAACAACGTGGTATTTTACGAACTTTGTTTGCCGAAAGAACGTTATGATAACCTATGATTTTTAGTTTTGTTCTCTTCGATTTAAACCGTACTCCGGCAGATCAGGTTCATTAATTTGGACAGAGTAAACAAACACAATGAGAGTAGGCCCGGGAAATACAATCAGGTATATCCGGTTAGTAACTAATTTAAAAGTAAACAATTATCATGCTGAATATTGAAATTGATAAAAAATCAGGATTTTGTTTCGGGGTTGTAAATGCAATTTCGAAAGCAGAAGAGGAGTTGGCAAAAGGTACTACCCTCTATTGTTTAGGAGATATCGTGCATAACGGTCAGGAAGTGGAACGCCTCACCAGGTTGGGGTTAATAACCATTGATCATGATCAGTTTGCTGAACTGAGAGATGCCCGCGTTTTACTGCGCGCGCACGGCGAACCGCCAAGTACTTATGAAACTGCTAAAAAGAATAATCTGACATTGATAGATGCTTCTTGCCCTGTAGTTTTGAAATTACAGGCTAGAATTAAAAAAGCCTACGAAGCTGCACCTACGGATGATACACAGATTGTGATATATGGGCACATTGGACACGCCGAAGTGAATGGATTGGTAGGGCAAACTAACGAAAAAGCCATTGTGATTGAAAGTGAAGCGGATTTATATAAAGTTGATCTGACCAAACCCATCCAGTTATTTTCACAAACTACTAAATCATTGGACGGTTTTAATCATTTAGTAACAACTTTGTCGAAAAGTATCGGGCAAAATGAAAGTTTTGAATTCTACGATACAATCTGCCGTCAGGTTGCAAACAGAATGCCAAATATTACTACCTTTGCACAACAGAATGATATAATTATTTTTGTTAGCGGAAAGAAAAGTTCGAATGGGAAAGTTCTATATGAACACAGTAAGAAAATTAACCCCAACACTTATCTCGTCTCCGAGGCTGAAGAAGTGACAGGCTTGAATCTGGACCTGACAAAAAAAATAGGTATTTGTGGAGCTACTTCCACCCCTCGCTGGCTGATGGAGGAAGTGGCTAAAAAATTAGAAAAACTTGCTATAAAACAATAGATAGGTACTAATTATATTTTAAGGAAAGTCGTTGCTCTGGTAACGCAAAATTTTGAAGAAATGAAATACGAAATTAAATGCATTGGTGTATTAACCTCGGGAGGTGATGCGCCTGGAATGAATGCCGCTATTCGTTCGGTGACACGTGCTGCAATTTTCAATGGCATCCGCGTGAAAGCGATTTACAGAGGCTACAGAGGGTTGATTACAAATGAAATTGTAGAATTTCAAACTCAAAACGTAAGTAATATTATTCAACAGGGTGGAACTATTCTAAAAAGCGCCCGTTGTGCCGAGTTCAGGACTCCGGAAGGACGAAAACTGGCATACGATAATATGAAAGCTGCCGAGATAGATGCATTGGTGGTGATTGGTGGTGACGGTACTTTTACCGGTGCCCGTATTTTTGCTCAAGAATATAATGTTCCTATTGTCGGCTTGCCGGGGACTATTGATAATGACCTGTATGGAACCGACTCTACCATTGGTTACGATACAGCTTTGAATACCATTATTGAAGCGGTAGATAAAATCCGCGATACTGCCACTTCACACGAACGGTTATTTTTTATTGAAGTGATGGGACGTGATGCCGGTTTTTTGGCATTGAACAGTGCGTTGGCGTCGGGTGCTGAAGCTGCAATTATTCCGGAACGCGAAACACAGGAAGATCAGTTGGAAGAGCTGATTAAAAATGGTTTCCGCAAATCGAAAAATAGTAGTATTGTTATTGTGGCCGAAAGTGAAATTACCGGTGGAGCAAATGCTTTGGCGGAAATTATGCACAAAGAACATCCTGAATATGATGTGCGTGTGACTATTCTCGGACACATTCAACGTGGTGGTTCTCCGACTGCTTACGACCGCATCATTGCCAGCCGTATGGGTGTGGCAGCTATTGATGCACTTCTGGATGAACAACGAAGTATCATGATCGGAATTGTAAATGACGAAATTGTGAATGTCCCTTTTACAAAAGCAATCAAAGACGATAAGCCTGTAAACGAAACCTTGTTAGGCGTACTTTCAATTTTATCTATATAACAACTAATTTTCCCGTATTATACGAGTTATAAGTTTGACTAAAGTCTTATTTATAACTCGTATTTTTTAGCAGCTATTCTTATGACTCCAACTTCCATTCTTTTTGTTTGTTTAGGTAATATTTGTCGATCGCCAATGGCTGAAGGTGTTTTTAATCGTATTCTGATGCGTGAACAGAGAACCGAACATTTCATTGTTGACTCTGCCGGATTACTTGCATACCATCAGGGGGAGTTGCCGGATAGCCGTATGCGTTTTTTTGCAGGTAAACGGGGCTACGACCTCACGCACCGTTCCAGACCATTTACCCGTGCTGACTTTGACCGGTTCGATATGATTATTGGGATGGATGATCAGAATATTGCCGGACTGAAGCAACAAGCAATGACCCTGGAAGAAGATGCGAAAATTTACCGAATGACTGACTTTTGCAAAATATTGGAGGCGACGCATGTGCCTGATCCCTATTATGGCGGCGATCAGGGTTTCGAAAATGTGATTGATTTGCTCGAAGATGCGTGCGAAGGATTGTATGGGAAAGTAGTTGGTAGTCGGTAGTAATTAGTTGGTAGTTGGTTGAGTGGAATTGCTCATGTGCTTTGTTTTCTCCTCGAACTCTTATAGATTCCAGATTTTCCAGGCGGCAACTGCCTGTCCGATCAGCATTCCTTCTCCATTGACCACTTGTGCACCTTGCTTTTTTCCGTTCTTTAAAAACAGGGTTTCGGCCGGATTGTAAACAACATCATAAAGCAGATGTTTGTCTGATAAATATTGATACGGAATGTCCGGACATTCATCGGAATGAGGAAATGTTCCCACGGGTGATGCGTTGACAATAACAAGATTGTTGTCTAAAATAGTTTTATCCAACTGATCGTAGGTAAATAAACCCGGCTTCGACTTTCGTGAAACAAAGGTTGTTTCAATATCATTTTTCCGTAGGATATAATCGATAGCTTTGGAAGCCCCGCCTGTGCCAAGTATCAATGCTTTTTTATGACAGGCTTTAAAAAAAGGCTTTATTGAACTTTCAAACCCTATGGCATCGGAATTATAACCCTTAAGTCTGAGTGCTCCGTCATTTTCCCGAATAAACCGGATTACATTTACAGCACCAATTTGGGCTGCAGTATCATCCAATTCATCCAGATATTGAATAACCTTTTCTTTGTACGGGATGGTTACATTCAATCCGCAAAGTTCAGGTTTGTTTTTTAGAACTTCAAATTCAGAAATATCGGACAATTCATACAGATCATATCGTGCTGCAATATTTTCGCGCTCAAATTTTTCTGTGAAATATTTCTTTGAAAACGAATGTCCCAACGGAAACCCGATTAAACCAAACTGTTTCATTTTCGTTTATTTTTTCTTCCGAATAGTTTTGATGATAAGCCAACCTGCTAATACAAGGCCGATAACAAGAAATACATACGACAATTCGTGACTGTATTTGTTTATCATGTCTTGTTGTCCGTGAGCTAAATAACCAAGCAAGGCCAGCACGCAGTTCCAGAGTCCCGCACCGAGAGCAGTATACAGTAAAAAGCTCAGATAGTTCATCTTTGCCAGTCCGGCCGGAATAGAAATCAGGTGGCGAATAACCGGAATGAAACGACCCACAAAAGTGGATGTTTTTCCATGATCATTGAAATAATTCTCGGCCTTTTGTATTTTCTCGCTGCTTAATAAAAATGATCGGCCTATTTTACTATCGGCAAATTTATAAATAACGAGTCGTCCCAACCATTTTGACATTATGTAGTTAAATGAAGCACCAATCAAAGCTCCGATTGTACCAAAAAGTATAATGAGAAAGATGTTTAGCCCGCTATCCGGATCCAAAGCTACATATACAGCCGGTGGTATAACTATTTCGGATGGAACAGGCAAAATGGAACTTTCGCAAGCCATTAATGCGGTTATACTGTAATAGTTGGTATTATCTTTATACCAGCTTTCTATACGTTGGATAAAAGATGGTGAGTTGGTGGTAGGAGTAACTTGTTCTGTGGTGCCCGCATGCAAAGCTGTTATTGAAAAAATAAATAGAAAGGCGATTAGAATTTTCTTAGACATAACATTATTTTCGGATTAATTTTCTAATAAGTTGGACTCAACAGCCTCCGGGCATAACTCCAGAAATAGCGCGGCGGCTCCTTCGCTATCGAGCACAGCTATTCGTAAATAGGTAATTGTATTTTCAATATCACCCAGTTTAAAATAAGATACTGCAATAAACAAATTTATAAGTTCCAGCGTACTGTCCTGAGCTTTTCCTGCCAGATAAAACTTTAGAGCCGATTCGAAATCGTTTTTTTCCAGAAAGATGTTCGCAATCGCCATTAAGGTGTCCGGTTGATTTGGGTCCAACGAGATTGATTTCATATAAGCAGCCATTGCACTGTCTACATCGTCAATACCCACATTTGCTTCCGCCAGATATACCCAGGCATCAGCAGCTTCATTATTCAGGTCAAGAGCACCTTGTATGTAAGGCACACTCTCGACGAATTTTTCCTGTTCAAGCAGACAAATGGCAATGCCTGTAAGCGCATCATAATTCTCGGGGTGATCGGTCAATGATTGCTTATAATATCGTATTGACTCCTCGTACTTTTCCATCTTTTCGTAACATTCGGCAATGAAAATATCCGTTTGCCAGGAAGCGTAAGATGTCATTTTTTTATACTCCTGATAGGTTTCAATGGCATCTTCGAACTGATCCAATTGAAACTGAACATGTGCTTTCTGTATGCAGGTGAGTGAGTCATTCTCGTCAATGGCTAAAGCATAGTCATAGCAATCAAGAGCTTTTGAAAAATCTTGCCGGGCAAAGTAAAGCTGTCCCAGATTGAACCAGGCTTCGTTGGCAAATGGGTCGAGGTCAATTATTCGTTTATTTACATCAATTGCTTTGTCGAAATTTTCATTTTGCTCGTAGCAAAAAGCCAGTTCGTAAAGAAGTTCTGCGTTCTGGTTGTTGAATTTATCCCCCTTTTCAAGCAGTTGCAAAGCTGTGGCATATTCCGTCTGGCCTAAATAAATATAAGCTATATCGAGACATACATTATCCAAATCGTCTGATTCGTCGAAAATCAGTTTATCGGCCAGAATCTGTGCTTCCTGTAAACGTTGCAGCTTTATCAGTACCTCAATACGTAGTAATATTACTTCGTAATCGGTAGTTTCTGTCAGTGAGTCTAACACCCGAAATGCTTTCTGATCATCTCCGGTGGCAAGATATATTTTGGCACGTTTGGTTTTTAACGCATTGTTATTCGGATGCAATTGTAATCCGAGATCAAGTGCTTTGGTGCAATCTTTGGTCCGGCCACGGCGCAAATAATACTCCACAATATTTTCCAGCTCTTCCACATCAAAATAACCTGTGGCAGTTCCTGACAAAAATTGTTCGTATCGTTTAACTGTGTCGTTGGATTCATCATCCAACTGAAAAGATAATTTACGGTTCATATCTTTCAATTTTCTGCAAAAATAGTGTATTAAATGCACTTAAGTAAACCATTTAAATAAAAGTTATTAACAGCGAAAGCTTATAGAATCTAAATTTAATATACCAACGACCATTTTTTTACGTTTTAGGAATGATATTTGATTAATCAAATACAGCAAGCTAACAGGTATTAGGGCTGTTTTAATCCCCGTTTCGGGCTTAAATGCTGATAATGCTTTTTATCTTTTTACTTTCAGTCTAATTAATTGTATCTTTGTATCACTTCAACATCAAACATATCTCTTATGCATTTTTCAGCATTATTTACACATTGTCCGGCCTGCGGAAGTGACAAATTCAGTCAAAACAATATAAAATCAAAACGATGCGAGTCTTGCGGCTTTGTGTTCTATATGAATCCTTCGGCAGCTGTTGCATGTTTTATACTAAACACCTCAGGGCAATTGTTAGTTTGCCGACGGGGGAAAAATCCTGAAAAAGGAACACTAGACCTGCCCGGTGGATTTGTTGACGACAATGAAACAGCCGAAGAAGCTGTGAAACGCGAAATAGGAGAAGAGTTGCAGGCAACCGTCATTGAATCGAAGTATTTATTTTCGTTGCCAAACCAATATGAATATAGCGGGCTTCTGATTCCAACATTGGACATGTTTTTTGCCTGTAAACTGGATGATACAAACAATCTACATGCTTCAGACGATGTAGCAGATTGTTTTTTTGTTCCGCTGGATGAACTCGACCCGGAACTTTTTGGTTTGAAATCAATAAAAAAAGCCATTACGCTGTTTTTAAATAAAGGCTTCGCAGTTTCTACAGGAAATTTGGATCGTTAGAATAAAAACAAGCTGTCGTAAAGAAAATATATAAGTCTCTTATGAGATTTAAAGGTCATTTAATCAATTTATTTTTATGAAGAAAATAATCGTATTCTGCTTATTTATAAATTTGTTTGCCGTGTCGTTGAAGGCTCAGCATACGCAG
>DAIQOQ010000047.1:0-1803 GCA_036787795.1 Paludibacter sp. | reverse complement strand
ATTCTGCTTATTTATAAATTTGTTTGCCGTGTCGTTGAAGGCTCAGCATACGCAGATATTTACCAATCCGGATGCCCGGTTTAACCATGGAAAAGAACTTTTCTCCGAACATAAATTTGCCGCTTCGTACAGGAGTTTTGAAGATTTCCTGAAATCGCCGGATCAGAATCAGGTAGGTCAGATACAGGAAGCCGAATACTATCTGGCTGCGAATGCCTATGAATTGCGTCAGCAGGATGCAGCTGCTTTGTTGAAAAACCATTTGCAGGTGTATCCTTACACTCCGTTTTTCGATCAGATCAACGATATGCTAGGGATGCTTGAATTTGAGAAAAAAGATTACAAAGCAGCATTGGTTTATTTCAGTCAGGTGGACGCAGATCATTTGGGCGAAACCGAAACTGTTGAATTTCTATTCTCAAAAGGTTATGCAAATCTTCAAACCAAAAATTATACGGTTGCTTTGACGTCGTTTCAGAACCTGAGAGCCATGGACACCCGCTATAACCTGTCGGCAACTTATTATTATGCCTATACACAATATTGCCTGGGTAATTATCCGGCAGCTCTACCTGAATTTTTGAAACTGGAAAACAATCCGGCTTATCAAAGCATAGTGCCTTATTACATTGTGCAAATTTATTATGCCCAAAAAGATTACGACCAGCTGACTGAGCGCACGGAAAAGATACTCAAAAACAACCCCGACAATAAAAATAATGCAGAGATCTATCGTATTGCGGGCGAAATGGCCTACCGTAAGCGGAATTATGACAAAGCAATATTTTATTTGAAAAACTACGAGAAACTCTTTCCTCAAGTGTTGCGCAACGATATGTACCTGCTGGGCTTGTCTTATTTCCAAACAAAAGATTATGCCAATGCCGTTTTGTATCTGTCGAAAGCCACTACCGAAAAAGATGAGATGACCGAAAATGCGTATCTGCATCTGGGTAATTCATATATAAAACTCAATGACATAACCAATGCCAAGCTGGCGTATGAGGCTGCTCTGAGAACCAGCTTCAATAAAACCGTACGGGAAGAGGCGATGTTTAACTATGCACTAGCATCGTACGAAAGCACTTCGGCCTTTGGTGAATCTATTTCGGCTTTCGAACAGTTTCTGACAGAATTTCCCGACTCTAAATATACCGATAAGGCCTACGATTATCTGTCGTCGGTGTATATGACCACCAAAAATTACGATGCAGCTTACCAGTCTATCCAGAAAATAAAATCGTCGAATGCCAAACTGCTTGAAACCAAACAATACTTATTATATCAGCTAGGTACCGAAGCATTTGCACAAAACAAACTGGACAAAGCTATTGAATATTTCTCTTTGTCCTTACAAAGTTCATCTACCGGAAAGTATTCGGCGGAATGCCTGTACTGGCGTGCGGAAAGTTACTACCGTGCCAAACAGTCTGATGAAACGATAGCTGATATGAAAGCTTTTTTCAATAACCGCTATTCTAAGTCGAGCATCAACCGGGCTGGTGCAAATTACTTACTGGCATACGCCTATTTTTCAAAGAAGGATTATAACGAATCGCTTAGCTGGTTTCTGAAATACCTGGAAGCTGAAACCAACACGGCAGCAAGCACGCTCCCCGATGCGATGAACCGCATTGGCGATTGTTATTTCTATGCCCGTAATTTCAGTCAGGCACAAAACTATTACAGCAAAGCAGCTTCGGCAAGTCCCAATACAGCCGACTACGCCATGTTTCAGGCAGCTTATGTTTCCGGATTGCAGAAAAACTATACAGCAAAGATCAACAAACTGGAAGACATGAT
>DAIQOQ010000214.1:3625-5113 GCA_036787795.1 Paludibacter sp. | reverse complement strand
TGCTTCCACCTTTAATCCGACTGCAACTACGGTGGGTACTACATACTATTATTGTGTGGTTAGTTTTGCGTTGGGTGGGTGCGGTTCTGTAACTTCGAATATTGCCACGGTGACTGCTAATCCGATACCTACAATTGGTATGCAGCCTTTAGCTTCGCAGGAAATTTGTAATGGTACTACTATTGGTTCTCCTCTTTCGGTAAGTTATGTTGATGGAACCGGAACTCCAACTTACCAATGGTATTCGAATAGCAGCAATTCCAGTGCAGGAGGTACGCCTATTGCAGGAGCAATTAGTTCAACTTTTATGCCTCCAGCATTTACTGCTTCGGGTAATTACCATTATTATGTTTCGATTTCCTTATCGGGCAATGGTTGTGGTTCTATTGTGAGCGATCCTGCCCGGATTATTGTTGATGCTAATCCTGTCATTAGTCCGGTATCTGTTTCAAGCCAATCGGTGTGTATAAATACGGTGCCTCAAACTTTATCCATATCTGCTTCGGGTGGGTTGGGAGCTTATACTTATCAGTGGTATGAAAATGCAGCCAATAACTCAACTTCCGGTATTGCCATTGGCGGAGCAACAACCAGTAGTTATGTTCCTCTTACAACAAGTCTGGGTACTAAGTATTATTATTGTGAAGTAAAATCATCTCTGGGTGCCAGCTGTAGCTTTATGAGCGATGTGGCAACTGTGATAGTGAACCCCGAACCGACGTTTACGTCTCAACCCATATCCAGTACGGTGTGCGTGGGCGGAAGTCCGGCAGCCTTATCGGTGAGTTATAAAGATGGTGCAGGTACGCCGGCTTATCAATGGTTCAGCAATACTGTAGATGATTCAAGTACCGGAACACCTATTTCATTGGCAACAAATTCTACTTATAATCCTTCGTCGACAGTAGCCGGAACATTGTATTATTATTGTGTGATTACATTGGCCCCGGGTGGTTGTTCGGCTATAGTGTCGAATACGGCAAAGGTCGTTGTCAATCCAAATCCTGTGATATCGGCATTTAGTCGGGAGATATGTAATGGAACAGCTTTTAGTGTAACTCCTGATGTGACAAATGGTGATATTGTTCCGGTTGGGACCACGTATACCTGGGGTGCTCCGGTGATTAGTCCTGCAGGTGCTGTAACCGGAGCTTCTGCCGAATCAACCCCACAAAGCACCATCAGCCAGACATTAACCAATAATACAACAAGTGCTGCAACGGTTACTTATACGGTTACTCCATTGTCCGGTGCTTGTCCGGGTAATGACTTTAGCATTGTTGTTACTGTGAATTCCACTATCACTCCGGTTGTCTCTGTTCAGAATATCACGTGTTTTGGTTTGGTTGACGGGTCGCTGGCGGCTAGCATTTCGGGAGGCGTAGCTCCTTATACCATCGCATGGAGTGGCCCGGGTGGTTTTACATCGAATGCACTGAATTTATCCAATTTGTATGCAGGTGATTACACATTGACGGTTACGGATTC
>DAIQOQ010000214.1:0-3525 GCA_036787795.1 Paludibacter sp. | reverse complement strand
CTGATAATCACTTTAATCAATCAGGTTAATGAAAACTGCTACGGTGACAAGAATGGTGCCGTCACGCTGGATGTGGTAGGAGGGACCCCGATAGAAGTAACTCCGGGTGTTTATGATTATTTATACTCGTGGACCGGACCACATGGATTTACAAGCACTACGAAGGATTTGACAAATCTGGCTGCCGGGACTTACCTGCTTGAGGTTACTGATAACTCCGGGTTTTCAAAGCAATTGAACGTGGTGATAACTCAACCGGATTCTATCGGGATTACTGTAGCCACAGTTCCGAAGTTAGATTGTGCAACGAAAATTGTAAGTGAGATTATAACAGCTACGATTACGGGTGGCGTACCTCCTTATCAACTTCTCTGGTCGAGAGGTGCGGTCAGCGGATCGAACAATGAAACGATGGAGAGCAATCAGGCCGGTGCGGTTAACCTGCAGGTTACCGATTCAAGGGGTTGCATAGCCAACTATCCTTTCAACTTGTCTATTGCGCCTATTGGAATTAGTTATAAACCGATAGACTGTGATAAACACATTTATCAGTTTGATGCCATTGTGCTTGACCCATCGCTGGTTTATACCTATGCCTGGGATTTTGGCGATGGTGCCACAGATACGAACAAAACCGTAAGCCATGCCTTTGCTTCTGCCGGAAATTATAATGCGAAGTTGACTATAAGCAGTGCAAGTTGTACTATAGCGTTTAATCAGACTATTACTGTTGAGGCTCCTCCGGTTTTGAAACTGGACAAAGACCCAAAAGTATGTATCGGCGATTCAACCATAATTCATGTGTCGGGAGCTAATACGTATCTGTGGAATGACAATAGCACTGCAGATAGTATTATGGTTAACCGAACCGGTGAGTATAGTGTTACCGGAACTTCGGTGAGCGGATGTACTGCGGTGCTTAAGTTTGTGGTTTCGAACTTCGATTTGTTGAAGTATACTGTTCAGTCGGATAAAAATGAGATATCAACTACGAATGCCACCATTCGTTTATGGAGCGAAAGTATTCCCTCGACACAATATTTCTGGGATTTTGGTGATGGCAAATCGGATAAGGGAAACAACCTGGATCATGTTTATGACATAACCACCGAGAAATACTTCGATGTGAAGCTGAAAGTGATTAATCCCAATGGGTGTACCGAAGAGGCCAGTAAAAGGATTCTGGTTGTAAATGGAGTTATGTATAATACTTTTTCACCTAATGGCGACGGCATAGATGATGTGTTTATGAAGAGCTGGCACATTAAAGTGTATAACCGGAATGGTATTTTACTCTATGACGGTTCGAATGGCTGGGACGGAACTTATAAAGGTAAACCGGTTGCAAATGATACTTATTTCTATGTGTTGTATTATTCGGCTACGTCGGAAACTAAAACGAATTCAGGTTATGTTACCGTTGTTCGATAATTATTATTCAATGAAGAAAGTCGTTTCTGCTCTTATATTAAACATCCTGACAATCGCAGTGTTTGCGCAGTCTAATGTTCGTCTGAATAACTTTTGGGAGAAGAGCTATACCATTAATCCAGCTTCGGTCAATGACCGATACTTTGCCGAGTTTAATATGGCGGCGCGTAAGCAGTGGACAAATTTTCCGGGTGCGCCAACTACCTTGTTCGCTTCCGGTACGCTGTATTTCGACCAGATGAAAACTCAATTCGGACTAAAAGTATTGCAGGATAAGATCGGTTATACTTCCACGACCAATCTGGGTTTGAGTTATACGTATTTCCTTGTACTGGACAGAGACTGGCATTTGAACCTGGGTCTGGGCATGAGCTACCAGAGTGTGGGGTATGACCTGTCGAAGGTAAACTCGCCGACTCCCAATGATCCGACTGTTTATGCCAAATTATTAAACGAGAGTAACTTTAATTCCGACCTGGGTATAGAGCTTCAGGGTAAAAAGTGGCAATTCGGACTTTCCAGTCAGAATATTTTCTCCTTATTTCAACCCATTAATTCGCAGTTTACGAATACAAATTACATCTATGCAAAGTATAAACCGATGGATGAACGTAAAATCAGTTTGGGCTATGGTTTATGTGGCATTCAGTATGGTAACCTTTATCAGGCAGAGTTGAACCTGACAAGCTACTTTAAATTTGATCCGGAGTCCAACCCCATTCAACTGGGAGTGTTTTTCCGTACTTACAGTGAGGTGGGGGTGTTGTTTGGGCTCGACATAGCTCATAATCTCCGGTTATCATATAGTTATGATTACAACGTAAGTGGTATTGGTACCAGCTCTTACGGGTCGCATGAGCTTATGCTTACTTATAACATAGACCGGATATTCCAATGTAAGAATTGTTGGTATTGAGGAATAACCCGGGCGGCATTACCCGAAAGAGAGAATGTGATCGTCTGAATCCGGTACGGGAAGTGCGGTTGGTTTCTGTTTTTTATCCCGGATAGCCAACAAGAAATGAATTGTCATTTTAAAGTTCACTAACTGTCGCAATCTTTTAATATCAGTGGTCCTCAATGCAAAAATAAATCCATATCTTTGCATCCGTTTTACTCCAGACAGATATAACAATAGCAATAACGGACACATTTTTGGGAGTAATACTTAACAATGAATATCTTCAAAAAATATAAATCTAACTCGATTGCCGTATTAGTTTCAGTTGCATTTTATACTGTTTTTTTTGTATTGCTTGCTATTATTCCCAAACTTGACTCGGATCAACTTGCGGATGATGACAAAGACTCGGCCGTTCAGTTTGAATTGATGCCGGATGCCGAGATGGATACTCCGCCTCCAACCGACATTCCAAACCCCAACGATAAAAAAGCACCCTCGGATCAGAAGGCACAAACCAAGTCGCAACCACAGGATCTTGCCAAAGCAATGGATGAAATCAAGGATTTCGAACCGGGTGATGATAATGATGTGACTAATGTGGTTCGGAATCAGGATTCGGTCATGTTGGAACAGATGAAGAAAACCATGCAGGTGCTCAAAGAGGTGGTGTTGATGGATAGTCTGGCAAAAAATCCCATTCAGCAAGAGAATACCAAAAAGGTGCAACAGGCATTGACCGAGAAAACGAAGTTTACGCAAGAAGACTTTCAGTTTATCCGAAGCAATTACAGGGCCATTTATAACCTCAAGAAAGTGTATCCTTATGTGCTGAAAACAAAAGAGGTGGTAGATAAGTTGAATGCCAAGCTGGCTACCATCAAGGATGGCGGCGAAAGGCGCAGGCTGATAAAAGCTACGGAAAAGGAATTGTTTCAGCAATACGAGCAGGACGTACGTAAAATGTCTTATTCGCAGGGGAAATTATTACTCAAATTGCTTGCGCGCGAAACCAACGAAAGTGCCTATGGATTGATTAAAACCTACAAGGGTGGCATTCCCGCTACGTTCTGGTATGGTGTAGGATTGTTGTTTCACGAAAATCTGAAAGCCAAGTACGATTCAATAGGGGAGGATAAAGTCCTTGAACAGATAGTGATCAAATACAAGAAAGGGAAAATATAATCTTGGTG
>DAIQOQ010000213.1:1708-5131 GCA_036787795.1 Paludibacter sp. | reverse complement strand
ACACATTGACTTTCTGAATATTATAAACGTTAATAAATAAAGTGCGGAAAACAGGAGAAGCTGCTGCCGTAACCCCCGAAGGGCGAATAACACCTTACGACCTGGGACTTTGGAACGACGAACAAATAACAGAACTCCAAAAAATAACCGGATTTATTCACCAACAGGGAGCCGTAGCCGGAATTCAACTTGCACATGCCGGACGAAAAGCGTCACACGATTCGCCCGCAAACGGAGGCAAACAACTATCGGCAGAAGAGGGCGGATGGCAAACGCTTGCCCCTTCGGCCATTTCATTTTATCCTGAGGAAACAGCTCCTCATGAACTTGACAAGAATGAAATTAAAACTATAATCGAACAGTTTAAAGCCGCCACCGTTCGGGCAAAACAAGCCGGATTCAAAATCGTAGAAATCCATGCCGCACACGGGTATCTGATTCATCAGTTCCTATCGCCCCTGAGCAACAAACGCACCGATGAATATGGCGGAAGCTTTGAGAACCGGATTCGGCTGATGCTGGAAGTTACTGCTGCCGTTCAAAGTGTTTGGCCGGCAGATTACCCACTGTTTGTAAGACTGTCGGCCACCGACTGGACCGACGGTGGATGGAGTTTGGAAGAAACTGTTGAACTAAGCCGTATTTTACACGAAAAAGGGGTTGATCTGATAGACTGTTCGTCCGGAGGAAATGTAGCCGCAGCCCAAATACCTGTTGGCCCGGGTTATCAGGTTCATTTTTCGGAAGCAATAAAAAATACCGGCATACCTACCGCTGCCGTTGGGCTCATAACCTCCAGCGAACAAATAAAAGATATTTTAGAAAGCGGAAAAGCCGATTTGGTTTTGCTTGCCAGAGAACTACTGAGAAATCCATATTTTGCTTTAACTGCAACCTTGAAAACGGAAGAAGAAATTAGCTGGCCAACTCAGTATTTGAGAGCAAAATAAAAGCAATAGGAGCTTCCGAAATTTCGGAAGCTTCTACTGTTCCCAAAGTTTTTATTTCTTTATACAATCTGTCAAATAGTTCGGATCTTGTTCCGGTGTTCGCATTCCGGCAACTTCCAGGGCTTTTAGCACAAACACATTCCACGAGAACACGCGTGTGCTGGGCCACCAACAATTGGGAACCGTAAGATCGTAAGGCAGAAACTCGTGACTGAACGGTTCATCGGGGTTCAGAGTTATTTCAGTGGTAAGTCTATCTTTAATCCGTTTTTCGGCAGGTTTCCATCCGTGTTTCATGCCGGCTACATAACCGCAAATTTCTTCACGCATCCAGCTTCCGGCATTGTAATAAATACCATTATCCCAAAACAGGTTGGGCGAGAAAGGTTTATTCTTCATGGTAAAATAGGTGTCTTTTACATGAAAAATCAACGGAGAATAACCATCGTGCGACGGTATTTTATCCAGCGTATTATTCACCATCTCCGAAGTCAGAATGGGTTCGTTGAATAACCACAAGGATACAAATTCCGGTAAGAGCGCATTGAAAGTGATAACGTAAGGATATGCTTTATTATCGATTAAATATCCTCGTTTCTTATCATAAAACGCACGGTATCCGGCATTGGCTTTTGCGATATATTCATTCGTTACGGGCAATCCCAATTCCTGCGCCACCCGCAGTGTAACGGCCAACATGCCCTGATTCACAGCCAGGTTGGAGGTGCGGTTTGGATATTCCACACAATCATTTTGTCCTAACACAAAGCGTGCACTGCATATTCCCGTTCTGCCGGGGTCAATTTCATTCAGTACATAATTGAACGCTTTGGTAATTTTAGCCATCGGCGGAGGCGTTCCATATTGACGCTTGTTGACCAATGCAAACCAAAGGAATTCGAGCGTTGCATCATTTCCTTTCAGTTCTTTGCTTCCCATGGAAGGAGTAATAATGGTGCCAATGGTACCGGCACTATTTTGAGTGGCAGCCCATTCATTAAAGATGTTCTCGCTGTTTTCTTTATTGTACGTTCCCATCATGCTCCAAAAAGAATCGCGGTTGTACATGTCGGGTGCATAATTGATACTGGGAACACTCAGGGGCTTGAAATTATCGGCACTGGTGATCCACATCAGCATTTGATGACAGGAGTACAAACATTTTTCTTCGGTAGTTCCTTTAAACCGCAACCCATCGGCCAGATAAACCTGCGAAGCCAATCGTACATCGTGGAGCGTGGGCTTAGCAGGAGCAACAAAGATAAATGTCCGTTTTGTGTTTGTTTCACCGGAACATAATGGATGGAATGGCCGTTCATCGGCTACAGATTGAATCACTTCCAGGTCTTTTACTTCCAGTTGGTATGATTCTCCTACTTTCAGGTTCGAAGCGGCAATAAGTAAGTTAGTCGTTCCGCCTTCGGTATTAGCCAGAAAAACAGTTTCTTCCTGTTCAGTCCAGTTGGTCTTGGACGAAGGTATATTGGTTTGATAATGGAAGCCCTGAACATCATTAGCCGTGGTACCTTCGTTTTTCCAGAGTCTTAGCGAAATCGGATTATTGGAACGATGTTTAAACCGGATAGTATAAAATCCATCGGGCAATTGGTATGGCAACCGGAATCCGGCCATATCAGCAGTTGCTTTGTTTCCTTTCAGGGTATAAACGTCTTTATCGAGGGTAACTGTTGCACCGTTGTATGATTTCCATGTCGAAGTTTCAGGAGTTTTATACGCTATCTTTTCGGTAGGATGATTAAAGTCCGACAGTTCGCCAAAGGTCAGTTTTACGAAGTTATTCCCCACCTTGCGATCATCCGCAGAAGCAATTCGATACAGGTTGGCATCGCATATTTCCTGAATAGCACGAAACCCTACTCCACCCGTTGAAGGTCGACGACGGATATTCCGTGTCCACAAGTTCCGGTTTCCCGCGTCTGTCAACAACCCTACAGCCAATGAATCGCCAATCATATATCCGGCAGCCGGATAGGATTCGTGCGCTACACCGCCTTTGTTATCGGCATTGTCGAAGCTCCAAAAGCGGGAAGGTGAATCGGGTGAAGACACCGATGTATTCACCGAATAATATAGCAGGGAAAGGTTGGTCTGCAACAACTCAATTCGTTTCTCCACCACCTGATTATTCACTACTTCATAAATCACTTTCAGGGCTACGTTCGTTTCCAGTTTAGGCAGTTGAACGATACCCGTAAGTGTGATAGTATTTTCGTTTTGAAGTGCTGTTGTGGCTTTCCAGTTGCGCACATATTCGCGAATGGAATGATCTTCGTTTTCCACCATCATATTCAACTCACCCACTTTTTCCTGCGTTGATACAGGAATAGTTCCGTAATACAAATCAACGTAAAATCCGGCTGCGGAATCTCCCTTGACCTTAAGATTTAATTGGTTTGCTGCCGAAAGAGCCGTGAGGCTGAAAAGAAAAAGAAGAATAAAATAATTGTATTTG
>DAIQOQ010000213.1:0-1608 GCA_036787795.1 Paludibacter sp. | reverse complement strand
TGCCGAAAGAGCCGTGAGGCTGAAAAGAAAAAGAAGAATAAAATAATTGTATTTGATTTTCATGTGTTCGTCCGATTAATGCAAGTTGGTTTTATATATCAAAAATTCGTTGGGCTTTAAAGCCGTATTCCCCATTAATATTTTGGCACCTTTTGGCAGTTTAATATCCCTCTGTTTTCCAAAGTTCAATAAAACCGTTATTTCATCGCCTTTATACGCTCGAGTAAATCGGATTATATCACCCTGCCGTTCCAGTTTTTTATAGTTCCCGTATTGAAGGGTCTGCTCATTATCCCTCAGTGCAAGCAATGCTTTGTAGGTATTCAGGATAGAATTCTTTTGACCTGAAGATTCTTGCACATTTACCGTTGCGTAGTTCTCGTTTACTTTTATCCAGGGCTTACCTGTTGTAAATCCTGCATTGGGGGTTTTGTCCCATTGCATGGGGCTGCGCGATTTGTCGCGGTTATGAGCATTCCCTTCCGCAAGTGCTTCGACGGATGTTTTTCCGGCATCAATGGCCAGTTGGTAGAATGTCTTTCCCTGAATGTCGGCTATTTCATCGTAATTGCCGGCTATGATGTTTTGCATACCAATTTCTTCGCCGTAGTAGATAAACGGAACTCCCTTGGCAGTAAGCATAAGGGCTGCCAATGCCTCGACACGTTCAACAGATTCTCCTGCCAACCGATTCATTAACCTGGGGTTATCATGACTCCCAAAGAAAAGTGTCGGGTAATCGTTCATATTCTTTTCCATACTTTTCAGTTCGTTGAAAAGCCGCTTTACGGAAAAAGTCGGGATACTTCCAAAATTAAAGTTGAAGACTACATCGAGCAATTGAGGTGACTGGTATTGTTTAAGGACATCTATCTGATCACTTCCTATTTCACCCACTGTAAAACGATTTGGGTATTCATTTACCGTCGATTTAATTATAGCAATGGCTTTTTTGACTCCCGGTTGATTAATATTATAGACAGCTTGTATCTTCCCATCTTTTACTGGATTGTCGGTCATAATATCATCCGTATTAAGGAAATTAATGACATCAAAGCGAAATCCGTCGACACCCAGATCGAGCCAGAAACGTAACACTTTCTGAATTTCTTTTACTACTGTGGGATTTGACCAATTGAGATCAGCCATACGCACGGCAAATTTATGTAAGTAATACTGATTGGTGAGCGAGTCGCGCTGCCAGGCTCCACCCCCGAAAAATGATTCCCAGTTGTTGGGTTTATCTTTCCATATATAATAATCGCGATATGGATTATCTTTCGATTTTCGCGCTTCCTGAAACCATTTGCTATCGGTGGAAGTATGGTTGAGCACCATATCCATAATGACTTTTATATTCCGTTTATGAGCTTCGTTCAGAAAATTGCGAAAGTTTTCCAGGGTACCGTAAGCCGGATCAATCTGATAATAATCGGCTACATCATAACCATTGTCTACTTTGGGAGACTGGAGAAAGGGAGTAAGCCAAATGCCCTTTATGCCAAGCGACTGAAGGTAATCCAACCGGGTAGTCATGCCGGCAAAATCGCTGATACCGTCGCCGTTGCTATCCTGAAACGAGGGCATATAAATCTGATAGAAAACAGT
>DAIQOQ010000212.1:2343-5154 GCA_036787795.1 Paludibacter sp. | reverse complement strand
GAAAAAGGAAACTATGTTATCAAGCCACAATTTTCGGACATGAGAGCTGACAAAAACGGGTTTATCATCAAAGAAAACAACCAATGGGGATGGTGTGACGAAAAAGGTAAAACCGACATAAAACCTCAGTTTGCCGATGCCTATCCTTTTAATGGACATAAACTGGCTCCCGTAAAGGTGGGGAATAAATTCGGTTATATCAACAAAAAAGGAAAGCTGATTATCGCTGCTCAGTTTGATCTGGCTATGCCTTTTAATGGTAAACTGGCGTGGGTGGAGCAAGGGCACAAAGGAGGTTTTATTGATAAAGATGCCAAGTACCAGATCAGCCCGCTGTACGACAGCATTGCCATAGATTTGAAAGACTATCTGCAAACCGGAACATCAGCTTTCGAAACAGTGAATTCCGATTATTTTGATCTGGATGCCATTGTGAACCGGATAAAAAATGATATTACCGAAAACACCGTGGCCGGAATGAATTTCAGCACCCCGATGTCCTACATCCTGCGGAAATATAAAAAGTTGGAAACCGACTTTATCCGCACCGCTTCGGAACATGCCATTATTAAAGCTGAAAGGATTTCAAATGATGCCACACTGGATTTTTTCATTCTCGGAACTCCATGGAACGAGAAGTATAGCGGCAACCTGACGTTTACCTACACCCTCAAACCCCATTACCAGCACAGTGGCTTTTCTTACCGGATAAAACTAACGGGCAAAGCAATAGGCAAAGAAGGCCTGATACTAAAAACACTGGAAACAGCCCTGAAAGGTTATAGCAAAGACACAAAACATTCCAATGAAAATGTAACTATTCTGCAAAGTAAAAAACAACTGATCATAGGACTGAAACAAAGTGGGATTGTGATTGCCGCCATTTATCCGGTAAACACAGAGAACCTGCAAATGATTAATTTGAACTATGGAGACGGTCTTGAATCGGATTCTACGGTTGTTGAGAGTAGTAGTCCCCACCAATAGCAGTACACCATGATTACACAAACAGAATTTTCAATTCGTGCTCGCAACCGCGGTTTTCATCTGATCACCGATGAGATAGAACGAAACCTACCGGTTTTACCGGAAATGGGACTCTTGCATTTGTTTCTGAAACATACTTCGGCTGCTCTCACTATCAACGAAAATGCCGACCCGGATGTACAAACGGATATGGGACGCATTTTCGACCGCTTGGTACGTGAACGCGAGCCTTATTACGAACATACGCTGGAAGGAGATGATGATATGCCCGCTCATGCCAAATCAACTCTGGCAGGCGTAAGTCTTAGCATCCCCATAACTCACGGACGACTGAATATGGGTATCTGGCAAGGCATTTACCTGTGCGAATTCAGAAATAAAGGTGGAAACCGAAAACTTGTTGCCACGATAATCAGCTAAAAAAGATGAAGATCGAAAAGTATTCGGTAAGTTCATATCTTTTTTTTGTTATTTTTGTACTGAATTTGATACATCATTATAAAAAACACCCTATTTAATCGGTTATCCACAAAATCAAACAGACAAACAAATTATTGCCCATGAAAAATCACCATACAGTAAATAAAATATTAGTTATCCGTTTTCGTCGAATTGGAGATGCTGTATTGTCTTCGGCTATTTGTTCTTCTTTAAAGAAAAGTTTTCCATCGGCAGAAATTCATTATGTATTAAATAAGAATGTTGCTCCCTTATTTGAAAACCATCCGGATATTGATAAAATAATCAGCTTTTCAGATCACGAAAACAACAATATATTCAACTATTTACAAAAGGTATGGAAGATTACGCATGCAAATCAATATGACATCATTGTTGATTGTCGTTCTACAATAAAAAGCTTACTGTTTACTTTGTTCTCCATGTCCACCCCCTATCGATTGGGAATACGTAAAAAGTATAATCTACTATCAAATCATACAATCAGGACAAGTGATTATGAAAGCAATGTGGATAGGATGGTTGCATTATTAAACCCTGTAGAAAAAGAATTAGATTTACAGCTTACTAAAAATTTCAGGTTGAACATTACAGCCGAGGAGCAGAACAGCTTTAGAAAGTATATGATAAAAGAAGGTATTGATTTTTCAAAACCTGTTGTAGTATGTACCGTTGCCGCCCGAATTGCCCATAAAACATGGAATACGGATTATATGGCCGAGGTACTTCTACGCATGATCGAAAAGTATGATGCACAACTCATATTCAATTATGTGGGAGATGAATTGGTGGTGGCGCAATCGGTCAAAGAAAAGATGGGTAATCCGATACAGGTATTTCTTGATGTAGAAGCAAAATCGCTAAGAGAGTTAGGAGCCTTACTTACAAATGCTGATTTCTTCTTTGGCAATGAAGGTGGTCCGCGTCATATCTCTCAAGCTTTAGATATACCATCCTATGCCATTTACCCTCCGGGAATCTCAAAAAAAGAATGGCTACCCAATGCTTCCGAAAAGTTTCAAGGCATTGAGGTAAATGACATTATGAGCAACTCTGAACCGGGAACACTCAGCTATATTGATAGTTTTAATACAATTACTCCGGATGTGGTCTGTGTAGGACTTTTTGAAATGTTGAACAGGTATTTAAAACCAAAAACAGACGCTAAAGAATTTGTCAGTTCTTTCAACAAACAAGAAACTCTTCAATGAAAATAGTCTATCCTTTCATTTTCACCCTACTCGTTGTTATGCAGGTCAATGCCCAACAAATGACTCAGGGCATCGCAGTTCGGTTATCCCGTTTACCTCTGAGTTGTATCAGTCAGGAATGGCCCAATAAAACATCTCATTTATCCGCCACAGC
>DAIQOQ010000212.1:0-2243 GCA_036787795.1 Paludibacter sp. | reverse complement strand
TGAGTTGTATCAGTCAGGAATGGCCCAATAAAACATCTCATTTATCCGCCACAGCAACTGACCATGTTTTACTGCCATCGGAATTACATCCGGCTTTCTTTGGATGTCTGGACTGGCACAGCAGTGTCCATGGTCATTGGTTATTGGTAAAAATACTAAAGAGCTATCCGGATATTGTAAACAAAGACAGCATCATTGCCTGCATGGATAATTCATTTCAAGATGAAAAGATAATCAAAGAATCGGACTACTTCAAACTCTACACAGCTTCGAATACCTACGAACGAACTTATGGCTGGGCATGGCTTTTAAAGCTGGACGAAGAATTGTTATCATGGAACAACCCCAAAGCCCAACAATGGCACAAAAGTCTTCAACCTCTGACTGCAACCATCGAAAAACTATGGAAAGACTATCTGCCCAAACAAACCTATCCAAACAGAACAGGTGTTCATCCCAATACAGCTTTTGGACTGGCTTTTGCACTTGATTGGGCGCGGGCTGTATCAGATCGTGATTTTGAAAAACTCATTATGCAAAAGTCCATGGAGTTTTATTCTGATAATAATAAAGTCCCGGCTTATTTCGAACCGGACGGAAGTGATTTCTTCAGCCCTTCACTTGAAGTGGCCGACCTGATGCGACGTGTACTCAACAAACAGGAATTTTCAAAGTGGTTCAATAACTACTATGACAAACGCAGCATTGCCCGACTGATAACACAGCCTATAGTAAGCGATAAAAGCGATTACCAAACCGTACATCTCGTCGGATTATCGTTCAGCAGAGCCTGGTGTATGAAAGGTATTGCCAGTGCATTACCTGCCAACGATCGCAAATCGAAGTTATTTAAATCTACTGCCGATACCTTTATCAAAAACGCCCTGCCCGAAATAACAAACGACAATTACGGCGGAAGTCACTGGCTGGCTAGTTTTGCTTTTTACGCTATGCAGTAAAACTAATAGTTTGCTCACAAAACAATTTTACAAATAGAAGAATGATATTTTTGTATTATTATCTTACAAATACTCCAACCAAACATAAATAATATTCAACTCATACTAAATAATATTGAATAAATAATCATGTTATTCAATATTATCATTACTTTTGCATAATAAAATATCAATATTATGCTACCTACTTCTTGCCCTAGTTGTCAAAGTCAACTGAAAGTAAAATGTTTGAAATGTGAAAGCTGCCAAACTGAAGTTAGCGGTTTATACGACTTACCCACATTAGCTCTTCTTTCGTCCGAAGATCAGCAATTTATTCTACGCTTTGTAATAAACAGCGGTAGCCTAAAAGAAATGGCTTCTGAACTAAAACTCAGTTACCCTACCGTGAGAAACATGCTCAATGAAATAATCAATAAAATAAAAACGTATGAAAAGTAAAGAAATTTTCAGTTTAATGATTAATCCTTTTACCCGCATTGCAGGTTGGCAGGCATTTGGACTTGGTTTGGTGATTGTTGTGCTCACGGGAATTATCGGTACATTCAGCAATGCAGCTTTTGATGGAGCAATTGATATGCACTTAACTCAAAAGCTCACGTTCGTACATTCATTCGGGTTTCTTAGCATTGACATAATAAGTCTTGTTTTGATTATGACTATCACAGGATTTATCATCTCCAAAGGATTCAGAATAATAGATATTCTGGGCACAATGACGCTGGCAAAAGCTCCATATCTGATTTTAGCTATTGCAGGCTATTTCACAGTATCACCTGATATCAACGAAATAATGAAAAATCCGCTTATCGTCTTCCAGTCGGTATCATTTGTTATCTTAACGCTGCTTTCCATTCCTGTAACTATATGGGGTATTACTTTATTGTACAACGCACTTAAAACATCTTGTGGCGTGAAAGGACGTAAACTGACTATTGCATTTATTATAGCTTTGCTTGTTTCGGAAATAATATCCAAAATACTTATTTACAAACTAATGTAAATAAAAAAAACAGAATAATCTAACCACAATCTACTAAATATGGAATCAAAAAGATATACCCAATTTGGAGCATTTACAGTTATAATACTGTGTGTATTATTAATCGTATTTGCAATTTTACTTATCAATCATGGATTTTCAGCAGAGCCGGAAACATACCTGTATGCAGTTCTTGTTTTGACCAGCCTGGCTTCCCTGCTTCTGTTTTATAAACTGACTATTATCATTGATAATGAAACTATTTCTTTTAAACTGGGAATCGGTCTTTTAGGTAAATCTTA
>DAIQOQ010000211.1:3859-5155 GCA_036787795.1 Paludibacter sp. | reverse complement strand
TTCAACAAAAAAGTAGTATTTGTTGTTGTATTTTGTGGAATAAAATATTACAAATAATAAATATGAATTTATGAAAAGAAGCTTACTTAGTACATTGCTTGTTCTGTGTGTGTTATCTTCAGGCCTTAAAGCTCAGGACACTTTATCGCATTGGTCGTTAGGAGCAAAAGCCGGTTTTGACTACTATCGCGTTACGCCAGTATCATCTAAAAACGGATTTGATGGTTATGTTGATGATATGGGCTGGACTTTTCCCGGAGTGTTTTTGGAGTATACAATTAATCCGTTGGTTGGGTTTGGAGGTGACATCGATTATCTTACTTTTGATAGAAATACCGCAAAAGGCAATACGCTCGATTTTACAGTATTCGGTTCTGTAAATCTGGCAAATTTATTGACTCCAAAACGAACTGGTTTTTGGAGTAGAGTTAATGTGTATGGTAACTGGGGCGCCGGATTAGGATTTTATTCTAATAAAATTGTGGCCACAGGTGAAAAGAATAAACTAATGTCTCCTTTGGTTACAAGTGCTCTGAATTTGGAATACAAGCTTAGCAATGCATGGGCATTGGGTTTCGAGGGACAATATAGGTATTATTTCAGGGAAGACCTGGGTGGTATAAGTTCATCAGAGGGGTTGGGTGGAGCAAATAGTATGGTGTATGGAAATGACGGATTTGCTGCGACGATCGGGCTTCGTTATAAATTTGGCACGAAGAACAAGAAACATGTTCGTAATATGAGTGTTGCAGAATATTATAATAAGCCTGAGGCAAATGACCTGACGATTCAAAACCGATTAAAAGCTATGGAAGATGAAAATGCAGCCAATAAAGAAAAAATACAAAGATTAGAAACCGATTTGAAAGCGCTGAATGATGAAAAGGCTGCAGATAAAGCTCAATTGAAAAATGATTTGAAAAACATACCGCAGGCACAGGTTGATGGAAATAACAATCAGGATACGGTGACCGTTCTTTTGGATGTGAATTTTGGATTCGGTTCTTCGAAATTGCAACCCAAAACTTTAGCTATTCTGGATCAGGTGGCATTGGTGTTGAAAGCCAACAAAATGTGGTCGAAGCTGTTAGTGTCGGGTTATACAGACAATGTTGGCAGTGATAAAATAAATAAGAAGCTTTCGTTGAAACGGGCAACCGAGGTGAAAAATTATCTGGTTCTCAAAGGTCTTTCTGCATCAGCTATACATGCAGCGGGATTTGGAAAGGAAAATCCTAAAGTGTCGAATGATACTAAAGAAGGACGCAATCAAAATCGTCGTGCTGAATTAGTTAT
>DAIQOQ010000211.1:0-3759 GCA_036787795.1 Paludibacter sp. | reverse complement strand
GTGCCGAGCAAAACGAAAATAAAAGTTACCAGATTAAGATACCCGATCATGTCGCCGAGTTTACGATCTAAATTTGAATTTTGAAGCATTGATAAACATGGAATTTGAAATATACCGCCCATAAATGCTACACTGAATACACAAAAGATAAATAATGGTAAGCTTATGTGGAAAAGACTAAGTACGAAGAATAATACACTCATACTAAGTATCCCGATCAGAATAAGACCTTTTTTTACCTGAGTGCCGGATATTTTACCCGCGGTCCAGCATCCCAGGGCTATGCCAATGGCAGCACAAGCCATAATTAAACCAGTGTTGGTGTTGGATGTGTGATAAACATGTTTGCAATGAATCACCAGATTCATTTGTAACATACCGCCAATAAGCCAGAGTGCTGATGCTCCGAGTACGGCACTGTTCACATTTTTATGTTGGCGTGCAAACCGGAATGAATCCAACAAAAAGCGAATTGGATTTAATGTCCCGATTTCGTCCTTATTCTCGGGTAATTCATTTGCTCTGATTAACCTTGTAACAATATAACCTAATACGGCTAATCCTACAAAGAGTCCGAAAACAATCCACTGGTTATATCTGTCGGACACTACGGAAGCACTGATTGTTCCTATCAAAATGCCCAGAAAAGCCATCATTTCGAATACACCACTTCCGTACGAAACGCCTTGTTTTCCTCCAATATCACGGATTAAACTGTATTTAGATGGAGAATAAAGACAACTCAATATTCCCATAAATAGTACTGCAAGCACTGCGAGCATGACCCAATGATAGTAGAATGATACGGAAGCGGCTATCAATACCGGAATTTCGAGTAGCTTACAAATTCTAAAAATAGATTTTTTAGAGTAAATAACTGCAAACCGACCGGCGAGAGGAGACAGAAACAGGTATGGAATGACTAATGATGCCGATACGATGGAGATCAGTTGAGACTGAGTCATCCACCCAGGTAGTGCCCATCCAACCGAGATAAAGATGATGCAATGTTTCAGAAAATTGTCGTTATATACACCTAAGAAATTGCTTAAAAATAAAGGTGTCCATTTGTTTCGGAGTATTTGCATCGGTTTGGCTGTCGTTTAATTAGTGTTTTCTCAATGAAAAAATAAAGCTCAGTCCACCCGAGGGGACGCTTTTGGCTGAGATGTTTCCACGATGGTGCAGCACTGCATTTTTTACAATAGCTAATCCGAGTCCGGTACCACCCATTTTCCGACTGCGCCCTTTATCTACGCGGTAGAACCGTTCAAACAGGCGACTCAAATGCTCTTCGGGTACGCCGATTCCATTGTCGCTGAATGAAAAATAGAAGAACAGATCATCTTCCCGGTAGCAATTGATGTCGATGGTTAGTTTTTCGCCCCCGTAGGCTAATGCGTTATCCATTAAATTTCGAAAGATAGAATAGATGAGCGAACGATTGCCCATGATGGGTAAATCGGGTTTGAAATTGTTCTGTACGGTACATTTTTTTTGTTCTATTTGCAAATGAACATCATTCAGTACATCCGAAATGATTTCGGAGATGTTGCAGGACTCTTTCTCAAACAATCGCTTGCCTTCATCAATTTTATTGAGTGTGGAAATGTCCTGAAGTAAGTCGCGTAACCGTTGCGCTTGTTGAAACGAGCGTTCAATAAAAAAGCGTTGCCGTTGCTGATCCAAATCAGGATTTTCAAGAATACTTTCCATATATCCCAAAATACTGCTTACGGGCGTTTTCAACTCGTGTGATATGTTTTGGGTGAGGTGGCGTTTCAACTCATTTTCATGTTCCTGAGTGGAAATATCATTCATTGAGATTTCGAATGTGCTATCTTGAAAAACAATACATTGAACTGCAAAAATGTGACCTCCTTTTTCCACGGTGAGCCGTTTCCGTTTAAGCTCGTTGTTTTTGAGACTTTGGTCGATAAATTCGTTTATTTCACTAAATTCAGGCAGGCTGAATATTTCGTCCGAACTTTTGCACTGACTGTCGGACAGAATATTGGTATATTGAATGAAATGCGTGTTAGCCAGAATTTCTTTTTTTTCTGACGAAAAAATACCAAGTCCTTCCTGCGAAATCTGTAGATGTTTTATCAGTTTCTCGCGTTCTTTGTATACGTCGTCTTTTGTAAGGAAGAGTAGTCTGTACAGTTCAACTATATTTTTACTAATCTCACCCAGTTCGTCATTTGGAAATTCTATTTCGTAATCGGGCGTCTCTCCCTTTTCCGCCCGTTGGGTGAAAATGCGCAAGCGATCGATAGATTTTGTGAAGTTTCGGGATATGAAATAGAGTACTACACCGGCTATGATTAGTACAAACAGCATGAAATACATAAAGAATGTATTGGCCTTGAGTGTACTGATAAGACTTACATTATAAGGTAACGCACTACGAACATAATTATTGGGGAAGTGATGTGCCAGGTAATAGTAATCTTTTCCTGTAGAGGCAGAATGCCTGATGGCTTGTCCGTTACTGTTTAAGTGAGCCGTTACAATTTCCGGACGATTCAGATGATTGCTTAGCGTTGTTCCTTTTTTGACCGATGAATCGAAAGTTACAACTCCCAACGTATCTACAACTGTTACACGCAATGTACTGTCAGGGAATAAATGCACGTACTCCTCCAGCATATCCCAGCTTGGTTTCCGCTCCTGAATAAACCTGTGGATAGTGAAATTATAGGTGGTGAGTTGCTGATCGAGCTGCTCGGTGCGAAATTCTTTTTCGCGTTGATACTGAAAGAAGCAGATAATGACCAGCATCAACAGAAAGGTACTGAAAAAATAAAAGAAAAGCCGCCGGTTCAGAGTCATAATGTATAATAAGCCCCGGTCATTAAGGGGGGATTAAAGAACCCCCAACCCCTATAGGGGGAGTTCAGATTGGATTTATATTGAATAGTTACAAGTAAATAGTTACGAGTTACTAGGCTGTTAATAATTAAAAGAAAAAACAAATGCAGTTCCCCTTTCGGGATTAGGGCTTATCTGTGTTCTATTCTTCGAAGCAATAACCGTATCCAAGCCGGGTAACGATGTTTTTTCCGTACGGACCTATTTTCTTTCGAAGTCGGGTGATGTTTACATCAATAGTCCGGTCGAGAACAATTACCTCGTCGCTCCACACGCGGTTAAGCATTTCGTCGCGCGAGAATACACGATTTTTGTTTTCTAAAAAGAGTTTCAGTATTTCAAATTCTTTTTTTGTGAAGGCTAATTCGACACCTCCAAGAGATACTTTTTTGTTTTCCAACGACATTTCGAGTGTTTCGTAACTCAACTGGCGGGCAGGGGCTGCTTCTTGTTTGCTGGGGTCAACGCGACGGATGACTGCTTTGACGCGGGCCAATACTTCGCGAATGGAAAATGGTTTGGAAATATAATCGTCGGCACCAATATTAAAACCCGTGAGCCGATCGGTTTCAGAGTCTTTAGCTGTCAGAAAGATGATTGGAATGGCTGTATTTTTAGGATTTTCGCGTAGTATCCGGGCCATTTTAAATCCCGATACTTCACCCATCATTACATCGAGCAATAGCAGGTTATAAACACTGATGTCTTTTTTTAAAGCTTCTTCGGCCGAGTAAGCCACGTCTACCAGATAACCCTCGGTTTCAAGATTAAATTGAAGAATTTCGCATAAGTCTTCTTCGTCGTCAACTACCAAAATACGATATGGATTCATACTTTTATTTGATTAAAATTATGTTACAAAGAAACTATTTTGTTATTTCGTTA
>DAIQOQ010000210.1:0-5157 GCA_036787795.1 Paludibacter sp. | reverse complement strand
ACAGTTTCTTTTTCAGTTGTTCAAAGCTGTTGTGCGGAATCAACTCCAGAATAAGCGAACGCAAAATGGCATGAGTCGACAAGCCCGATCTCAGTAAAGGAGAACGGAAAGTCATCAGTTTTGTAATTTTATACAATTTATCCTCTTTGATCATTTGAAGCATTTCGGCAGGCGAATATCCGGCAGCATACATTGTTCCGACAATGGCACCCATACTGGATCCCGCAATATGAGTTGGATAAATACCATGATCTTCGAGCGATTGCAACACACCAATATGAGCAAATCCTAAGGCACCTCCCCCACTCAGGCAAAGTCCTAGCCCACTCTTTGCCGGAGGCGAACAGAATAAATCTTTAATTATTTTCATTTTGGATAGATTATTTAATGTGTAATTAATGAACGAAAGCAACAATTATTAGTTAACGGAACAAAAAACTTATCGGATTAAAAGCCCTAAAAGGATTTATTGCGCTATTTTTGTAGGGAATAATCGATAAAAGTTTTCTTTCTGCATTTAAAGTTCAAAGATAATATTGTCGAATCAGCTAACAAGCATAAATTACTATATAATGAAACGTATTTCTTTAATTTTTATTTTAACGTTGTGTGTAAACGTTCTATTTGCCAACCTGCTTTACGATATAACCGATGGTAAATATCGGGTTAAATCGATAGAGATGCCCCGTTCGATGAATGACGGTGAACATTACACGATGATGGTCAACGGCAAAGCCATCGTAAAATACAGCTATAAAACAGGTGCAACTGTCGACACATTGTTCAGTATAGCCAAGCTGAAAAAGTCACCCGTAAAAGAGATTTCGGGTTATGAGTTTAGTCCGAATGAAAACAAATTGCTGGTTTATACCAATGTAAAATACCGTTATCGCCGTACGTTTACAGCCGACTACTATGTTTACGACCTTAAGCGCAACGAAATTGCCCCTCTTTCAGAAGGTGGACCGGAGGAAGTTCCTCTTTTCTCTCCAGATAGCCGGTACATTGCCTTTGCACGCGAAAATAATCTCTATCTGAAAAAACTCGATTTCAATACCGAAAGTGCCATTACCACCGATGGTAAGTTTGGCAGCATTATAAACGGAACACCGGACTGGGTTTACGAAGAAGAATTTGAAAAAACACGGTATTTCGAATTTAGTCCCGACAGTAAAATGGTAGCTTTCGTAAAATTCGACGAGTCGAAAGTTCCTGAGTTCTCATTCCCCGTTTATATCGACCCAACAAAAGCGAAAGATGAACTAACCACCTATCCGGGCTCTTATAAATTTAAGTACCCGAAAGCCGGCGAAAACAATTCAAGAGTTAGTGTTTGTGTTTACGACGACTACTACAAAGCAATTAAAACCATGAAGCTGCCCGATGCTGATCAGGACTTTTATATTCCCCGCATCAAATGGACTAATTCGGTGGATCAGTTAGCCATTTTCAGACTGAACCGCAACCAGAATAAGTTGGATATGTTTCTGACCAATCCGAAATCCACTTTATCAAAACTGATTCTGCGACAGGAAGACAAATACTATGTGGAATATGAAAACATCGATTTTATCCGCTTTGCGTCCGACAACAAAACATTTATCGGAGTAAGCGAAAAATCAGGTTATCGTCATGTATATGAATATGGCATAAACGGTACAGTTATCAGCCAACTTACAAAAGGCAACTGGGACGTGACCGACGTATATGGCTTTGACGAAAAGAAACAAGTGCTGTATTATCAATCGGCCGAAGTTTCGCCTATGCAACGCGACGTCTATTCTGTAGACTCAAAAGGAAAGAAAACACGCCTGACCGACGGGAAAGGCACTCACAATGCATTTTTCAACTCTACGATGAGTCTGTTTGTTGACAATGCTTCAAGCCTTGAAATGCCTAATGTTGTGAGTCTGCGAACCAACTCGGGTAATTTAGCCAGAACCATCAGAGACAATGCTGCTCTGGCTTCCGAATTCAAAGCATTGAATTTGCCTAAAAAAGAATTCTTTACTTTTACTACATCCGAAAATGTAAAGCTAAACGGTTGGATGCTGAAACCGGTTAACTTCGATCCTAATAAAAAATATCCGGTTCTTCAGGTTCAGTATAGCGGTCCGAATTCACAACAAGTGCTTGATACCTGGAGAATAGACTGGGAATATTATCTGGCAACACTAAACTACGTGGTAGTTTGTGTGGATGGTCGTGGTACAGGTGCCCGCGGATCTGAATTCAGAAAATGCACGTACCAACAATTAAACATTCTGGAAACCAAAGATCAGGTTGAAACAGCTAAATACCTGGCACAACAAAGTTATATAGATAAGGATCGCATCGGCATCTGGGGTTGGAGTTATGGTGGTACTATGACCTTATTCAGCATGACTACCGGCGAAAAGGTATTTAAAGCCGGTATTGCCGTTGCACCCGTTACCGACTATCGTTTTTACGACACAGCATACGCCGAACGTTTTATGCGTCGTCCACAAGAAAACTTCAAAGGATATGATTTATCGTCCGCTTTACTTCGTGCCGATAAGTTGCAGGGTAATCTTCTTATCGTACACGGTACAGCCGATGACAATGTTCATTTTCAAAACACCATGCTTTATGTAGACAAGCTGGTAGCTGCCGACAAACAATTTGAAATGCAGGTTTACACCGACAAAAATCACAGTATACTGGGTAAACAAACCCGTCGCCATTTATATACCCGCATGAGCGATTTTCTGATTAAGAATCTATAAACCATTAGAATTATATAATTCACAAGCACCGTCTAAAATATGTTTTAAAACATAATTTAGATGGTGTTTTCTTGACCATTTGCCTGATCATTCTGCAAGAAAAAGCATTAACTTTGGGTGTTCAATTCAGGAACAATATTGTAAACTTATTTATCAATTAAAATCTTTCATATGAGCACAGAAAACAAAAATTATGCATTGCCCATTGCAATGATGTTTGCGTTATTTTTCATGATTGCCTTTGTAACAGGCTTACCAAGTCCAATGGGTGTAATTGTGGCAAAACAATTTGGAGCATCTAACTTTGAATCGCAATTAGGGTTCTTGGGTAACTTTTTAGCTTATGCCTTTATGGGTATTCCCGCAGGTATTATGCTGAAAAAAATCGGTTATAAAAAAACAGCATTATCAGCTATTGCAGTTGGTTTCGTTGGAGTTGCCGTTCAGTTTCTTTCAGGTCAGGTAGGTAGTTTCAGCGTTTACCTGGTTGGTACTTTTATTTCTGGATTCTCTATGTGTATGCTTAATACTGTAGTAAACCCTATGCTTAACACCTTAGGTGGTGGTGGTAACTCTGGTAACAGATTATTACAGTTCGGAGGTTCTATCAACTCTATCGGGGCAACCATTACTCCTATGTTAGTTGGTTGGTTGATGGGTGCAGAAGCCGGTCGTACTATTGGAAAAGCAAACCCTGCTTTATTCCTGGCTTTAGGTATCTTCGCTTTGGCATTTGTGGTATTGTCTTTCGTGAAAATTCCGGAACCACACATGGAAACTGCTACTGAAAGAAAAGTAAAACACAGTCACAGCCCACTCTCTTTCCGTCACTTCGTTTTAGGTGCTATCGCTATCTTTATTTATGTAGGTATCGAAATTGGTATCCCCAGCACAGCAAATTTATTTATGACAGCATCCAAAACCGCATCCAATGTAGGACTAGGAATTGACGCAACCACAGCTGGTAGTATTGTGGGTGTTTATTGGTTATTGATGTTGATCGGACGTTTACTTGGAGCATCTATTGGAGCAAAAGTATCCAGCAAAACGATGCTTACCGTAGCGGCTTCTTTAGGTTTATTCTTTATTCTTCTCGCTATTTTTAGCCCAATCACTACCGTTGTTACAATTCCGTTTATCAATGTTCAGGTGCCTATCAGCATTATGTTCCTTGTTTTATGCGGACTATGCACTTCTATTATGTGGGGTGGAATTTTCAACCTCGCTGTTGAAGGGCTTGGAAAATATACAGCCGCAGCTTCCGGTATCTTTATGGTTATGGTTTGTGGTGGAGGTATCGTTCCGCTTTTCCAGGGATTTATATCCGATAATTTTGGTTATCTGAGTAGCTACTGGGTTATGTTTGCTTGTTTAGGCTATATGCTTTTCTACGGTTTAGTTGGGTCTAAAAATGTAAACAAAGACATTCCTGTTGAATAATTGAAATTCGAATCATTAATTTATACTTCAAAAAAATGGATAAACCATATGTAATAGGCATGGATATGGGCGGAACAAATACCGTTTTCGGTATTGTTGATGCTCGTGGCAATGTCGTAGCGAAAAGCGCTATTAAAACAGGTAATCATACTGATGTGAACTTATATGTTGATGACATTTATGCTGAACTATCAAAATTAATTGAAACAGCTGGTGGCATTGATAAAATTAAAGGAATAGGTGTTGGTGCTCCCAACGGAAACTATTATACAGGTAACATTGAATTTGCACCCAACTTACCATGGAAAGGTGTTGTTCCGTTTGCCAAACTGATGAGCGATAAATTCGGCGTTCCGGCTGCATTAACCAACGATGCCAATGCGGCAGCTGTGGGTGAAATGACTTACGGCATTGCACGCGGCATGAAAAACTTTATCATGATCACACTGGGAACCGGTGTAGGAAGTGGTATCATCATTGATGGTAAAGTAGTATACGGACACGATGGATTTGCCGGAGAGCTCGGACATGTGAATGTTATGCGCAACAACGGTCGTCTTTGCGGTTGTGGAAAATCGGGTTGTCTGGAAACTTACGCTTCGGCTACCGGAGTGGCACGTTCGGCACGCGAGATTCTTGAAACCAGCACCAGTCACAGTCTTTTGCGCAACATTCCGGTTGGTAATCTTACATCAAAAGATGTTTTTGATGCAGCAATGGAAGGCGACGAAGTGGCAAAAGAAATCTTCAATTATACCGGAAAGATTCTGGGTGAAGCCTTTGCCGATTTTGTAGCATTCAGCGCACCCGAAGCCATTGTTCTTTTCGGAGGTCTTTCGAAAGCCGGAAATTTAATTATGAAGCCTATTAAAGAAAATATGGAAAAGAATTTACTTCCAATCTGGAAAGGCAAAGTTAAAGTCTTATTCTCCGAACTGAAAGAAGCTGATGCAGCTATTTTAGGTGCCAG
>DAIQOQ010000046.1:3611-15834 GCA_036787795.1 Paludibacter sp. | reverse complement strand
GAAGGAATGAAATCAGCAACAACGCCTAACGGTCGTAATATTGCTTTAAACGGATATCCGCTCAACATCACCAAACTGCTGGCTGAGCTCCCCGGAACTTGTTATGTTACCCGTCACAGCGTGCACACAGTTGCCAACGTGCGCAAGGCCAAAAAGGCCATTCGGAAGGCATTCGAAAATTCCATGGAAGGCAAAGGAACCTCAGTTGTTGAAATCGTTTCCACTTGTAACTCGGGATGGAAATTATCTCCTGTTGCCTCAAACGACTGGATGGTTGAAAATATGTTTCCGGCTTATCCTCTTGGCGATTTAAAAAACGAATAGTTTCTACTTCCTTAAAACGGGATTATTAACCAATAATAAAAGACACACATGAAAGAAGAAATAATTATAGCCGGATTTGGTGGACAAGGAGTACTTTCTATGGGTAAAATCCTTGCTTATTCCGGACTAATGCAAGGTCAGGAAGTCAGTTGGATGCCGTCGTATGGGCCGGAACAACGCGGTGGAACAGCTAATGTAACGGTCATCCTGAGCGATGAGCGTATCAGTTCGCCGGTACTTAATACCTACGACACAGCCATTGTTTTAAATCAACCATCGTTGGAACGATTTGAAAGCAAAGTAAAACCCGGCGGTACGTTGATTTTTGACGGAAACGGATTTCATAAATTTCCCACACGTACCGATATCAATATATACCGTATTGACGCTACAGAATACGCTTTCGCAAATAACGCTGCAAAAACAATGAATATGATTATTCTGGGTGGATTACTCAAAGTACGCCCGATCGTTCAGGTTGAAAATGTACTGAAAGGACTGAAAAAATCGCTGCCGGATCGTCATCATCATCTTATACCTAAGAATGAAAAAGCAATCCAGATAGGCATGGAACTTATTCAAAAAGTGAATTAGTGCCATATAAAGAGTAAGCTATTAGGTTTATCCTATAAAAATAAAAGTGCTGCAAATTTCAGAATTTGCAGCACTTTTATTATACGTCTTTCGTCTGGAGTTCTACTCTTTCACCGTTTTTACTACCGCCCATTTATTTTTTTCGGTATAACTAACCAATACTAAACCATTCCGGTTAGCTTCAGCCTCAATCAAAGGAATGTCTTCTACGTAAAAACCACTCATGTACAACTCGCCACCGCTCGACAAGCAAGCGGCATATTGATCCATGTCGGTCAGCAAAATATTCCGGTTGATGTTGGCCAGAATTATGTCAAAGTGCAGATCCTTTAGCAACTCTGCTCCACCCAGGCGCACATCTATTCCTGATATTTTATTGATGGCAATATTTTCGATCGAATTATCTATACACCATGTATCGATATCAATGGCCACCAAATCGCGGGCACCACGCATAGCTGCCAAAATAGCTAGCACAGCCGTTCCACAACCCATATCAAGCACTGTTTTTCCCTTAAGCTCCATTTGCAAGAGTTGACCTATTACCAGGCTTGTTGTTTCGTGATGTCCGGTTCCAAAAGCCATTTTGGGATCAATTACGATATCATATTTTGCTTTTGGTACGTCTTTATGAAACGAACTATGTATAACACAATCATTTCCGATAACTATCGGTTCAAAATAATGCTTTTCCCACTCTTCATTCCAGTTTTTCGACTCTATTGGGTTCACTTTATATTCAATAGCCGCCTCAAACGGAAAATCGGACAACAAACTTTTCAGCGCCGGTTCATCAAAGGTATTTTCAGTAATATAGGCATCCAGAGCGCCATCTGCAGGCACAAAACTATTGAACCCTATTTCACCAAGTTCCTGAGCTAATACATCAGAAATATATTCTTCATAAGGTTCTATAGAAAAATGGACTTCAAGATAATTCATATAAATAGTTTATAATTAACGATTAAAGAATAGAATAGATAAATATCACAAAAAATGATAGATTCGATTAAACATTTTGCGAATCAGATTGTCTAATTCACAGAATTGAGCAACAAAAGTACTATATTTTTTATAGATTATTCATGTTGCGTTTTTAATTATTTTTTAATACATTTGCAAATTATCAAATGCCTACAATGGCACGATTCTTGTCTAATTCAGAACAAAATAAACGGTCTGAAAAGGCTCAAAAATAGGAGGAATTATTATGAAACGGTCCAATTTATTTATTATCATGCTGACTTTGCTTTTTCCGCTTGCAGGAATTGGACAAAATCAAGCTACGATTGTCGACGATGTTTATTTTAAACCAAGCGATGCTAAAAATACAATTTCTGGAGATCAAACAATTAGTACTAAACAAAAGCCAAATTACAAAAACGGCGCTAAGGAAATTGTATTTACAGAACGCACGAATTCTAAACCAACGGCAATTCACGATACGGTTTATGTAGTTGGTCAGGCTGGCGATAAAATAGCAAATACCAGAAAACAAACCAGTAACATAAAAACAGATCCATCGATTATTCATGACACTATTTATGTTACGGAAAATGCAATGGGAGAAGCTATCGATAGCCTGAAAGGCAATCAGGAACAAGGTCATTATCTGAATGGTTTTAATGGAACGGAGTCCGATTTGGAATATGCCGAACGCATTCGTCGCTTTCATAATCCCAAATATACAATTTTCATTGGAAGTCCGGCTTATAACGATATTTATTTCCTGAATAATAATGACTGGAATGTATATGTAGATGATTCATATGCTTACGTAACACCAACTTGGACAAATCCATATTGGTGGGATTACAATTATAGCCCATATAGTTATAGTGGATTTGGTTGGGGGCTAGGATTCGGATTTGGATGGAATAATTATCCATGGAGTTTCTATGGAGGTTTCGGCAATTATTACGGATACAATGGCATGTATGGATATGGTTACCCATACTACGGATACGGAGATTATTATGGATATGGTGGATATTACGGTCACGGAGGGGACTACGAAAACTGGTATGGGAACAACAGAAATAGAAATGACGAAGGTGCTCGACGTGAAGTAAGTAATTATAGCGGCAGAACTCGTTTAGGCGAGAGACAAGCAGCATCTGCAAGTACAATGATTGGAAGTAGTTCGACAGTTTCACGCGGTGCGTACACAGCAGGAACTACTCGCAACTCTGTAACAAGTACCGGAACAACACGGTCATATGTTAGCTCAAGAACAGTGGCAAATCCGGCCAGTGGCATAGGACTTGTAAGATCAGGCGGAGCAAGATCATCTGTTATCAGTAATGGAATCTCGAGTTCTCGAAGTAATAATTTCAATATCAATACCCGTCCACGTACTTATTCAACTACTGTAACGGCAACTCCAAGTGGTAGCTATTCGAGCAGACAAAGTTCAGTAGGATATTCAAATAGGACTTCTTACACATCTAATTCAGGTTCACGAACTGTTATTAGCAATTCGTCTTCGGCTCCATCACGTAGTAGTTATTCATCAGAAAATTATTCGAACACTTCACGAAGCAGCAGCCCATCTTATTCCAGTGGAAGTTCAAGAGGTTCATATTCAAGTGGAAGTAGCTCTGTTAGTAGTGGAGGAAGTACTCGTGGTTCCAGTGCCTCCAGTGGTGGAAGAAGATAATAATTGTGACGTTTATAAATGTATATTTAAAAGAAGCAGCATATGAAAAAGAACATATTGGCTATGGCAGTTATACTAAACTGTTCTTTCGCCATGGCTCAAACTGAGTTTGACGCATTAAAAATGATACAGCCAGATATAAATGGTACGGCTAGATATATGGGTATGGCAGGTGCCTTCGGAGCCTTAGGCGGCGATGCATCGGCAATAAAAGATAATCCAGCAGGATTGGGAATTTATCGAAGTTCTGAAATAACCACTACATTAGATCTTTCGTTACAAAGCAGTAAATCTGTATGGAACGGTACCACGGCTAACGACAATTTGGACAATCTGAGATTTAATAATTTTTCCTATGTAAAAGCAACCCCGACTTATAGAAGTTTGAGTGGTGATCAGGGTTTATTAAGCTCCAACTGGTCTTTTTCGTACAATCGTCTCAAGAGCTTTAATCGCAACTCAACCGTAAAGAGCGGACAGTCATCATCATCTATTAGTGATTATATGGCTTATTTTACACAAGGAATTACCAGTTCTGATTTAACTTATGTGCCAGGATATGAACCTTTCAACAATATAAATATTCCATGGATTTCCATTATCGGATACGAAAATGGATTAATAAAGCAATCGGCAACTAATGATGTAAACAGTTGGGTATCTAACATCAACACTATGGTTATACCCACATACACACTTCACGAAACGGGTTACATTGATGAATATTCTATCGGGTGGGCAGGAAATTTCAGCAATAGATTTTATTTAGGAACAACATTAAATGTCCAGTCGGTAAATTACAATGCCCGAAGCGTATATTCTGAAACATACGGAGGTGGAAACACTTATTTAGACAATAATATTTCCACTACCGGAACCGGAGTAAATCTAAATATTGGTGCCATAGTGAGACCAATTGATATGCTACGATTAGGGGTTTCCATTCATACTCCTACTATTTACAGTATGACTGATAATCATTATACAAATTATAATGATAATGCTATAACACAAACCGCCCCATCTACCAATTACCAATTGAGTAGTCCTTGGAAATTCAATGGAAGTGCAGCAGTAATTATCGGCCAAAAAGGACTGATTAGCATGGAGTATGATTACGCACTAAACAGCAATGCGAAATTTTATGATGAAGATGGAAATGCTCAAAGTTTCAGCTATGAAAACACCGGTATAAAAACGATGCTTAAAGATATACAAACAATTAAGGTTGGAGCTGAATACAGATTAACTGAAAACTTTTCTTTACGAGCTGGTTATGCCTATATGAATGGCGCTACAAATAATGAAGAAGCTCATAAAGTAATGATACCAAACACAAGTAGAACTGACACTGAATATTTTCAAAACAATAGAACAGATTATATAACAGCAGGTTTTGGATATCGTGAAGCCAACTGGTATATCGACTTTGCATACATGAACAAAAGCTTAGACGAAACATTTTATCCTTACAATCTCACCTCTGTAAATTCTGCAAGTGTAAAAACAACAACCAATAATCTGATTGTTACGCTGGGATTAAAGTTTTAAGCACCATTTTATTGTTTTATATTTTGCTTTACGGAGGCCGGCTTTATAGTCGGCCTCTGTATTTTTAATAGCTGAATGAGGACGCCTTCTTTTGAAATAAGCTATCCCTATGATTCATTTGCCTGTTTGCACTAAAAAATGTACCTTTGCACCCGCAAAAAGCACTTCTAACAACAGTAAACTTCCAATAAATAATGTCTTTACAATCCGAAATACTTCGACGACGCACCTTTGCTATTATCAGTCACCCCGATGCAGGTAAAACTACATTAACCGAGAAACTTTTGTTGTTCGGAGGTGCTATCCATGTGGCCGGAGCTGTGAAATCAAATAAAATCAAAAAAACAGCCACATCCGACTGGATGGACATTGAAAAGCAACGTGGTATCTCTGTAGCTACTTCAGTTATGGGTTTCGAATACCGCGATTACAAAATCAACATTCTGGACACTCCCGGTCACCAGGATTTTGCCGAAGACACCTACAGGACATTGACCGCTGTTGATAGTGTTATTATCGTGGTTGATACTGCAAAGGGTGTTGAAGCACAAACACGTAAACTAATGGAAGTTTGTCGAATGCGCAATACACCGGTAATGATCTTTGTAAACAAGATGGATCGTGAAGGTAAAGATGCATTTGATTTATTAGATGAGTTGGAGGCAGAATTAGGAATTGGTGTGCGACCACTGAGCTGGCCAATAAATCAAGGATTTTCGTTCAAAGGTGTTTATAACATTTATAAAGAGAACCTTCAACTTTTCACTCCAAACAAGCAATCTATAAGCGAATCAATTGAACTCTCAGATATTAATAGCCCCGAGCTCGACAAATTGGTAGGTGAAAATGATGCAAATAAACTCCGTGAAGATATGGAACTTATCAACGGTGTTTATTCTGAATTTGACACCGAAAAATATTTAAACGGTCAGTTAGCTCCTGTGTTCTTTGGTAGTGCTTTAAATAACTTTGGAGTAAAAGAATTGCTGGACTGCTTCGTTGAAATAGCTCCTTCTCCCCGACCAATACAGGCACTGGAACGCGAAATAAATCCATACGAAGAAGCTTTTTCGGGTTTTATATTTAAAATCCATGCCAATATGGATCCAAACCATCGAAGCTGTATTGCCTTTGTAAAGATTTGCTCCGGCAAATTTGAACGGAATGTAAATTACAAACATATCCGACACGGAAAAATGATGCGTTTTTCGTCCCCGACAGCTTTTATGGCTCAGAAAAAAGAAACTGTAGATGAAGCTTATGCCGGCGATATTGTAGGTCTACCTGATACAGGTAACTTTAAAATTGGTGATACACTCACTGCTGGAGAAGAATTACACTTTAAAGGCATTCCCAGCTTTTCACCGGAGATGTTCAAATATATCGAAAATGCCGATCCGATGAAAACAAAACAATTGGATAAGGGTGTGCATCAATTGATGGACGAAGGTGTTGCACAATTGTTCACAAACCAATACAATGGACGAAAAATTATTGGAACAGTAGGTCAACTTCAGTTTGAAGTCATCCAATATCGCTTATTGCACGAATATGGAGCACAATGTCGCTGGGATCCTATTTCACTATACAAAGCCTGCTGGATTGAAAGCGATGATGCCGTAGAATTGGATAATTTCAAAAAGCGCAAAGCTCAATATATGGCTAAAGATAAGGAAGGACGTGATGTCTTTTTAGCTGATTCCGGTTATGTTCTACAAATGGCACAAAATGACTTTAAAAACATCCGGTTCCATTTTAAGTCTGAGTTTTGAAAAGTTTCTTGAAATACAAAATATGTATAATCAAGTGAGAGAAACCTGAGGAAGCTTAGGATATATCAAAGAATATTGGAGTTTTGCACTAAAAAACTAATTATTTCAATTAGAATGATTAGAATATGTACAAATTATGATATTTTTGTCAAGTGTATTCAATTCAGATATTAGTTTTAATGATAAAACAGCATAATGGAAAATAGCAAAGCTGAGCACTTAAGTAAATTTGGCTTTTGGGGTGTAATAGTTACATTGGGAATTGTTTACGGTGATATTGGAACTTCACCGTTATATGTTATGAAAGCCATTATTGGTGCCAATACTCATTTAGATGCCAATTACATCATAGGAGCGGTTTCATGTATTATCTGGACTATAACATTACAAACAACTATAAAATATGTGCTGATAACCTTACGCGCCGACAACAAAGGCGAAGGTGGAATATTAGCCTTATATGCTCTGGTTCGTAAAAGTAAGAAAAAGTGGTTATATGTCATTGCAATAATTGGTGCCAGCACCTTAATTGCCGATGGAATAATCACTCCGTCCATTACTGTAGTTTCTGCCATTGAGGGATTAAGGGGCTTAAACAGTAGTACTCCTGTAGTTCCTATAAGCATTATCATCATATCAGCGTTATTCCTTATCCAGCAATTTGGAACTAAGATTATTGGAAAATCATTCGGACCGATGATGGTTATTTGGTTTAGCATGCTGGGCATCCTGGGTCTGATTGAAATTTTCAAATTTGCTCCTATTTTAAAAGCATTCAATCCATATTATGCTGCCAACCTTTTGATTACATCTCCAAGCTGGTTCCTAATTCTTGGGGCTGTTTTTTTATGTACAACCGGAGCCGAAGCGCTTTATTCGGATTTAGGACATTGCGGGATTAAAAATATTAGGGTGAGTTGGGTCTTTGTAAAGTCAGCTCTGATATTAAATTATTTAGGACAAGGAGCCTGGGTGATTACTCATTTGGACCAGATTACAGAAACGACTAATCCCTTCTACGCATTAATGCCCGAAAGCTTTCTTATTTTCGGTGTAACAATGGCTACAGTGGCTGCCGTAATCGCTAGCCAGGCTCTTATAAGCGGTTCATTCACCATCTTCAGTGAAGGAATGAGCCTGAACTTCTGGCCACGGCAACGAATTAAATATCCAACTGAAGTTAAAGGACAATTATACATCCCGTTTGTAAACTGGTTCTTGTATATATTCTGCATCGTCATGGTGCTTTATTTCCAGACTTCAAGCAATATGGAAGCTGCATACGGATTGTCAATCACCATTACCATGTTAATGACAACCTTACTGCTCGGATTCTACCTGCGGATGCAAAATATTAAAGCTGTGTTTGTAATTCCGTTTGTATCTGTATTCCTGACCATTGAATTTGCTTTTCTGACCGCAAACATGTTTAAATTTATGCATGGAGGTTGGGTTACGATCTTGATAGCCGGAGCAATTTTCTCGATTATGTTTATTTGGTTCAATGCCCGGATCATTAAGAATAAATATATGCAGTTCCTTGAGCTGAAATCATTCTATAATATTCTCTCGGACGTAAATAAGGATGTAACTATTCCTAAATACTCTACGAATCTGGTATACTTAAGTAAAGCCAATATAAAAACAGATATTGAAGGAAAAATAATCTACTCTATTTTAAACAAGCAACCGAAACGGGCCGATAATTATTGGATTCTGCACATTGATCATTTGGATGATCCGACTACCTTTGAATATACTTTTGAGAAAATAATTCCGGATACTTTGTATCGTATCAATATTAAACTTGGATTCCAGGTACAACCATTGATCAATCTGTATTTCCGTCAAATTATTGATGAACTGGTTGAAAATAAAGAATTCGATCTGACGAGCAACTATCCTTCCTTGAGGAAGAATAATATTCCCGGAGATTTCCGCTTTATTATCATTCATCGGGTTTATAACCAGAATCAGGGCTTAATGTTTAAGGAGCGTTTCACCATGAATTTATACAATATCATAAAACATCTGGGTATAACCGATTCAAGAGCTTACGGATTGGATACTAGTAATGTTACTGTAGAATCAGTACCGTTGGTTATTAAAAGCGAATACAAAAACAAGATTAAAAGAGTAGAAATCTGACTCTATTGATGTCTTCGGGAGGCCGTATTTCAAGTCTTGTTTCCCGTATATTTATTCTCTTTCAACTTATTTATTGACAATCTGATATCGTATAAAGAATAAACAGATTAAATAAATAGCAATTTTACAATTATAGGGTTGCATCATATAGGAAAAAGCAGTACTTTTGCACAAATTTGGACAATTGAGTCGAAATAGACAATTCAATCAAAAAAAGATATATGCAAGAGTACAAGCCTCTCCACTTAGTGTTGGAAGATGGAACCGTTTTTAAAGGAAAATCTTTTGGTTACGAGAAACCGGTAGCCGGCGAAGTTGTTTTTAATACCGCTATGGTCGGGTATCCCGAGAGTTTGACCGACCCATCTTACGCCGGTCAGTTATTAACAATCACGTTTCCGTTAGTTGGTAATTATGGTGTTCCGAATGACACTATTCAAAACGGACTTTCTACTTTTTATGAATCGGAAAAAATTCAAGCAACCGGCCTGATTATTTCCGATTTTTCTTTTCAATATAGTCATTGGAATGCAGGAAAAAGTCTGAGCGAATGGTTAATAGAGAATAAAGTACCCGGAATATTTGGTGTAGACACCCGTGAGCTAACAAAGCTGGTTCGTGAAAAAGGAACGATGAAAGGGAAATTTGTGTTTCCCGATGGAGATGATATTGACTTTATCAATCCTGATGATGAAAATCAGGTAGCCAAAGTTAGTTGCGATGAAGTCATCACTTACGGAACTGGAAAGCACCGCATACTTTTGGTTGACTGTGGAGTGAAACATAATATTCTCCGCTGCCTGTTGAAACGCGACACCACAGTGATTCGTGTGCCCTGGGACTATGACTTTAACCACATTGAATTCGACGGCTTGTTTATCTCCAATGGTCCCGGTGATCCGGAATATGCAAAAGACACCGTACGAAATATCCAAACAGCTATGCAAACCGGAAAGCCTATTTTCGGTATTTGTATGGGTAATCAGTTACTCTCGGTAGCTGGTGGTGCAAAAACCTATAAACTGAAATACGGTCACCGTAGTCATAACCAACCGGTACAATTGGTTGGAACAAACCGCGCATTTATTACCTCACAGAACCACGGCTTTGCTGTTGATGGCAAAACACTGGGTGCTGACTGGGAGCCGTTATTCGTAAATATGAACGACGGAACCAATGAAGGTATTCGCCACAAAACCAAACCCTGGTTTTCGGCACAATTTCACCCGGAAGCCTCTTCAGGCCCAACCGACACAGAATTCCTGTTCGACGTATTTATCAAAACACTGACCGATTTTTCGAAACCAATTCCTCAAATGATTGAAGAGGAACTGGAGTCGCGCCTGGTAACCAAACACGTTTACAACGGAGCTGAAAAAGGTGAAATCAAAAAAGTATTGGTACTTGGTTCGGGAGCACTGAAAATCGGTGAAGCCGGTGAGTTTGATTACTCCGGCTCACAAGCCCTGAAAGCATTAAAAGAAGAAGGAATACAAACGGTACTTATCAATCCGAATATTGCCACTGTGCAAACTTCGGAAGGCATTGCCGATAAAGTATACTTTTTGCCTGTCACTCCCGACTTTGTTGAACGTGTCATTGAAAAAGAACGTCCCGACGGTGTGTTCCTTTCTTTTGGAGGGCAAACAGCATTAAACTGTGGAGTGGCTTTATTCAGAAATAAAATATTTGAAAAATACGGCGTACGCGTACTGGGAACTCCGGTACAATCGATTATCGACACCGAGGACCGCGAAATTTTCAATCAGAAGCTACACGAAATTGATGTGAAGTACATTAAAAGTGAAGCCGTAAATGATCTTGAGAATGCTGTTCGTGCAGCTAATGAATTAGGTTATCCGGTTATCGTTCGGGCTGCTTATGCACTTGGCGGAATGGGTAGCGGCTTTTGCGACAACGACACAGAGCTGCGAGCACTGGTTGAAAAAGCATTTGCCTATTCTTCGCAGGTATTGGTAGAAAAATCGCTGAAAGGCTGGAAAGAAATTGAATACGAAGTAGTCCGCGATAAATACGACAACTGTATCACAGTTTGTAATATGGAAAACTTCGATCCGCTGGGTATTCATACCGGCGAAAGTATCGTGGTGGCACCTTCGCAAACATTGACCAACAGCGAATATCACAAGCTTCGCGAACTGGCCATCCGCATTATCCGTCATATCGGCATTGTGGGTGAATGTAACGTGCAGTATGCTTTTGATCCGGCATCGGAAGATTACCGGGTTATTGAAGTAAATGCCCGTCTGAGCCGTTCATCCGCCCTGGCATCCAAAGCAACCGGTTATCCGTTGGCTTTTGTAGCAGCTAAATTAGGACTGGGTTACGGACTGCCCGAACTGAAAAACTCGGTTACCAAAGATACTTCGGCGTTCTTCGAACCGGCTCTCGACTATATTGTTTGCAAGATTCCACGTTGGGATTTGGGTAAATTCCAGGGCGTTTCGCGCCAGTTGGGTAGCAGTATGAAGTCGGTAGGCGAAATTATGTCAATCGGACGTAGTTTTGAAGAAGCATTCCAGAAAGGGCTGCGTATGATCGGGCTGGGTATGCACGGATTTGTTGCCAACAAAGATCTTTTTGCCGACGATGTGGATACGGCTCTGTCGAAACCAACCGACAAACGTGTATTCTATCTGGCACAGGCTTTACACACTGGCTATACTGTAGACCGCTTGCATGAGTTGACCAAGATTGACCGCTGGTTCTTATACAAGCTGCAAGCGATTGTTGATAAAGAACATGAATTGGAAACATTCAATTCGTTAACCGAATTACCCGATGCAGTACTTCGTCGTGCTAAAGAAATGGGATTCTCCGATTTCCAGATCACACGCTTGGTAACTAAATGCAGCAGCGACGATATTGATGATAATATAAAACTGACGCGCCTTCACCGCAAAAGCCGTGGCATAGTGCCGGTAGTAAAACAAATTGATACACTGGCAGCCGAATATCCGGCACAGACTAACTATTTGTACCTCACTTACGGTGGAACGGCCAGCGACGTACACTATCTGGGCGATCATCGTTCGGTGGTGGTGCTTGGTTCGGGAGCTTATCGTATCGGTTCGTCGGTTGAGTTCGACTGGTGCGGCGTTAACGCTCTGCTTACTATTCGCAAGCAGGGTTTCCGCTCGGTAATGATCAACTA
>DAIQOQ010000046.1:0-3511 GCA_036787795.1 Paludibacter sp. | reverse complement strand
TTAACGCTCTGCTTACTATTCGCAAGCAGGGTTTCCGCTCGGTAATGATCAACTATAATCCCGAAACAGTGTCGACCGACTATGATATGTGCGACCGCCTGTACTTCGATGAATTGAGCTTTGAGCGCGTAATGGACATTATTGATATGGAAAACCCCATGGGAACAATTGTTTCCACCGGAGGACAAATTCCAAACAACCTGGCACTGAAGCTAGCCGAATCGAAGGTCAACATTCTGGGTACGCAAGCTGACTTTATCGATATGGCCGAAGACCGTCATAAATTTTCATCGATGCTCGACACCCTGGGCATCGATCAGCCACGCTGGAAAGAGCTCACGACCTTCGACGATGTAAACGAGTTTGTAGAAGGTATTGGTTATCCGGTACTGGTTCGTCCGTCTTACGTGCTCTCGGGAGCAGCCATGAATGTATGTTATGATTCTTCGCAGCTGGAAAACTTCCTAAAACTGGCTACCGACGTATCGAAAAAGCATCCGGTGGTTATCTCCGAATTTATTGAGCGTTGCAAAGAAATAGAGATCGATGCAGTGGCCAGCAAAGGAGAAATTCTGGTGTATGCCATCTCGGAACACGTAGAGTTTGCCGGAGTTCACTCGGGCGATGCCACTACCCAGTTTCCTCCGCAAAAGATTTATGTGGAAACAATTCGCCGCATAAAGAAAATTGCCAGCGAAATTGCTAAATCGCTTAATATCTCAGGACCATTCAATATCCAGTTCCTGGCACGCGACAATTACATCAAGGTAATTGAGTGTAACCTGCGTTCGTCACGTAGTTTCCCATTCGTATCCAAGGTATTGAAAATAAACTTTATTGAACTGGCTACGAAAGTCATGCTGGGATTACCCGTGGAGAAACCCGAGAAATCGGCTTTCGACCTGGATTATGTGGGCATCAAAGCTTCGCAGTTCTCTTTTGCCCGCTTGCAGCAAGCCGACCCGGTATTGGGTGTGGACATGGCTTCGACCGGTGAAGTGGGTTGTATAGGCGACGATTTCTCGGAAGCCATTCTCAAATCATTGCTTTCGGTAGGTTATCGCATTCCGGAAAAACGAATTCTGATTTCGTCGGGAGAAACCAAGTCGAAACTGGAACTTTCGGAAGCCTGTCTGCTATTGCAAAAGAAAGGATACGAGCTCTATGCCACACACGGAACACAACGATTCCTGCAAGACAATGGCATACATGCTACGGCTGTAAGTTGGCCCGACGAGGACGGAGAGTTGAACGTGAAGAGTATGATTGCCAACAAAGAATTTGATTTGGTTATCAATATTCCGAAGAATACATCGAAACGCGAGTTGGCGAACGACTATATCATTCGCCGTGGAGCTATCGACTACAATATTCCGCTGTTTACCAATGCCCGTCTGGCTTCAGCCTTTATCACAGCCTTCTGTACCATGAGTTTCGAAGACATCAAGATTAAGAGCTGGGACGAATATTGAGTTTAATGCATAATTCAGAATGCATAATTCATAATTGAGATTTAAAACAGCCGGTTGCAGCAATGTGACCGGCTGTTTTTTGTATCGCAAGGTTAAATAAACTCAGAACTTAATCCATATTCAAATAAAAATGTAAAGTTTGTTTGTCATTATGTAATAAATACATTACTTTTGTGTCGTAAATTTAAAACTAATCGATATGACAAAAAATTATTTATTCCCTTCCCAGTTTCAGAAACTGGGTTGGATTTTATTAGTCCCTTTCGGGTTGCTATTTTTGTACTTTTGTTTTACTACAAGTGGATCCAGAGCGGAATTGAATGTTCCCGTATTTGCAATTATAAACAATGACATTGGGAATTCAACCCACTGGTTTACACTCATCAAAAATGATATTCTGGATGAAATAACCTATATTGGACTCATTGTTTCACTTCTATTCATTGCCTTCTCAAAAGAAAAGTGCGAAGACGAATACATTTCACAAATAAGGAGTAATTCATTGGTATGGGCATTATTGATTAATTCTCTGATTCTGATCTTTTGCGAACTCTTCATTTACGGATTTGTTTTTTTAGAAATTCTATACTTCAATCTATTTTCCATTCTAATATTGTTTATAATAAAATTCAAGATTGCGATTTATAATCTGGACAAATCAACTCAAAATGAAGAATAATATAAAAGTTGAAAGAGCAATTAAAAATATAACTCAACAACAGCTCGCCGACTATGTAGGAGTTAGCCGGCAAACAATCAACGCTATGGAGTTGGGGAAATATGTGCCATCAACTTTATTGGCACTAAAAATTGCACGTTGTTTTGAAACAAATGTTGAGAAAATTTTCCAGCTGGAAGACGACGACTTAATAAAATGAATACTCCTAATAAAAAACAGCCTATCGTATAACTACGATAGGCTGTTTTTTATCTGAACTATATCTGGCTTAATCAAATTTTCAGTAACCTGAATTTTTATTAAGTCATTAAACCATTAGAATTATTCAACTGTTTTTATTTCCTCCTTGCGTAACTTACGTAACAACCAAAATTTAATATTCAAGCTTGCGTAGCTTACGCATTAGCAAAATAGAATTGAATCTAGCTTGCGTAATCTACGCAAGAATGCTTTAAAATAAAATAGGCTTTGCGTAACTTGCGCATTAACCATTTAAAATAGATTCATACTTGCGTAAATTACGCAAGTATACTTTAAAATGAAATGGACTTTGCGTAGCTTGCGCAAAGCTGATTATTTTTATTTTCTATGATTCATATTTATCATTGAACATAAAATTTAATTCAAAAGTAATAAAAATTGATATTTACGCATTATTTTTTCGAAATTTATTTTTATTTTTGTGTCAGTTAATCTCAAATACAAACAAATTGCTTTTAAACGTTTATGAAAGTCACCATTATCCGATTAGCGCTCACTCATCTGTGGAATACAGAGTACTGTGTTTTTGTAAATCGAATTGTCGAAATAGTTTCGAAGTACCAACCCGAATCGCTTCACCTGAAAAAATCGTTCGAACGCCTGACTGCATTTATGCCGCAAATAGCTGAAATAAAGGCTCAGGAACAAAGCAATATCATTAGCAAACAGTTGTCTGCAATGAATGCCGAACGGAGGACATTGATCAAATCGGTATTTAAGCAGGTAAAAACATTCAGCAAACTGAGCATTGCCGACACGGCAGAGCATGTGGCTGTTTTGAAGCGCTTTTTGGATAAACATGGTAGCGATATTGGCACCACCAATTACGCCGACAACACCAAGCGATTCGACGATTTGTTGACCGACTACCATACCAATGCCGAAATCAGCACTGCCGTATCGGCCTTACAGTTGGCTCTATTGTTCAATCATTTGACTACACTTAATGCACAGTTCGAGAGTTTATATATGCAGCGCATCGCAGAAGATTCGATGGTCGAAACCGTAGATGCCCGTGCCATTCGGAATGAGGCAGATAAAGTACTGATTGCTTTTTTCGATGCATTCGAAGTCTTTAGTATGGAATATGACCAACTGG
>DAIQOQ010000045.1:0-15923 GCA_036787795.1 Paludibacter sp. | reverse complement strand
TCCACTGGTGTTTGAGACCAGCGCGTCTACCAATTCCGCCATCTGGGCAATTGCGCTGCAAAAGTAAGACTTTTATTTTGGAATTACAAACTAATTACAAATAAAAGTTGACGGTTGACAATTCAGAGCAGACAATCAATTGAGGAATATGATATTGACCTTATAAATTATTCCGCTTTTGGGCTACAAAATCGTTTCGTTTTCCTGCAAAAATATCATATCGGCAATACCAACAGTCAAGAGAACCATTCAACAGACGAATTCGTTCAGTCGGTTTCAGTCCTATTTTATCGAGACATTCCTCATGAGAACTGATAACCCAAACGGTACTTCCTGCAAATTTATGTTTCACTGTAGTACCCAATGCAGCGTACAATCCGTAAATATCATCAGACGTTATACGTTCGCCGTAAGGAGGATTAGTTACCACCAGGCAGTTCTCTGCCGGAGCTTCCAGCTTTTGAACCGGCATAACCTGCAATTCTATATATTTACTTAAGCCTGTACTTTTCACATTTTGTTCGGCAATTTTAATTGCTCTGGGTGAATTATCAGAACCATAGATTTTAAAATTAAACGGACGTTCATACGAGTCGTCATTGTATAAATTGTCAAAAAGTTCTTCGTCAAAATCGGTCCATTTTTCAAAAGCAAATGATGAACGGTAAATGCCAGGTGGAATATTTAATGCTATCAAGGCTGCTTCGATTAATAAGGTTCCTGAACCACACATCGGATCTACGAAGTTCGACTGCCCTTTCCAATCAGCCATGAGCAACATCCCGGCAGCCAGAGCTTCATTGATAGGCGCTTCGGTTTGAGCCACCCGATAACCACGCTTATGAAGCGATTCTCCCGAACTGTCCAGTGAAAGCGTACAACGATGTTCTGCAATATGAATATTGATCATCAATTGCGGACCGTCAATTCGCACAGATGGTCGGCGGTCATATTTTTCAGTAAACCAGTCGGCAATAGCATCTTTTACACGATAAGCCACAAATTTGGAATGACGAAAGACCTCTGAGAAGACTGTTGAATCAATAGCAAAAGTGCTATCGACTGACATATAATCGTCCCAATTTATCTTTTTTATTTGTTCATAAACTTCATCGGGATTTGAAGCGTCGAAGGATAAAATCGGCTTTAGAATACGTGAGGCCGTCCTGCAGTACAAATTGGCTTTGTACATCATAGCTTTATCACCGGTAAAACTAACCGCTCGTCGTTGAATCTGTACATTGTTGGCGCCGATATTTACCAATTCAGTGGCCAACACTTCTTCCAACCCACGAAAGGTTTTTGCTAACATTTCAAATTCCATATAATTTTCTTTCTCTTTTTGTCTATCGTTTATCATCATCCATTTTCAGAAATGAACAGCGATGCAACTTGAGACTGATTTGATTTTCTTATTTACTCATTTTCTTATTCTGTGCAAGTTTTGCATTGGCAGGAACATCAGCGTCAATCCAAAGGTTTCCTCCTATCACAGCCCCATCACCTACCGTTACATTCCCTAAAATAGTAGAATTGGAATAGATGATAACATCATTCCCAATATGAGGATGACGATCAATTCCTTTAATCGGATTACCATTCTCGTCCAATGGAAAACTTTTTGCACCAAGCGTAACTCCTTGATACATTTTTACATTGTTTCCAATGATAGTCGTCTCTCCTATAACCACACCTGTTCCGTGGTCAATTGTAAAATAATTACCAATAGTTGCCCCGGGATGAATATCAATTCCGGTTTCAGAGTGAGCCATTTCGGTAATAATACGCGGAATAAGAGGCACATCAAGCTTTAGCAAGGCATGCGCTACACGATAATTACTGATAGCCTTTATACTCGGATAACAGAATATCACTTCACCAAAACTTTTTGCAGCCGGATCGCCATTATAAGCTGCAATAACATCAGTATGAAGGCTCTTCCGTATCTCCGGCAATTGAATAATAAACTTAGTAGCTTTCTCGGTTCCTGCTTTTTCTATTTCAGCACCTTGTTTGAGGTCGTTGTGACAACTAAAGCAAATTCCAGCCTTAATTTGCTGAGCAAGTAATAAATGTAACCTATCAATATTTACACCGATGTGATACATCATTGTTTGCGAATTTACAGCCGAATCACCAAAATATCCGGGAAATAAAATAGAGCGCGCCAACTGAACAATTTCTTGCAATACATCCACCGATGGCATCGGATCATTATTGCTCTGCTCATGGCAAACATCCTTAAACTCCTCTAATTGTGATAGCTTTTTTATTGTGTCTAATAAATCCTTATTCATGATTTAATATTTTAATTTTTTAGAAGTAGTTGCAAGTTACAAGACATTTATCTGCATTTTGCTTTCATAGAAATAGATCATTAAATATTATCTATTTCTTATCTATGCTGTCCTTCAAACAGCCTCAAGGCCTCAATCGCGTTCTCAATCCGCGCACGACCAACCCCGCTAACTGCAATATAGGGTTTCCCCGTTTGTTCTATTTCTCTTTTATACCAATTAAAGAAGAACTCGCGATCTTCGCCATGTTCCCGAACCGAATCGGGCTCCCAAGGTAAATCGGGAACACAAAGCAAGTACAGATCAAAATAATTTGCCTGCATTCGTTCAGTGAGAAAGTCGGGTATTTCATTAAAACAGTAAGAAAACCAGACTTTTGTTATAATCAAATCGGTATCAAAAAAAACAAATGGTTTATCTGTGGATTGATTTTCGTAAAACTTTTCCTGTTCAATTTGTTTCAAAGCAATATTACAAACATCTTCGTATGTGTATGGACGGTTCAGCTTTTCAACATATTCACGAGCGTACTCGGGAATCCAGGGCGAACCAAAAGACTCAGCTAAATGACTGGCTAAGTATGTTTTTCCGGTTGATTCGGGTCCGACGATTGAAATTTTAAACATTCTGATAATAACGTAAGCTCTTGCTATTTTAATGTTATGGTCTTAATTCGACAAGAGCTACTCAGATTAGCAAAGTTGAATCATTTGACAAATTATAATTATCTTTGATCTCAAAAAAATATGCGCAAATTTACGACAATTATTCTGCTTTGGAGTGTCTTTTCTGTTTTTAGCATCCAAATAGCAGCACAAAATACAGAGGTAAAGCTGTTAAGAAGTATTAATAGCCCGGGAGGACTTCGTCAATATTCCAAATTCATTTCCAACACGACTACAGCTGTTACAATTTCCACACCTGTTGTTATGGGTATAATAGCACTTATTGATAAGGATGATGATTTGTTGAAAAGTTCACTTTATGTTGGAGCCAGCATCGGAGTGGATGGAATACTTACTTATTCCATGAAAGAAATTGTAAGACGCCCACGGCCAGGCGCTACATATCCCGATAAAATTACTGCGTACGAGACCGAAACATCGCTTTCTTTTCCTTCCGGCCATACTTCATTAGCATTTACAACTGCCACAGCACTTAGTCTAAAGTATCCAAAATGGTATGTGATTGCTCCAAGTTATTTTTGGGCTTGCTCCGTTGGATATTCCCGAATGAATCTGGGGATGCACTACCCTTCGGATGTACTGGCAGGAGCTATCCTGGGTGCCGGAAGCGCTTACATAACTTACAAAATAAACAACTGGTTTTGGAAAAAGAACAATAACAAGAAACTGATCGGATTACAGCCTTATTTATAGTTCCAAAGAATTCAACACCAAAGCACAAAGAAAATGAGTTATTTTTTCACGGTTATCTTTCTTGCCTCGACAACACTATCATCTGCATTCGATATCTTGACAACATAAACTCCTGCTGTAAGACTACTTGTATCTACCACTGTACGCGTACTACTGATAGATTGATCAATCATTTTTTGCCCAGTCGAACTATATACTGCTATTTTTATAGCATTGGGTGTATCTGAGGATACAATTATTGATTCACCAAATGAAGGGTTGGGTGAAATTTTGTAATTAACCGCAGTTGGAGTGGTCACATCAGTACCTGCTAACTTAGCCCGCCCTATTATTGTCGAAGGTAAAATAGATGAATTCAAATTGGCATTATGGACATTTGTATTCCATCCTGTTATAGTGCCTGCATTTCCTGAATTCCACATGTCATTCAGGATTCCATTCTTGTTTGTAAAATTGACCTGATTGTTCATAATTGTATTTGAGTAGGTATCTACTTCATACTGTTTGTAAGCTGAAAGTCCAACATTGCTGACCGCTGTTTTCTCCGAAAATATTTTATTATTTTTGATTATAATATCATGTCCACTAGCAATAGTAATTCCATATTGCCCAGGGTTCACAAGAATATTGTCTTGCACAAGAATATACGAACCACCCATATCGCCGGTCATTATTCCTCCTCCCGAAGCCGAAGGTCCTCCCCCACGTATCCAGTTTCCAACTACCTGTATCGGATCGTCGGCTGTACCACTAGACATGTACAGACTAATCTCATCTTCCGGATAACTTTGCCCTGTAATATTCTCCCCTGCATTATAGGATATTACATTTCCTGTTCCTGTTACATTTCCAAATTGAACCATTTGTCCACGAGGCATAGGCCCCTGCACATTTCTAACATCGTTATACGTAACTTTAATTCCAGAAGCAACATCGGCAACAACACCACTCGCCACTGCATCCATAGAGCAATTAGTTACAGTGATGTTAGTGCAGTTTGCAAGATAAATTCCTTCGCCACTTGATGGGCCCAATTTGCAATTTTTAATTGTCACATTAGAGCAGTTGGAGAGATAAATGCAACGCCCAGACGAATTACTAATTTCCAAACCATTAATAGTTTGGTTGCTGACATTTTCAAGTACAATAGGAGATGAACTCGTATAAGAGCCACTATATGTAGAACCTTGCCCAAAAGAAAAATGGTGGAACAGAAATATGAATATCGTGATTAGCAGAATGTATTTTTTCATGCGTTTATTTATATTTTTAATAGTTGTCGCATGGAACTCGCAATAAACATGACCTTTGGTTTTAATGCATGTTTAGATGCTCGTTTCACATCGAAAAATTATTTGTAATTGACAACCAAAGATACATATTCAAATACGCATCTCTGATAATTAGTGTTTTGTAGTAGTATATATATATACGTAGCATTAACTGTAGGGAACTATCCGGCATCAAACTTTTGAACAGTGCAACCTTTTTTTACGTTAGATCAACTTACAGATTCACAATTATATAATCATCATCACAATAGAATATTACAGCAGACAAATCTTGCGTATTAAACTTTAGAAATTTATCGCCTGCTGAAATAACCAGAAAACTTGGAATATATTATTTGGAAGGGTAACAAAAAAAAAGATTAACTCATCCGATAAATCAGATCATCGGCCAACAAAACTTAAATTCATCCTGATATATTATATATATTTACGTTGGATTTTTATTTTGTTGATTTATATTGCATATTAAAAGAAGAAAATTTAAAGAGATAAACCTATCTTATAGTAATTACTTTGACAAAAAATAGTCTTATTTAACTCGAATAAATTCATTCTCTTGCAAGGACACTTCTTAATTAATTGGTTTTTAGTCAATCAAAAAAAATCTCGATAAATTATAGAAGCTCCCTATTTGTTCATTTATTGGCTCAAAGCACCACTAAGCCTAACTATCATTTTACAAAAAAAAACATCCAAATCAAGTGAGCAAAATTGAACAACTATAATAGACAAGTAGCAAAAGTCCAAAGAAGTGCCTAAACAAACGAAATCAGCCCTAAAAACATTAAGTTTTCAGGGCTGATTTTGTTTATGCTTTAATTAAAGCTATTTATTCACCTTAAATGTTTCGATCCCGTTTTTTATGAAGCCAACAATCTGCTTAGCAGCAGCAATACCTGCATTAATGTTAGCCTCAGAAGTTTGAGCTCCCATTTTTTTAGGTGTTGAGAAATATCGGGATCCAACCTTTTCTTTCATCACAGCATCATTAGCAGGAAGGATATCAGTCACATATTTAAAATCAGTATGTGACTCCATAAACTCGAGGATTTCTGCTTCATGTACAACCTCTTTACGAGCCGTATTAACCAGAATGCCACCTTTGGGCATCCGACCCAACAATGCAGCATTAATCGATTGTTTAGTCTCTGCTGTGGCTGGAATATGTAATGAAACAATATCAGAGACACTGTAAAGCTCTTCCGCCGACGATAAAGCTTTTACACCGTCCTTTTCTATCACTTCGGCAGGGCAAAACGCATCAAAAGCAAACAGTTCCATACCAAATCCTTTTGCTATACGAGCCACATTGCGACCAACGTTACCGTAAGCATGGATACCCAATTTTTTTCCCTTCAATTCTGTTCCTGAAGTACCATTATAGAAATTGCGAACGGCAAAAACAAGTAATCCAAAAACGAGTTCTGCTACTGCATTCGCATTCTGACCTGGTGTATTCATCACACAAATGCCAGCTTTGGTAGCGGCTGCCAAATCAACATTATCGTACCCCGCGCCAGCACGAACTACAATTTTCAACTGCTTGGCTGCAGCAATAACTTCCGCATCAATAATATCACTACGGATAATAATGGCATCAGCATCAACAACAGCATCAAGAAGTTGTTGCTTTACTGTATATTTTTCAAGAAGAGCCAATTCAAAGCCAGCTGCCTCAATTTCCTGACGAATACCGTCCACCGCTATTTTTGCAAACGGTTTATCGGTAGCAATAAGAACTTTCATATGATAGACTATTTAAAAACAATAGGCACTAAAGTGCCTATTGTTATGTTTATTTCTAAGCGTTTAATTTTTCGAATTCCAACATACAGTCAACAAGTGCCTGAACACTCTCAATTGGCATTGCATTATAAACAGATGCACGAAAACCTCCAACTGAACGGTGACCTTTAACTCCAACCATACCCCGATCTGAAGCAAATTTTTGGAAATCGGCTTCCAACGACTGATATTCTGGTTTCATAACAAAACAAATATTCATGCGCGAACGATCTTCTTTTGCTGCCGTCCCCACAAAGATTTTGCTGTTATCAATTGTATTGTAAAGCAATTCAGCTTTTGCAATATTTTTCCTTTCCATCTCAACCAAACCGCCATTAGCTTTCAACCAGCGCAAGGTTTCCATAGCGCTATAAATAGGCAATACCGGTGGAGTATTAAACATTGATCCTTCAGTAATATGCGTTTTATAATTAAGCATAGTCGGAATATAACGCGATACCTTTCCCAGCAGCTCATCTTTTATTATAACAAAGGCCAAACCTGCAGGAGCTAGATTTTTTTGCGCCCCACCATAAATCATTCCATATTTAGAAACATCCATTGGACGGGAGAAAATATCAGAAGACATATCAGCAATTAATGGTACCGGAGAATCAAGGTCTGTCAGGATTTCCGTTCCATAAATCGTATTATTTGTTGTAATATGAAAATAATCAGCATCAGTCGGAATTACATAGCCTTTAGGGACAAAAGTATAGTTGGCATCTTTAGACGAAGCTACTTCCACTGTTTCACCAAATCCTTTCGCCTCTTTCATGGCTTTATTAGCCCAAACACCCGTATTTAAATATGCTGCTTTCTTTTCGAGAAGATTAAATGGAATCATACAAAACTGCATGCTGGCACCACTCCCTAAAAAAAGAACAGAATAACCTTCGGGAATATTCAATAATTCCTTGAAGAGTGCAATCGTTTCGTCAACTACCGCTTGAAAATCCTTTGAACGGTGACTGATTTCCAATACTGATAAACCTGAACCATTAAAATCCAATACTGCCTGCGCCGTTTTTTCAATAACCTCACGTGGTAAAATAGAAGGACCGGCATTAAAATTATGTTTCTTCATACAATAAAAAATATATTTGTTTGAGTGTTTTAAGTAGTTACAAGTAAATAGCTACGAGTACAAGACTGTTTATCTGAATTTTGATTTCAGGGAACAGATCATTAAATATTATTGCTTACTTATTTCTAAAAAAGAAAGCACAAAAGTACTGTTTTTTTTAGTTTCGCCCGCTAAAAAATGCGTTTTTATAATATTTCAGGACTTAAAACTTATACTCACGCACCTGACTTTCATTAAAATGTATTTATATGCAATATTAATGACACAGATATATGACGAGTGTGCAATTTACCGTCCCGTGATGATACGCTTAACCTCATTAAGTTTATTAAGAGCTTCGATCGGAGTAAGATTATCAACATCCAGATTCTTTATTTCGTCGCGGATCTGCTCGAGCACCGGATCATCAAGCTGAAAAAAGCTCAACTGCAAACCCTCACGTTGTTGAGCAATTTCACCCACTGGCTTAGAAACCCCTGATTGACGATTATCCGTTTCGAGCTGCTTTAATATTTGTTCTGAACGTTTGACTATACTTTGTGGCATCCCTGCCATTTTAGCCACGTGAATACCAAAACTATGTTCACTTCCTCCACGAACCAGCTTACGTAGAAAAATCACCTTTTTATTAATTTCCTTCACGGACACATTATAGTTCTTAATCCGATGAAATGATTTTTCCATTTCATTCAGTTCATGATAGTGCGTAGCAAAAAGAGTTTTAGCTTTACAATTTGGGTGCTCATGAATATATTCCACAATAGCCCAAGCAATAGAAATCCCATCATACGTACTTGTTCCACGCCCTAATTCATCGAAAAGAACCAGACTGCGACTCGACAAATTATTCAGAATGCTAGCAGCTTCATTCATCTCCACCATAAAAGTTGACTCGCCTTGCGAAATATTATCGCTCGCGCCTACACGGGTGAATATCTTATCAACAATACCAATTTTAGCGCTTTCAACCGGAACAAAACATCCAATCTGAGCCATCAACACAATGATAGCTGTTTGACGAAGCAATGCAGACTTACCCGACATGTTTGGACCTGTGATAATAATTATCTGTTGAGTTTCATTATCCAGATACACATCATTGGCAATATAAGTTTCTCCTATCGGCAATTGTTTCTCGATAACAGGATGGCGACCTTGTTTTATGTCTAATACATCTGTATCTGCAACTTCCGGACGAACATATTTGTTTTCTGCAGACACCTTGGCAAACGAAACAAGGCAATCTAACTGCGCAATCAAATTAGAGTCCAACTGAATGGCCGTAATATAATCAACTAAACTCAACACCAGCTCATTAAAAAGTCTAGTTTCAATAGTCAGAATTTTTTCCTCGGCACCCAAAATTTTTTCTTCATACACTTTGAGTTCCTGTGTAATGTAACGTTCTGCATTTACCAGCGTCTGCTTCCGAATCCATGTATCTGGGACCTTATCCTTGTGCATATTCCGCACTTCAATATAGTATCCAAAAACATTGTTGAAACTTATTTTCAAACTTGGGATGCCCGTTTCTTCACTTTCACGCTCCTGAATCTTTTGCAAGAAATCTTTTCCTGAATAAGCCAACTGACGCAACTCATCTAATTCTGCATCAATACCGGGTTTAATAATACCACCACGACTAACCATATTGGGTGGATCGTTAGTGACTTCATTTTCTATTTTTTCAGAAATAACCGCACAAGCATTCAATTGGTCAGCTATTTTTTTTAAGGTCACGTTATCCGCTTCCAGACACGCCTTTTTTATTGGCTCAATGGCTTTCAATGCCACTTTTAGTTGAACAACTTCACGCGGATTGATACGCCCCACAGCCACTTTGGAAATAATACGTTCCAAGTCTCCAATCAGAGCTATGTTTTGCTCAAGAAGAAGCTTTAATTCGGGATCTTTAAAGAAATACTCTACCACACTCAGACGTTCACTGATAGGCTTTACATCTTTCAACGGAAAGGCAACCCAACGTTTTAGCATACGCGCCCCCATCGGACTGATAGTTTTATCAATTACATCAAGCAAGGTACGGGCACCCTCATTAATGGATCCATACAGTTCCAGATTACGCACAGTAAACCTATCGAGCCACACGTAACGTTCTTCTTCAATTCTTGACAACTGCGTTATATGTCCGGTCTGTTGATGATGAGTCAAATCCAGATAATGCAAGATGGCTCCGGCAGCAACAACAGCATTGGGCAGATTGTCAACCCCAAAACCCTTAAGATTCTTAGTTTCAAAGTGCTTAAGCAAACGTTCCAGAGCAGCACCGGGCGTAAAAGCCCAGTCTTCAAGCGCGTATGTAAAGAACTTTGTTCCAAACAAAGCTTCGAAATCTTTTTTCTTCGAACGATCAAAAAGAACTTCTTTCGGTCCAAAACTATTTAATAATTTATCTACATAGTCAGCAGTTCCTTCTGCAACCAGAAATTCACCTGTAGAAATATCCAGAAACGAAACGCCAATATGATTCTTATTCAGAAAAACACTTGCTAAAAAGGTATTTTCCTTATGATTTAGAGTTGTATCACTATATGAAACACCTGGAGTTACTAATTCTGTGACTCCACGTTTTACTATTTTTTTTGTGAGTTTTGGGTCTTCAAGCTGATCACAGATAGCCACACGCATTCCTGCGCGAACCAGTTTCGGCAAGTACGTATCGAGTGCATGATGAGGAAAGCCTGCTAGTTCGATTGTTTTACCAGAGCCATTTGCCCTCTTGGTTAATGTAATACCCAGAATCTGTGATGCCCGAATAGCATCAGTGGAAAAAGTCTCGTAAAAATCACCACAACGAAAAAGCAAAATTGCATCCGGATGCATTGCTTTGATCTCGTTGAATTGTTTCATCATCGGCGTTTCTACTATTTCGCTTGCCATAATATATAAAGAGCTGTAGTCCCTGATTGGGAAAAGAGAGATTAATGAATAAAATTTGAAATTTTGCAAACAGAACACTCAAGAAAAGTATTTTGTTCCCTTAGAGAAAAGAGTAGGCCTAGAATAATCCATCAATCGCATCAGTCATACGCGACCATAAGAATTTTTGTTTTTCAACTTTAATATTTTCGATCATCTTCTCAGATCGTTGATTAGAGAAGAAATCAACCAATGCGTCAGCAATCTGAACCGGATCCACACCAACCACATATCCAACCTTACCATCAGGAATAATCTCAGCCAAACCCCCGACATTAGTTACCAGCATAGGCTTTTCAAAATGATACGCTATCTGACTAACTCCACTTTGAGTTGCAGTTCGATAAGGCTGCGCAACTAAATCAGCCAAACTAAAATAATTCCGAACTTCATTATCCGGGATAAAGCCAGTTCGCAGCTCAACCAATCCCTCCAACTTCAATTTAATAATTAATTCAAGGTAAGGCTGAGGATTTTCATAAAATTCTCCGGCAACAATGAGCCTGACTGGGAATTGGCGTAATCTTGGATCAGCAAATGCTTCCAGCAATAAGTCCAAACCTTTGTAATGACGAATAAATCCAAAAAACAAAATATATTGTTTTTGTTCATGTAATCCAAGCTTCATCGCGGCTTCCTTTTTTGTTAAGGCAGCACCATAATGGTCATAAATGGGATGAGGCGACATAACCTTGGGTTTATTATCCGGATCAAAAGAATTAATATCCGCCAATACAGAATCCGCCATAGCTACAAAGCCATCTATAGATTTTACAAAGTAACGCGGAAAGAGTTTATCAAGAATAGTTGGTTCGTGAGGGATCATATTATGAATCATAGCCACCATTTTTGTCTTTGGCGACCGGGCATAACGAGCAATGGTACCAAAACACGGAGCCATAAAAGCCATCCAATAGCTAAAAATAACAATATCCGGTGTCTGTCCCTTAATTCTCTTTCCAACTTTAATCCAGTTTAATGGATTCATTGAATGAATCATTCGACTTATTATCAAATCCTTTGGTGGAAATTCTGTAGAATATTGCGATTTTCCGGGGAATAAGAATCCTGGATATTGAAGAGAGAAGGTAATAATTTCAACCTCATCGCCTCGTTTTACATATTCTCGTGCCAAACGCTCATTGTATGCTGCCAAGCCACCACGATAAGGGAATGCTGTACCAACTATGATTATTTTCATACCAAAATAAATGACATTAGATTGACAAACAAAAATTTAGAAGAAATATTTTTCTTCTAAAACACAGATTTATTTCATCAAACATTTCAATGAAAACACCCATATTAACTTTTTATTTAGATACTGCAAAAGTACAAAATTATTCAATGGAGTTTAGTGCTTTTCAGACATTTTTTCGAATTACAATACCTAGCTGACAGAAACACTATATTATAAACTGCAAAATAATGTAACTAAGAATGGCACAGAAAAATCAACAATGAATCCGTGATAAATAGATACAATAGCATAATCTGGGCCCGAATTATGGACAATCACAGGGAAAGTTGTATCCATAGTGGTAGCTCCACCGGCAGAAATAGGGGCTAGTGTACCAAAATACTTTAGTATAAATGGAGCAAAAAGCAAGGTGATAACTTCACGCATTATGTTAGACAACAATGCAATTGTTCCTAATTCAACTCCCTTGTACTGAGTAATCAGAATGCTGGATAGCGAATAATATCCAAAACCCGAACCTACCGCCAAGCAATCTGTCAAACTGCGATTTCTCATCAATAAACCAACTACAATTACACCTATCCAGGTACCAACAATTGTCATCACTGGAAGAAAAGCCAATCGCAAATTTAAGGTTTTAAACTGATGGAATGACTGCGGGTCATTGCCAATGCTAAATCCGACAGAAAACATAAGTATACAGAGCACATAAAAGCTGGCATTAGAATACTGTAGTTCGGCCGGAAGCCAACGAAAAATACCAACCAGTAATCCCGTTGCAAAAAACGACAAAATAACCAGACTACCTTTCATTTACTTGCACCTTTCTTTAAACAAAAAGTCCAAAGTAACCATGCAGCCAATACGCTTCCCAAAGTACCACCAAAAGCCAACAACAATGCTTCAAATCCAAGTACTCCGAATTGACTAACGACCATTTTGTTAGCCCCTAGCTCTAACCCCAGCAAGAATAACAGCAACCAGATAAGTCCGAGGATAAATCTATGAGCAAATTGGATTTTACGACTGCGAAATAAATATCCGCCAGCCATTCCAGCAAGCATACAAGCAATAACAACAAACATCATTTTCTGGATTTTTAAAGTGCAAAGATAAAAATTTTAGTATTATTTGAAAGAATATATACTTACAGCGCCCAAATATCAACAAAAAAACGATAGCAAACCGCTAAAAATTGAGTATTTTTGCAGCCTCAGAAAGACCTCACCCCGACCCTCTTCCGAGGAGAAGGAGAATATCGAAAAATAATAAATTTCAAAATAATATGAGCAAGAAAGCACTACTTATGATTTTGGATGGCTGGGGAATTGGAAAACCAACTCACTCTAACGTCATCTACAGCACACCAACTCCTTACATTGATTCATTGGTGGCAAATTATCCTAATTCTCAACTTTTAGCCTCTGGCGAAGATGTAGGTCTTCCTGAAGGTCAGATGGGAAACTCAGAAGTTGGTCACCTCAACATCGGTGCCGGACGCGTAGTTTATCAGGATTTGGTAAAAATCAACATTGCCTGCCGCGACAACAGCATTCTGAAGAACCCTGAAATTATTAAGGCTTATTCGTACGCCCGTGACAACAAAAAGAAAATTCATTTTATGGGTTTGGTTTCCGATGGTGGCGTTCATAGTTCATTAGATCACCTCTTCAAACTGCTTGACATTGCAAAAGAATATGGTATCTCCAATGCTTTTGTTCATTGCTTTATGGATGGCCGTGATACGGATCCTCGCAGCGGAAAAGGGTTTATCGAAAAACTTATAGCGCACAATGCCAAAACAGACACTAAAATAGCATCGATCATCGGACGTTATTATGCTATGGATCGCGACAAACGTTGGGATCGTGTAAAAAAATCATACGACCTAATGGTAAACGGCGTAGGCGAAACCAGTACAGACCTGGTTGCAGCCATGCAAGCATCGTACGATGCCAGTGTGACTGATGAATTTATCAATCCAATCGTGGCTGTTGATGCAAATGGAAAACCATTAGCAACTATTGAATCCGGTGACGTAATTATTTTCTTCAATTACCGCAACGACCGGGCTAAAGAATTATCCGTAGTGTTAACTCAACAAGACATGCCGGAAGAAGGAATGCACACTATTCCATTGGAATATTATTGCATGACGCCTTACGATTCAAGCTATAAAGGTTTACATATTTTGTTCGATAAAGACAATGTTCAAAATACACTGGGCGAATATATTTCCAGTCTTGGCTTGAAACAATTACGCATTGCGGAAACAGAAAAATTTGCTCATGTAACCTTCTTCTTCTCCGGCGGACGCGAAAGTGAATTTGATGGAGAAGAGCGTATTCTGGTGTCTTCTCCCAAAGTGGCGACTTACGATTTACAACCTGAAATGAGCGCCCTCGAAGTTGCAGACAAACTGGTAGCCGCATTAAACACGCAGAAATTTGATTTCGTTGCATTAAACTTTGCAAATGGCGATATGGTTGGTCATACCGGCGTATACGAAGCCATTCAAAAAGCTATAACTACCGTGGACCATTGCGTGAAACAAGTGGTGGAAGCTGCTAAAGCTAACGATTACGAAGTGATTATCATTGCTGATCATGGAAATGCTGATAATGCCGAAAATGCTGATGGCTCGCCAAATACTGCTCATTCATTAAATCCCGTTCCATTTATTTATGTAACAGGAAATAAAAATGCTAAAGTTGAAAATGGTATTTTGGCTGATGTTGCTCCTTCAATTTGTCAGATTCTGGGAATTCCACAACCCAAAGAGATGACAGGAAAAGGACTTATCAATGCATAATTATTAATGCACAATGCATAATTTAAACGCTGTGGAATTTTCCTCAGCGTTTTTTTGTATTTCAATGTCTTTGCAGAGAATAAATCTAGGGCAAAAGAGCTAATAATCTGCACAAAACACCAAATTATGAATTATGAATTATGAATTACAAATTGAATATAGTTATCTTTGCATTTCAAAACAAAAAACATGACACTAAGAACAGAACTTGAACATCGCATTCTCGTACTTGACGGAGCGATGGGAACAATGATACAGCGCCACAAATTAACGGAAGCTGATTACCGTGGAGAACGATTTGCCAATTGGAACAGTCCTGTAAAAGGAAATAATGATTTATTGGTACTCACTCAACCCGATATAATTCGTGGCATTCATGCAGCTTATTTAGAAGCCGGTGCCGACATCATAGAGTCAAACACCTTCAACGCCCAACGTATCTCCATGGAAGATTACGGGATGGCTTCATTAGTTCGGGAAATTAATCTGGCCGGAGCTCGTTTAGCACGTCAAGCTGCCGATGAGTTTACAGCAAAGAATCCTAACAAACCTCGTTTTGTTGCAGGGGCCGTTGGCCCAACCAACAAAACAGCCTCCATGTCACCCGACGTAAACAATCCGGCATTTCGAGCTGTAAGTTTTGACGATCTGGTTTTGGCTTACAAAGAACAGATTCTCGCCTTAATTGAAGGCGGAGTCGACGCACTCCTGATTGAAACAATCTTTGATACATTAAACGCTAAAGCCGCCATTTTTGCTGCTGAAGAAGCCATGACCGAACTTGGCAAACGTGTTGAGATTATGCTTTCCGCAACAGTGGCCGACACCAGTGGTCGTACTTTGTCCGGTCAAACTATCCGTGCCTTTCTGGCATCAGTTGGTCACGCCAATTTGTTGTCGACAGGACTAAACTGCTCGTTCGGAGCCAAAGATTTAAAGCCCTATTTACAAGAAATAAATGCTCATTCACCCTGGTTTGTCAGCGCATACCCCAACGCAGGCTTACCCAACCAGTTTGGGGAATATGACGAGACACCCGAAATGATGGCAGTGCAGGTGAAAGAATACTTCGACGAGAAATTAGTCAATATTATCGGAGGTTGTTGCGGAACTTCTCCTGATCATATTGC